>NZ_JBFRCV010000002.1:0-443286 GCF_052113245.1 Arthrobacter sp. YAF34
TGGGCCTACAAGAACGCCTACGACTCCAGCGACCACCGCACACAGGCCCTCACCGGCTGGCTAGACTTCTACAACCACCGCCGCAACCACAGCGCACTCGGAGGACGAGCACCCATCAGCAGATGTAACCAACCTGCTGGCTGAGTACAACTAGGCCCTGGCGCTCACAAAGAATGGACATGTCCTCCCTTATCCGGAGGACATGTCCATTTTTTGTGCCCAGGACCGGGCCGGCGGCGGGCAGGTCCGCGGGACATGCTCATTTTTCAGGCTCAGGACCGGACATTTGGGGAATATGTCCAGGCCTGGGCCCGTGGGGAGGGCATGTCCCCCCCAAATGTCCCCCGGAGGGCCCGACGTCGTCCGCAAACACCAACGCGGGGCCACCGCGGACTCTCCCCACTGCTGGAGACAGGCCGTCCGTGACCCCGCGCCGGGGTACTGGAAGCCGGGGTACCAGAAGCCGGGGTACTGGAAGCCGGGGTTGGAGAAGCGGAGCGGCTAGGACGCGGCCGCGCTGGTGTAGGTCTGCTGGATGACGCTGCCCCAGTACGGACCGTACATCGTGGTGGAGTTGCTGCCGTAGCCGTAGCTGTTGATGGAGTTCTGGTAGCCCGAGGCGCTGGTGCCGATGAACCACGGACCGCCCGAGGAACCGCCGGTCATGTTGCAGGGGATGCCCTGGGTGTTGAACTGCGGGTTGTAGGGGTCATTGGTGGCGGTGCCGGAGCAGCTCTTGAGGGACTCGCCGTTGAAGGGCGCCGCGGCGGGGTAGCCGAAGGACTTGTAGCTCAGGCCGCGGGCGGCGTTGAACTGCAGCCCGGAACCGCCAACAACGTCGCTGAGGTACCGGCCGTTGAGCGTGGACATCACGGCGAAGCCGGTGTCGTAGGTCATGTCGCCCGAGGCGCTCCATTGGGTGGGGGCGTACAGTGCCTTGGCCGTCCACTTGCCGTAAGGCGCGGAGCCGTTGAGGTACGCCGGGACGAAGGTGAACTTGGTGGCGAAGGCGCCGGGACCCTCATTGACGCAGTGCCCGGCCGTGGTGACCGTACTCTTGTTGCCGGTGGCAACCGAGTTGCCGGAGCAGACATAGTTGGTGCCGCCGAGCGTGAAGAAGACCTTGCCGATGTGCGGCACCGGGGACTCACTGGCATTGGCCTTGGTCTGGATCGTGGGAGACTGCAGTGCCGTGGACTGCTGCGTCGGCGCCGTCGGCTCGACCGTGCTCGGGGCGGCACCCTCCAGCGGTGCCGCCGCGGACGGAGCGGACTTGACGGACTTGGCCCGCTTCATGGCCTTCTCTGCCAGGACGTCACCCGGGACGGCGTTGCGCATGCGGTCCGCGGTCCAGTAGTCGGCGGCGCCCGTGTCCGTGACAGTGTGGCTTGTGACGTCGGACGCGGAAGCCGGTGCCTTGGCTGGCGCGGGGGTGGCCGCGGCCGCCCCCGCGGCACTCAGGGCCAGCAGGGCGGCAGCCGAAAGGGTCAGCAGGCTGGTGGCCAGAGTCTTGGGTGTTCTCATGGTGTCCTAACCGGTGGAGAGCGGGGCGGCCGCCGCTGGCGGCCGCTGGATGGGTACGAAACTACGGCAACTTGACTAATCCGTAAGTTTTTTGTCAATTCTTGTTATGTCCCGTTGCGGTGTCACGTCCGCGGCCGGGCACGACGCCGGTAGGCGCCAACGGGGGCACCTCGGGTAAGTTAGGGGGTGTTGAGATAACACAAGATTCCGGAAATACCCAGACCTTCAGGGAGACGCCCGCGCAATGGCAAAGATTATCTATACCCACACCGACGAAGCGCCGATGCTGGCCACCTATTCGTTCTTGCCGATCATTGAGGCCTTCGCCTCGACGGCCGGTGTGGAAGTGGAGACCCGCGACATCTCGCTGGCCGGCCGCATCATCGCCGCATTCGGCGACTACCTCACCGAAGAGCAGCGCGTCAGCGACGCCCTGGCCGAGCTTGGCGCCCTTGCCAAGACGCCGGAAGCGAACATCATCAAGCTGCCCAACATCAGCGCGTCCGTGCCCCAGCTGAAGGCTGCAATCGCTGAGCTCCAGAGCCAGGGCTACGCCCTGCCGGACTACCCGGACAATCCCTCCTCGGATGAGGAGACGGACATCCGGTCCCGCTTCGACAAGATCAAGGGCTCCGCCGTGAACCCGGTCCTGCGCGAGGGCAACTCCGACCGCCGCGCCCCGCTCTCGGTCAAGAACTACGCCCGTCAGAACCCGCACAGCATGGGCGCGTGGTCGCCGGAGTCGAAGACCAACGTCGCCCACATGGAGGCCGACGACTTCCGCGCGAACGAAAAGTCGGTGGTGATCGACGCGGACACCAACATCAAGATCCAGCTCGTCAAGGCAGACGGCACGGTCAAGGTCCTCAAGCGGGCCTTCCCGGTCCTGGCCGGCGAGGTCATCGACGGCACCGTGATGCGCGCCGCCGCCCTGGATGCTTTCCTGACGGATCAGGTTGCCCGGGCCAAGGAGGAGGGCGTGCTGTTTTCCGCCCACCTGAAGGCCACCATGATGAAGGTTTCGGACCCGATCATCTTCGGCCACGTCGTCAAGGCCTACTTTGCCGATCTCTTCGCCACCTACGGCGAGCAGCTCGCCGCCGCCGGCCTGAGCCCCAACAACGGCCTGGCTTCCATCCTCAACGGCCTCGAGGACCTCCCCGAGGAGATCCGCGGCGACGTCCAGGCAGCCATCGAAAAGGGCCTCAACGAGGGCCCCGAGCTGGCCATGGTCGATTCCGACAAGGGCATCACCAACCTGCACGTGCCCTCCGACGTGATTGTCGACGCCTCGATGCCGGCCATGATCCGCAGCTCCGGCCACATGTGGGGTCGCGACGGCCAGGAAGCCGATACGCTCGCCGTCCTCCCGGACAGCAGCTACGCCGGCATCTACCAGGTTGTCATCGACGACTGCCGCGCCCACGGAGCCTTCGATCCCACCACCATGGGCACCGTCCCGAACGTCGGCCTCATGGCCCAGGCCGCCGAGGAATACGGCAGCCACGACAAGACGTTTGAGATCCAGTCCGCCGGTACCGTCCAGATCGTCGACGACGCCGGCACCGTGCTGATCGAGCACCAGGTCGCCCCGGGCGACATCTGGCGCGCCTGCCAGACCAAGGACGTGCCGATCCGCGACTGGGTCAAGCTGGCCGTCACCCGTGCCCGCGCCTCCGCCACGCCCGCCATCTTCTGGCTGGACAAGAGCCGCGCGCACGACGCCCGGATGATCGCCAAGGTGGAGGAGTACCTCAAGGACCACGACACCGAGGGCCTGGAGATCGCCATCATGTCCCCGGACCGGGCCACGGCCGTCACGGTCGAACGGCTTCGCAAGGGCGAGGACACCATCTCGGTGACCGGCAACGTCCTCCGTGACTACCTCACGGACCTCTTCCCCATCCTGGAACTCGGCACCAGCGCCAAGATGCTCTCGGTGGTGCCGCTGATCAACGGCGGCGGCCTGTTCGAGACCGGTGCCGGCGGATCCGCGCCGAAGCACGTCCAGCAGCTCCTTAAGGAAAACCACCTGCGCTGGGACAGCCTGGGTGAATTCCTCGCCCTGGCCGTGAGCTTCGAGCACCTCGCCACCAGCACCGGTAACGCCCGGGCCCAGATCCTGGCAGACACTCTGGACCGCGCCACCGGCACGTTCCTGTTGGAGGACAAGTCCCCCAAGCGCAAGGCCGGCGAGCTGGACAACCGTGGCAGCCACTTCTACCTGGCCAAGTTCTGGGCCCAGGAACTGGCGCGCCAGAATGACGACGCCGAGCTGGCCGCCGCTTTCGCCGCCGTTTCGGCCTCGTTGGACTCCAACGAGGGGACCATCACCGGCGAGCTTCTGGCCGTCCAAGGTTCCCCGGTCGACATCGGAGGCTACTACCGCCCGGACACGGCCAAGGTCTCCGCTGTCATGCGCCCCTCGGCGAAGTTCAGTGAAGTCCTCGGGATGCTGACCAAGTAGCCTCTCCGGCGCTGACCCACCGCCCAGCCGGCTGCCGCGCACAGCGGACAGCAGAACGCCCCGCTTCCCGAAAGGGATGCGGGGCGTTTTACTGCCCGTCCGGCAGCGCAAACCAGCCAGATTAGTGTGAGTGCCCGGTCAGCGCTGCTGGTCCTGGCCGAAGGGCGGCTCGGGGGCAAGGTCGGGATCGGCGTCCACGCGCTCGAAGGCCGGCTCCGCGCCGTAGCCTACTTCTTCCTGGAGCGGCACGGCGGTCGTGGCGCCAGGCGCAACTCCATCCACGCGTCCGCGCCATCCGCCCGTCTCGGCGCCGCGCTCTTCGATGAACTGCTTGAATTTCTTCAGGTCGGCAGCAACCTGACGGGAATCAAGGCCGATGGCCGCGCCGATCTTTTCCGCAGCCGAGTCCGGCTCCCAGGTCAGCTCGACGTTCACCTTGGTATCGGCCCCGCCGAGGTCCTCGAACCAGACGGTGCCGGCGTTCCGTGGTTCATCGAGGCTTTCCCATGACACGCGCTGGTCCGGTTCCTGCGTAGTGATCCGCGCATCGTACTCACGCCGGACCCCGCTGATGCTGGTCCTGAAATGGACAGTGGTGTCGTCCAGCTGACTAACCGATTCCACGCCGCTCATGAAGAGCGGAAATTCCTCGAATTGCGTCCACTGGTTGTAGGCCTGGCTTAGCGGAACATTGACTTCGATGGATTCCTGAACAGTTGCCATGCAGGCGTCACTCCTTCGATTGGCGTTTCTTGTCGTTGACCGGCCTAAAGCCGTTCCTCCACGCTAGCGGGCTTCCACCGAAATAGTAAGCAGACTGACGATGGTGACGCGGAGGCGGCCTGAAATGCTGCGGAACCCGGGGCGGCAACTGCTCCGCGGCGCCTCAGCCCTTCCCTTTCCCCTTCGGTTTGCCCTTCTCGCGAGGTGCCGGAGCCGGTGCCGGGGCGGCCGCCTGGGCCGCGGCGGCCTGTTCAGCCGCAGCTTTAGCCGCAGCCGCCTCTGCCTGGGCCTTCTGGGCCGCGGCCGCCTTGGTCGCAGCCGCTTTTGCCGCGGCCGCCTTCTCTGCAGCCGCATGGTCGGCTGCGGCGCGTGCTGCCGCGGCGGCCGCCTGCTGCGCGGTGAGGTCGGCGCGGACGGCGTCGATTGCGGCCTTGATGCTCTGGTGGCGTTTGAAGGACACCTCGCCGTTGGCGGCGGCAGCGTCCAAGCGTGTCAGCAGCCCGTCAAGGAGCTTGAGGGACCCGGCAGGATCGTGCGCGGCAGCTGCCTGGCTGACGGACAGCACCTGGGCTTGCAGCTGGGTGGCGGCGTTGCGGTCCAGTTCCGGTGCGGGGGATCCGCAGGCCGCCAGCGCCCCGGCCAGCGTCCCGGCCAGCAGCACGCCGGCCAGGAGCCCTGCGGGCGTCCGGTGGCGGGAACCGAAGCGGCCCTGCTGGATGGTTCGCGGCCGGCTCATGGTTCCACGCTCTTCTGTAGATCGTGCAGGTGATCGCCGAGCGGTCCGGAGACCGCGGGGTAGGGGACGACGTCGGGAGTGCCGGGGGCAGAGAGCGAAACCGCGATCGCTGCCGCGACAGCAAGCACAGCCATCACGGCGAGTACCAGGGCCAGGCGCGTGCGGAGCCGGGCCCTGGCAAACCACGCGGTTCCGCGGGAAATCGAGGGACGACGGCGTGGCTTCGCCGGCAGGGCGTCCGGGGCCGGCAGGCTCAGCGGGCGGGTTTCCGACGCCGCTCCTGACATCGAAGGCAGCGAATGCCGCGGTGGCCTCGCCGGCGGGGCCGGGAGAACCCGCGTGGATTCCTCCTTGATGGGCCCCGGCAGCGACCCGGGGGACACGAGGGCAACGCGCAACGCCGTCTCGAGTTCGGCAGCCGACGGGCGGTCCAGCGGGTCGAGGGCGGTCATGGCCCGGATCAGCCGGGCCCACTCGGCGGGAACCGCGTCCGGAATGGCCGGCGCTCGGTGCAGGCGGGCGACGGCGGATTCGACGGCGCTCCCCGGGTACTCCACCTCGCCTTTGAGGCACTCGAGGAGGACCAGCCCCAGGGAGTAGATGTCACTCGCCGGGCCGAGGTCGGCGCCGCGGGCCTGTTCCGGGCTGAGATACGCGGCGGTTCCCACCATGGTCCCCGTGGCGGTAAGCCGGGTGCCGTCGATGATGCGGGCGATACCGAAGTCTGTGAGCTTGGGCCGAAGCGGCTCTCCCGGCCGTACCGGTACCAGGAGGATGTTGGCGGGTTTGATGTCCCGGTGGAGGATGCCGAGGCCGTGGACGTAGGCGAGGGCGTCCGCGATCCCTGCGCCGACCACGGCCAACTCGTCCAGCGGCAGCGGACTGTGGCGAATCCTGGTCCGCAGGTCCTGGCCGTCCACGAGTTCCATGGTCAGGAAGGGCCGGGGCTCATCGGGAATCCGGGTGTCTGTGCCGGCGTCGAAAAGCGTCACGAGGCTTGGATGGTTCAACGTGGCCAGGAGTTCGATTTCGGCCTCCTGACGGCGAAGCTCGTCAGGATCCGCCGACTGCGGTGCGAAGAGTTTCAGCGCCACGTTGCGGCGCAGGTTAAGGTCCTTGGCTGTGTAGACCGAGGCCATGCCGCCCCGGCCGATCACCTCACCCAGCTGATAGCGACCGCCCAGGGGCTCGGCCGTGACGCTGTTGGGCGAACTTTCCACGATGTCCCATACCTTCCGTATGCGCACCGGCGGTGCTCCTAAAGAATGATAAGGGTAATTAGTATCCACTTGTGTTCAGTGCGGCAGATCTGTCCAGTGCGGCAGACGCCCCGGCCCCGGCAACGAAGCGCATTGCCAGACCGGCCGCTCATCCGCAGGGGTCCCTCCGCCGGAGCCAGTGGATGCCGTTCGGTCCCCCAGCGGACCCAACGACCTGGCTCCGGCGGTTCAGGACCTCGACGGGAGCGGTGGCAGTCGTTACGGCGGGCGCGGCCTGCACCCGGGGCGCGGCTGCGGGCGGGAGCGTTCCGGGTCTTCGGGGGCGCGTCGCCCTTTTCGTGCGGGCCTGGAGGTGGATCGCGGCGCCACGGCCCGTGAGGAAGCAGATGACGTTGCCGCGGATGACAGTGCCGCGGAGGATGACAGACGGGGGAGCGGGACAGCGGACAGGTCCGGCTCTAAGGGGAATAACCTGACTGGAAGTGGGGTGCCGGAATCCCGGCAGTGGACGGGCGAATCCATGGGGAGCTCTCCTGGGTGACTGTGAACGGGCGGCCAAGGCAGCCCGCGGGGCCGTGCTCTGTGGAGGCAGAGACGGCCCGACTAGTCAGGAGAAGAACCGGGATCAGCGCAGACGGCAGCGTAAGCGTGCTGGAGCGGACCGCTGATGGCGTCGGCCCCGGCTGGAGGCAGGCAGAAGCCGAGGCCCGGCAGCCATGCCGCCGTCCCGGCGGCCCCGTTGGCAGAGTGCCCGTTGCCGGACCCCGAGCCCGGGGCGGCAGGAAGCGCGTCAGGGGCAGGTCCCCCCGTGCCGCCGTGCCAAGGACTCGGACCCGGCCCTCCGGGGGGAGCCGGCGGTCCCCCCGAACCCGCACGGGGTTCCGCCGGAGGGGCAGCGCCAGCCGCGGGCTGATCCGCCGACGGCGGCCCGGTCGCCAGCCACGGGGAATCCGTCAGCGGCGCAGCCAGAGGTGGGTATGTCGAGAGCGGGACCGGCATCTCGGGGCGCACGAGGGAGGCAGCCGACGGTTCGAGCCTTGCTGTTTCGGGCTTTGATGTTTCGGCCGCGCTGGCTTTGGCCGTGCCGGCTGTCGTGGTGTCGGCTGTCGTGGTGTCGGCTTTCGTGGTGCCCGCCGCGGGGGCATGCGCCGGCGGGGATGCGCCGACGGTGGCCGCCGGAGTGGTCGTCGGAACGCCGCCCGGGAGCTGGCCGCCGGGCTGCGGGGCGCCCGGAACGGGAGCCGGGGCAGGAGGGGCCACCACCGGCGGAACAATGCCGGGGTTCGAAACGGTGGGGTCCGGAACCGCGGGGACCGAAACGGTGGGATCCGGAACGACGGCGACCGGGACTGCCGGGACTGCCGGGACGGGCAGGGGGGCAGGAGGGTTCTGCACCGGAACGGTTACCGGCGGGGTGGTCCCTGCTGCGGGTGCGGGCACGCCGGGAGCCGCCGGACCAGTGGCGGGCGGTGCCTCGTCGGTGTCTGGAACCGGAACGGCGGTGCCGGGTTCAGTGCCTGCCACAGAAGGACTCGGGACTGGAACGGCGCCCGCCGCCCAGCTGGCCGCCGGGGCCGGACCCGTGCCGGGAGACACGTGGGCTCCGTCAAGGTCGGGGAGGGGGAGGTCGTCGGCGTCCCTGCAGGCGGCGGCAACCACGCGCTCGCCGGAGTCGTCGGCAGGCCCGTGGACCGCGCACGTGTCATCCGCCTGCGCGGCTGTTGCGGAGAGTGTCAGCCACGCGGCACCCGCGACGGCGGTCAAGAGCACGCGGCGGAGGGTGCGGCCCGCGCGGGAGGCCGCCGCTGCTGGAGCCATGGACGCACCCCCCCCGCTTCAGAAAGTCTGGACGAATGCCTTCAGGGTAAGTCGGCCCCGCAGGCGAGTCCAGAGCGGAGCCGAAACTGTACGCATACCGAGACCCGCGCTACCTGCGGGATTCGCCGCCCGAGGGGCCGTGGTCAGCGGGCGTCGTTCGGGTAGCTCACGCCGAGTTGCGCGCGTACGCCGTCGAAGAGCCGCATGGTGTTCAGGGAGTCCTCCAGGGGCATGACCGGGCTCTCGGTGAGCCCCTGCTGGATGCACCGCGTGACCTCGCGGAGCTCGTAGGTGTAGCCGCGCCCTACCACCGTGAACTGTTCGGTGCGGAGATCATCGAAGCCGATCCGGATCATTAGTTCCTTCGGGTTGTTGATGGAGCCGGACGTCTGGAGGTAGCCCTCGCTGCCGGCGACAGTGGCGGTGCGCGGCCCGTGTGCCAGCAATGACGAGGTCAACTGGGCCTGCGCGCCGTGGTGGTAGCCGAGGGTCAGGGCGTTCTGGGCGTCGACGCCGTCGTCATTGAGCCAGCCGGTGGCGCTGACCGTTTGCGGAAACCCCAGGGTGCCGAGGGCCCAGAGCAGGGGATAGACCGTCAGGTCCAGCAGGGCCCCGCCGCCGTCCTTGGGTGCCCAGAGCCGGGAACCGGGCGAGTAGGGTGCCGGGAAGCCGAGGTCCGCGCCCACCCACTTGACGTCACCGATCTCGCCCGAAGCGGCGATGTCGAACGCCCGCTGCATGCTGGGCAGGAACCGGCTCCACACGGCCTCCATGAGGAACAACCCGTTGTCCCGGGCCACCGCGATCAGCTCGGCGGCTTCCCGGGCGTTCACAGTGAGGGCCTTCTCGCACAAGACGTGCTTGCCCGCGTTGAGGGCGGCCAGGGCGATGTGATGGTGGTGGGCGTGTGGGGTGGCGACGTAGACGACGTCGACGGCGGCATCGGCGAGCAGGCGGTCGTAGCCGGCCACGCCGTCCTGGTCTCCGTAGGCGCGGACAAAGCCGTAGTCGGCCGCGGATGCGTCGGCGGCCGCCTGGGTGCGGGAACTGACGGCGTAGAGTTCCGCGTCCGCCAGCAGCTCGAGGTCGCGGGTGACCGCAGCAGCGATCCCCCCGGTGGCGATGACGCCCCAGCGCAGCCTGGTGCCGGTGGCTGTGCGGGGATCCTGGTCCGGCTGGGTGAACAGCCACGGCTTCGCGATGAGGGCAGACATGGTGCCATCCTCTCACCCAGCTGCGGGAGGGACGGGGTTTTGGGGGCGGGATCTGCGGGAGGGATGGGGTTTTGGGGGCAAGAGCTGCGGGAGGATCGGACGGGGGATCCGCCCGCAGCGCCGCCGTCAGCCGGTGACGGCCGCCGTCGCCGGGGTCCTGACCGTTTCCTCGGTGAGCCGGCCCTGCTGGAGCCGGAAGCGACGGTCCGTCTTGTTGGCCAGGGCCCGGTCGTGGGTGACCACGAGGATGGTGGTGTTGTGGTCCCGGCTCAGTGTGCTGAGCAGGTCAATGATGTGCTCGCCGGTCTGCTCGTCCAAGTTTCCGGTGGGTTCATCGGCCAGGATCAGCTTGGGTTCGTTCGCCAGCGCCCGGGCGATCGCCACCCGCTGCTGCTCGCCGCCGGAGAGCCGGTTGATGCGCCGGCCGTGCTTGTCCGGGTCGAGCTGGACCTGTTCGAGCAGCTGCCTGGCCCGTGCCAGGCGGGCGGCCCTGCGCACTCCGGCGAACTCCATCGGCAGCATCACGTTGTCCACGGCCGAGAGGTTAGGGATCAGGTTGAACTGCTGGAACACGAAGCCGATGTCCCGGCGCCGGTACTTGGTCAGCTTTCCGTCCGGCATGCTGGCCAGGCTCACACCGTTGACCACCACATCGCCGCTGGTGGGCTTGTCCAGGGCGCCCAGCAAGGACAGCAGCGTGCTCTTGCCGCTGCCGCTCTTGCCCACGATCGAGGCCAGCGTGCCCTGCTCGAGCTCGAAGCTGACGTCGTTGACCGGCTTGATGGTGCGGTCGCCGGACTTGAACGTGCGGACCAGGTTCTTGACTTCGATCATGGCTATTCTCCTCGGAGGACTTCGATGGGACGGATGCGCGCGGTGAGCAGCGCCGGGACCAGGGCGCCGATGATGGCGACGCCGAAGACCGCTGCGATGCCCGCGCCAATAACCTCGGGGGAGGCGCTCGCCGTCACGGAGGTCAGCAGCTGGCTGGCTCCGCCGAAGGGTCCACCCTGGCCGCCGGGGAAGCCGCGCCGGCCGGTGCCCGCGCCCGTGCTGCTGCTGGAGCTGATGAGGGCGCTGGCGATGCTGCCGCTGGCCAAGGAGGCGACGGCGGCACCCACCACACTGCCGAGGGCCACCAGTACGAGTGCCTCAAGCACGAACTGCAGGCCGATGGTGCGGTTGGGGGCGCCGATGGCCTTCAGGACGCCGATCTCGCGGCGGCGTTCACGGACCAGCATGACCATGATCAGGAGGATGATCAGGCCGGCGGTTCCGAGTGCCGCGACGAAGGCGATGAAGGAAATATTCTTGACGCTGTCCAATGAGCTGATGGCGGTCTGCAGGTTCCGCTGGCCCTGGGTGACGTCGGCCTTGTCGGAGCCGAGCGCCTTCTGCAGGGCGGTCTTGGCGGCGTCAACGTTTTCCATGCTGTTGACCGTGACAATCATGGTGGACAGTTCATTCGGCAGCGCGGCGAGGGTCTGGGCGGTCGGCAGCGTCAAGTAGATGGCATTGTTGCCGAAGGCGGTGCCGGCGTCGAACAATCCCCGGACGGTGAAGGCCTTGTCCCCGATGGTGAAGGTGGAGCCCACGTTGAGGCCGTTTTTCTCTGCCAGTGTGGTGCCCAGCAGTGCGCCGGTGGACGCCGCGGTGTAGTTGCCCAGGCCGGTGCCCTTGGTCAGCTGCAGCGCCTTGCCGTCAGAATCCACCTCGGCGCCGATGCCGGTCGCGGAGATGGGCAGCGAGAATTTCGGCGCGGCCTGGGTGGTGCTGCTGCTTCCGGCAGTGCCTTGGTTGCGGTTGCCGAGCGTGCCGGCGTCGACGGCGGACGTGAGGCTCGTGGTGACGGGGGTGGCTGACTGGCCGCCGGGGCCGCCCTGGCCTGTCCGGCCGGATGCGGCCTGGGCCGCCACCTCGGCGGCGTTGCGCAGGCGCAGGGCCTTGGTGCCGACCACGCTGCTGATGTTGGGAACGGTAGCGGCCTTGGCCGCCTGCGCCGCGGTCAGCGGCTCGCCTCCGCCTTCGAAACCTTGGCCGCCGGCCGGGTTAACGGTCAGGACCGTGCCCACCGAGGCATTGAGCTCGGCGACCTTGCCGGTGACGGCCTGGTTGGCCACGAGCATGGCCAGGGCCAGCCCGATGGCTACGGCCAGCACGGCCACCACGGCGGCGGTCCTGACCTTGTTTCGAAAGGCGTTGCCTACACTTCGGGCAAGGACGCTCACGGTACTCCTAGTTTTTCTTGGGTGTCTCTTGCCGGACGAAATGTCCGGCGACTGGTCTAACAGTGGTACGGGCTCCTGTGCGAACCTCCCTGAGAACCTTTGTGTTCGCTGTGAGGCGTTGCCTGGGGCAACGGACGCCGCCCCGCCGGAGGCAAAACGACAGAGGCAAAACGCTGCAGGCAACGCAAGAGCCCCGGCCCTCCCTTGCGGGGGAGCCGGGGCTCTTGTTTGGCAGGTGCCGGACGGGCTGGCGCCTGTTCGGCGAGTGCCTGTTCAGCTAGATCCTGGAAAGGAAACTACTGCTTGGTGATCGGTCCGAGTACCGGATCGTTGACGTAGGCCGTGTGGACGTTGTCCTTGGTTACGACGACCGGCTTCAGCAGGTACGCGGGAACAACCTTGACCTTGTTGTTGTAGGACTTGTCGTCGTTGATCTCAGGCTTCTTGCCGGCCTGGATGTCGTTGACCATGGTGATCGCGTGCTCAACGAGCGCGTTGGTGTCCTTGTTGATGGTGGAGTACTGCTCGCCCGCCATGATGGACTTGACCGACTCAACCTCGGAGTCCTGGCCGGTGACAACCGGGATCGGCTTGCCGGCGGACTTGACGGAAGTGATGATGGCGCGGGCCAGGGTGTCGTTCGGGGACAGCACGCCGTCAAGCGCTGCGCTGCCGTAGGTGCCGGCGAGCAGGGTGTCCATGCGCTTCTGGGCGTTCTCCGGCTTCCAGCCCTGGGTAACGACCGCGTCGAAGGTCTTCTGGCCGGAGAGGACCTTCAGGGTGCCGTCGTCGATCTTCGGCTGCAGGACGCTCATGGCGCCGTCGAAGAAGACCTTCGCGTTGGCGTCATCGGGGGAACCGGCGAAGAGCTCGATGTTGTACGGACCCGAGGGCTTCTTGGCCTTCATTCCGTCCAGCAGCGCCTGGCCCTGGAGTTCACCGACCTTGAAGTTGTCGTAAGCCACGTAGTAGTCCACGTCCGGGGTGTTCAGGAGCAAACGGTCGTAGGCGATGACGGTGGCGCCGGCATCCTTGGCCTGCTTGAGCTGGGTGCCCAGCTGCGCACCGTCGATGGCGCCGACGATGATGACCTTGTCGCCCTTGGTGATCATGGCACTGATCTGGTTCTGCTGATCCGCAACGCCGCCGTTGGCGAACTGCACATCCGGCTTGTAGCCGGCCTTGGTGAGGCCGTCGTTGAACAGCTGCTCCGCCAGGACCCAGTTTTCCGAGGTCTTCTGGGGCAGTGCCACGCCGATCGAGGAGCCCTTCGGGAACGCTTCGCCCCCGGAGGAGGAACCGCTGGTGGTTCCGGTGTCGGAACGACCGCAGGCCGTCAGCGCCAGTGCCGCAATAGCAGCGATCGCTGCTGCCTTTCCTGCTGTACCAATCATTCGCATTGCTTGGTTCACTTTCTTTTGGTGGTGTGGGGAGAAATCGGGGAATCGTGGACCAGGGGAGCCGCTCAGGCTCCCTTGGAGATGACCTCTTTGGTGGATGTGGTCTCGTCGGCCTTGATCTCGTTGCTGCGGCTGAAGTTCTTCATGAGCAAGCCCACGACGGACCGCTTGCCCTGGGACTTGTTGTAGACGTCGAACGCAACGGCGATCAGGAGCACCAGGCCCTTGATGATCTGGGTGAGGTCGGCGCCGACGCCAAGCAGCTGCAGGCCGTTGTTCAGCACGGCCATGACCAGGCCGCCGATGATCGAGCCGATCACGGTACCCACGCCGCCGGTGACCGCGGCCCCGCCGATGAAGACGGCCGCGATGGCGTCCAGTTCCCAGCCGACGCCGTCGAACGGGCCGGAGGCGGTGGAGCGGCCGACGAAGATCATGCCGGCGAGGCCGGCCAGGAGGGACATGTTCATCATGACCAGGAAGTTGACCTTCTTGGACTGGACGCCGGAGAGTTCGGCGGCATGCCGGTTTCCGCCGACGGCGTAGATGTGGCGGCCGATGACGGTCCTGGAGGAGATGAAGCCGTAGATGAGGACCAGGACGGCGAGGATCAGGCCCGGCACGGGGAAGGAGGTGCCCGGCCGGCCGGTGGCGAAGAGGTAGGTGGCGTAGAGGATGGCGCCGCAGATCAGGACCAGTTTGAGGATCATGACCCACGCTTCGGAAACCTCGGCGCCGAGGGCCTTGGCGTTGCGGCGGGCGCGGATCTCGCTGAAGATCACAAACGCGATGCCGAGCAGGCCAATCAGCATGGTGGGGTTGTTGTAGCCGGTATTCGGTCCAAACTCATGGAGGTAGCCCGAGCCGATGTACTGGAAATCCTCGGGGACGGGGATGGTGTTCGACTTGCCGACCAACTGGTTGGCGCCACGGAAGATCAGCATGCCGGACAGCGTGACGATGAACGCTGGAATGCCGACGTAGGCCACCCAGAATCCCTGCCAGGCCCCGATCAGGATGCCCAGCCCCAGCCCCATCAGGACGCCGATGTACCAGGGCACTCCCCAGTCGCGGATGAAGAGGGACACGCAGACGCCCACGAAGGCGGCGACGGAACCGACCGAGAGGTCGATGTGCCCGGCGATGATGACCAGCACCATGCCGATGGCGAGGATCAGGATGTAGGAGTTGCCGTTGAAGAGGTTGATGACGTTGCCCGACGTGAGCGTGCGGCCCTCCGTGAAAATCTCGAAGAACACGATCAGCGCAACCAGGGCGAAGATCATGCCGAATTGGCGGGTGTTGCCGCCAAAGAGCTTCTTGAGCGCGTTCATTGTTTCAGTCCTTGTGTCCGGGGTGTTCGGATTATTCTGGTTGGTCCCAAAGGATCAGGCGGTTTTGCGGGCGGACGTCATGAGTTTCATGAGGCTTTCCTGGCTGGCTTGGTCTTTGTCCAGCACGCCGGTGATGGCGCCCTCGAAGATCGTGTAGATCCGGTCCGAGAGCCCCAGCAGTTCGGGCAGTTCCGAGGAGATGACGATGACGGCCTTGCCCTGGTTGGCCAGGTTCTGGATGATGCCGTAGATCTCGTACTTGGCCCCGACGTCGATCCCGCGGGTGGGTTCGTCCAGGATCAGCACGTCCGGGTCGGTAAACATCCACTTCGCCAGCACGACCTTTTGCTGGTTGCCGCCGGAGAGCTTCGCGACGCCTTCCTCCACGGAGGGCGTCTTGGTGCGCAGCGACTTCCGGTATTCCTCGGCGACGGCGTATTCCTTGTTCGCGTCCACCACAAAGTGTTTGCTGATCTTGCGCAGGTTCGCCGAGACCGTGGTGGCCTTGATGTCATCGAGGAGGTTCAGGCCGAGGGACTTGCGGTCCTCCGTGACGTAGCCGAGCCCGGCGTCGATCGCCTGCTTGACCGAGCGGAGCTGCAGTTCCTTGCCCTCCTTGTAGACGTGGCCGGAGATGAAGCGGCCGTAAGAGCGGCCGAACACGGACCGGGCCAGTTCGGTGCGCCCTGCTCCCATCAGCCCGGCGAAGCCGACGATTTCGCCCCGGCGGACGAAGAAGCTGGAGTTCTTGCAGACCAGGCGATCCTGGATCTGCGGGTGCCCGACGTTCCAGTTCTTGACCTCGAACAGGACGTCGCCGATCTTCGGCTCGTGGTCCGGGAACCGGGATTCCAGCGTCCGGCCCACCATGCCCTTGATGATGCGGTCCTCGTCGACGCCGTCGGCTTTGACGTTCAGGGTCTCGATCGACTTGCCGTCGCGGATGATCGTGATTTCATCGGCGATCTGTTCGATCTCGTTGAGCTTGTGCGAAATGATGATCGAGGTGATGCCGCGGCCCTTCAGGCCCAGCATGAGGTCCAGCAGGTGCTGGGAATCGGACTCGTTCAGCGCCGCCGTCGGCTCGTCCAGGATCAGGAGCTTCACCGACTTGTTCAGGGCCTTGGCGATCTCGACCAGCTGCTGTTTGCCGACGCCGATCTCCTTGATGGGGGTGTCCGGGTCCTCGCGGAGCCCCACCCGGGCCAGCAGCTCGATGGACCGCTTCCGGGCCTCGGTCCAGTCGATCACACCGCGCTTGGTGGGCTCGTTGCCGAGGAAGATGTTTTCCATGATCGACAGTTCCGGGATGAGCGCGAGTTCCTGGTGGATGATCACGATGCCGGCGTGCTCGCTGGCGCGGATGTCCTTGAATTCCTGGACTTCGTTCTGGTAGACGATGTCGCCGGTGTAGGTGCCGAAGGGATAGACCCCCGAGAGCACCTTCATCAGGGTGGACTTGCCGGCGCCGTTTTCGCCGCAGATGGCGTGGATCTCGCCGGCCTTCACCCGCAGGCTCACATCGGCCAAAGCTTTAACGCCGGGGAACTCTTTGGTGATGGAGCGCATCTCAAGGATTAGCGGATCACTGTGCGTGTTGAGGGACGTCATCTGCCCTTACGCCTCCAATGCATGACTTCGTTGTCCGCCCCTGCAAACCGCAGGACCGTCTGATGGAAAAGTAAACTGGATCACGCCGTTGTCGTCAAGTCTTTAACACAACGGCCCGATAACGAAATGCTTAGTTACGCCGGATTCCGGCGTGTTGGAAGACCAAAGCCGTGGCTCCGAGGGCCTCCGCCCGGTCGCCCAGGGACGACATCGTGAGCGTGGTCGTCTCGCCGATGACCGGGACTGCGTGGCGGATCAGGCCGCGCCGGATCGGATCCAAGAGGAGTTCGCCGAGTCCCGCCAGCGGGCCGCCGACCACAATGACTTCGGGGTTGATCAGGTTCGCCACGTTGCCCAGGGCGCGCCCGACGGCAAGGCCGGCGTCGTCCACCACGCGCAGTGTCGCGGAGTCCCGCTCCACGGCCTTCCGGACGATGTCCCCGGGTGTCAGGGGACGGTCCTCGCCGCGGCTCAGGAGTTCGATCATGGTAGTGGTGGAGGCGATGGTTTCCAGGCAGCCACGGTTCCCGCAGCGGCAGATCAGCCCGTGCTCATGGATTGTGGCGTGGCCGATTTCGCCGGTGATGCCGACGTTGCCGTAGTACGGCACGCCGTTAAGGATCAGTCCCGCGCCGATGCCGGAGCCGATCTTGAGGAACATCAAGTTGGCGATGCCGCTGTGCGGCCCCCAGGTGACCTCCGAGAGGGCACCCAGGTTGGCGTCATTGTCCACGAATACGGGCAGGTCAAGCGCCTCTTCCAGGCGCTGGAGGATGTTGATGCCCACCCACTCGGGAAGGATGGCGCCCTGCGCCACCGTGCCGGTGCGGCGGTCGATGGGGCCGGGAATGCCGACGCCGGCCCCCACGAGGGCGCTGCGCTCCACCGCGCTGTCCGCCAGCAGGCGGTCCAGCACGCCGACGGCGGCCTGGATCCCCTCCTCGGCGTGGTGGCCCAGCGGCAGCAGTACCGACTCCTCGGCGATCACGTGGTAGCTCAGCGACGCCAGCACCACGCGCAGGTGCCTGCGGCCGAAGTCGATTCCGACGGCGACGGCACCGTTGCTGTTGAGCCGGACGTTCAGGGCGCGCCGGCCGGAACTGGTGATCGGCTCGGTGGAAGCCAGTCCGGCGTCCTGCATGATCTTGACGATGTTGGAAACCGTGGCCGTGGAGAGGCCGGTTTGGCGGGCCAGTTCCGCCTGCGTGGAGGGGCCCGCGAGAAGGCATTCGATGATCCGCTGCTGGTTCAGATGCCGGAGGGCGGACTGCGATCCCGGGTTCTTGGTTCGGCTCCTCGTTGAGCGCGTTGGTGAGGGCATGCAATGAAGCGTGACGCATCGGCGGCTTGTAGTCAAGAAGTTAACGCATCGACCGCGGCCGCGCCGTTTTCCGGGGACGCGACGGCCCGGCAGTTCTCCGGTCATCCGCGGGCGGGACGTTCTGCCTCATCCAGCGGGC
The DNA here is from genome assembly GCF_052113245.1 of Arthrobacter sp. YAF34. NCBI lineage: Bacteria > Bacillati > Actinomycetota > Actinomycetes > Micrococcales > Micrococcaceae > Arthrobacter > Arthrobacter sp. YAF34. Next base: position 17,736 of record NZ_JBFRCV010000002.1, read on the forward strand.
CGGCGGGCGGAAATGCACCAACTCCGGGCTCCCGGGCCGTGGCTACTCTGGAACCAGAGAGTCCGCGGCGAGCCCTGCGGATACCCGGAGAGTCGTGAGGTGGTAATGGTGCTGCTGGCCCTGATGCAGGCGAAGGCTGCCGTGCTGGATGTGCGGGCCAACTGCGCCGCGGTCGAGGAGGCGGCACGCGAGGCGTCCGCCGCGGGGGCGCAGCTGCTGCTGACCCCGGAGCTTTTCCCCGTCGGCTACGCCCCGCGCCGGCTGCGGGCAGCCTTCGATCCCGGCACGCTGCCTGCGCTCCGGGAGACCCTCGCCGGCATCGCCCGGCGCCACAGCATCGGGCTGGTCTATAGCCTCCCGGCCCTGACGCCGGCCGGGGACTGGCATATCTCCGCCACCCTCGTGGACGCGTCCGGCCGCGAACTGCTCAGTTATGACAAGGTGCATCTGTTCGGCCCGGAGGAACGCGCAGCGTTTGCGCCTGCCTCGGCGGCACCCGGCGTGGTGGAGTTCCACGGTCTCAAGACGGCCCTGGTCATTTGCTACGACATCGAGTTTCCCGAATCCGCCCGCGCCGCCGCCGTGCGCGGCGCCGAACTGCTGCTGGTCCCGACTGCACTCGCCGGCGGGTTCGAGGCTGTGCCCCAGGTGCTGGTCCGGGCCAGGGCGCTGGAGAACCAGCTGACGGTGGCGTACGCCAACCACACCGGCGGGGCGGAGGGCTACGATTTCCGCGGCGGCAGCATCGTTGCGGGCTCGGACGGCACGGTCCTGGCCGCGGCCGGCACCGGGGCGGAACTACTCTTTGCCGAGCTGGCCCCTACCGTCGACGCGGCCGCGGCGGGAGCCGACGGGACCGATAGGCCGGCCGACGGGGACAACGCCGTGGCCTACCTGCGCGACCGCCGGCCTGACCTCTACCGTTCCTGGGGGATCTGACCGGCGGGAGCCGCGAACTCCGGTCCAGCGCCGGCCATGGCGGCGCCGGGCAAGCCCGCCGCGGCACCGGACAACCCGGCTGTGGGCAAGCCGGCCGTGGGCAGGACGGGGGCGCCCTGATCGTCCAGGTCGATGTACTGCAGCGCGATCCAGAGCTCCGCACGGGCCTGGGCCTGGTTGAGGTCCAGGCCCAGCAACTCAGCGATGACGCCGATCTGCCGGCGGACGCTGTTGCGATGCAGCCCGGTGGACTTCGCCGTGGCATCCCAGCTGCCGTTCTCGCCAAGCCATGCCCGCAGGACACCCAGCAGGGTATCGCGCCGCTCCGGCTCGAGCGCGAGCAGGGGGGCCAGCAGGCGGTCCGCCAGCATGGTGCCGGCCTCGGAGCCCAACAGGCCCGCCACGGACCAGGTGACGTCCTCGGCCCGGACGCTCCGGCGGCTGGTCAGCACCCGGCTGCGCAATGAGGAGGCGAGCCGGTAGGCATCCGCCAGGGACGCGAACTCGGTGTCACTGCCGATCACCAGGCGCCAGCCGAGACGCTCCACCTCGGCGAGCAGGGCGTCGTCGACCTTCAGCCGGGTAATGGCGGCAAAGCCGTAGTCGGTGTGTTCCACCAGTTTGGTGTCGAACAGCCTGCGCCATTCGAGCAGCTCCCGCACCGGCCCCTCGCCCGTGTGGCGCTGCCCGGAGGCGGCCCGGTCGGTGCCCGCGGCGGCGTCCGCCCGGATTCCCTGGATAACCCGCAGCTGACCCGACCGGGTGGAGGAAATGCTTTGCGCCAGCAGGTCCTTCAGCCCGTTGACCTGCCGCGCCGGTCCTGTTGCCACGCTTTCCGGGTGCAGCAGCAGCGCCGTGGCAAGCTGGCTGGGTGCCAAGGACCCGCTGGTGCGCTGGCGGACCAGGAGTTCCAGCAGCCCGACGGCGGTGGAGACCACGCTGTTCTGGGCCGGGGTCAGCGGGGCGTCCGTGCCAAGGACGAGCGCGCCGAGGTTGGCGTCCCGGGTGCTGCGCAGCGGATACCCAAAGACCAGCGACGAGCCCGCGGCGTCGAACGAATCCATCTCCACCCGCGGGCCGCTGCCGGCGAGGAGCCGGGCCAGCAGCGGCTGCAAAACGGCGGGATCGACTCCCGGCGCGGCGCCGGCGGAGCCTGCGGCGTGCGGGCCCCGGGAGGTGCCCGGGCCGCGTGCCCGCACCCGCCCGTCGGCGCCGACCAGCACGGCCCAGACCGGGACGCGCTGCACCAGGGCCGCGAGGAGCTCGTGCTCGGGCCGGGAAGACAGGACCGCCCGCATGAGCTGGCGGTTGGTGTCGGCCAGTTGGCGGAAGGTCTTGGCGTTGTCCGACTCAAGCAGCCGGGAGAACTCGAGTCCGAGTGCGGCGAACGGGATGTTCCCCGGGATGGCCACCAGGGTCAGGTTGTGTTGCCGGCAGGCCCGGACCACGGCCGCCGGAACGGACTCGAAGTAGGGTTCCAGGCCAAAGCCGAGGGCGCCGACGCGGGCCTCGACCAGGCGCCGCACATAGGCGTCAACCGGCTCCTCCCCGCCGCCGTCGCCTGCGAACGGCAGACCGGCCGTGAGCAGGAATTCGCCGTCGAGCAGGTAGGGGGTCGGGTCGTCCAGCTCGCTCGGCTCCACCCAGCGCAGGCGCTCGTCCCCGTTGCCGCCGTCGTGCAGGACGGAGAGGGCCGGCAGCTGGCGCAGGAACTGTGCCAGGGTGACGAAACCAAGCCGCTCGGAGTCCTCCGCGGTCACGGCCGAGGTCCCGTCCCGGCCGGTCCCGCCGCCCGTCCCACAACCGGACCACCCGGTGCATAAAGTCTCATGACTGAAGACTACAGGTCTTTTTGCACAACGGTGAGAGGTGGCTCACAAGCCTAGGGTGGACCAGGGGAAACCGACCACTACTGAAGATAAGGACGTCAACGATGACTGTGCCAACTCTGATCGGGGAACGCCCGCCGGCCGCCGCCGTCCGTCCCGGGCTCGCCGCCCAGCTCCTGCGCCGCAAGCCGATCGGGCAGCTGGTCAGCGAGGCGGAAACCGGACACGGCGGCACGCGGCTGGTCCGCAGCTTCGGCGTGCTGCAGCTGACCATGATCAGCGTCGGCGCCACACTGGGCACCGGCATCCTGGTCATCCTGGGCGAATCGGTGCCGCTCGCCGGCCCGGCAATCTGGATCTCCTTCGCCATCGCCGGACTTGCTGCCCTGCTCTCCGCCGTGTCCTATGCCGAGATGGCCGGCCTGGTGCCTGCCGCGGGTTCCAGCTATTCCTACACCTACGCCACCATGGGCGAGGGCATGGCCTGGATCTGCGGCTGGTGCCTGGTGCTTGAATACGCTGTCTCCGTGGCCGCCGTCGCGGTCGGTGCGGGCCAGTACGTCAACGAGGCCCTGGCGGTCTTCGGCCTGGCGCTTCCGGACGCCATCTCGCAGCCGCCGGGCGCCGGCGGCGTGCTGAATGTGCCCGCGATCGTCATTGTGGTCCTGGCCATGGTGCTGCTGGTCCGTGGTGCCAAAGAGAGCGCCTGGATCAACACGGCGATCGTCCTGGTCAAGGTCTCCATCCTGCTGTTCTTCTGCGCCGTGGCCTTCACCGCCTTCAACGGCGGACATTTTGAACCCCTCATGCCGATGGGCGCCGCCGGCGTCTCGGCCGCGGCCTCCCGGGTGTTCTTCTCCTACATCGGCTTCGATGCCGCCTCCACGGCCGGCGAGGAGGCCCGCAACCCCAAGCGCGACCTCCCGCGGGCCATCCTGCTCTCCATGCTGATCGTCACCAGCATCTATGTGCTCGTCGCCGTCGCCGCCATCGGCGCCCGCCCTTGGGGCTGGTTCGACGGCACCGAAGCGGCCCTGGTGAAGATCCTCGAGGAAATCACCGGCCAGCCCTGGGTCGGTGTGGTGTTCGCCGTCGGCGCCGTGCTCGCCATCGCCAGCATCGTGCTGACCGTTCTTTACGGGCAGACCCGGATCCTGCTCTCCATGTCCCGCGACGGCCTGGTTCCCAGGGTCTTCGGCCGGGTCTCGGCCCGGACCGGCACGCCGGTGGCCGGAACCGTGATCGTGGGCACCGTCGTCGCGCTCACTGCCGGCCTGGTGCCGCTCGGCGCCCTCGCGGACGCCACCAGCATCGGCACCCTGTTCGCCTTCGCCCTGGTCAACGTGGCCGTCATCTACCTGCGGCGCACCCGGCCGGAACTCACGCGCAGCTTCCGCGTCCCGCTGTTTCCGCTGACACCGGTGCTCGGCGCCCTCATGTGCGCCTACCTCATGGCCAACCTCGGCGCCGAGACCTGGGCGGTCTTCGCCGTCTGGATGCTCGTGGGACTGGCCGCCTACTTCGGCTACGGCCGCAACAACTCCAGGGTGGCCGCGCTGACTCACGAGGAATACCGTGAACTATCAACCCGCCAACCCGCCAACGCGACCACACCTGAGAAACTGAAGGCTGAGATCTCATGACCACCGCCACCGAACTGCCGGCCCCCGAACCGGCTTCCACCCCGGCCTCCGCTCCGGCCGAGGCGCCCATCACCATGCTGAACCCGGATTTTCCGTTCAGCTACGACCACTACCTGGCCCACCCGGACGGCCTCGGGGCGGTGCCGCCGGAACTGTACGGGACCGAGGTCGCCGTCGTCGGTGCCGGCCTGTCCGGGCTGGTGACCGCCTATGAACTCATGAAGCTGGGCCTGCGGCCGGTGGTCTACGAGGCCGACCGGATCGGCGGCCGGCTGAGGACCGCAAGGTTCCCGTCCGCGCCGGACGTCGTGGCGGACCTCGGCGGCATGCGCTTCCCGGTCTCCGGCAAGGCGTTCTACCACTATGTGGACCTGCTGGGGCTCCAGACGCAAGAGTTCCCCAACCCGCTGGCGCAGGCCACCTCCAGCACGGTGATCGAACTCGCGGGCCAGAAGTACTACGCCGAGACCACGGCGGACCTGCCCCCGTTCTTCCTGGAGGTGGCCGACGCCTGGAAGGCCGCTGTGAACGACGGCGCCCGGTTCGCCGAGATGCAGTCGGCCATCCGGGACCGGGACACCGCCCGGATCAAGGAACTGTGGAACGCGCTGCTCCCGGAGCTGGACGAGCAGACGTTCTACGGCTTCATCGCCGGCAGCCGTTCCTTCAAGGAGGCCGGCTTCGCGCACCGCGAGGCGTTCGGCCAGGTGGGGTTCGGCACCGGCGGCTGGGACACCGACTTCCCCAACTCCATCCTCGAAATCCTTCGGGTCGTCTACACCGACGCCGATGACCAGCACCGGCTCATCGCCGGCGGCGCGCAGCGGCTCCCCGAGGCGCTGTGGGAGCACGCGCCGTCGGGCATGGCCCACTGGCCGGAGGGCACGTCCCTGGCATCGCTGCACGCGGGCGCCCCGCGGGGCGCCGTGGAGCGCATCGGACGCGACGGCAGCGGCGACTTCCGGATCCGCGAACGCTGGGGGCGCGAATCCGCGTATCCGGCGGTGGTGACCACGTGCCAGTCGTGGCTGCTGTCCACGCGGATCCACACCGACGAAGCCCTGTTTCCCGCCGAGCTGTGGACGGCGATCGAACGCTCGCATTACATGCAGTCCTCCAAGACCTTTGTCATGGTGGACCGGCCCTTCTGGAAGGACATCGACCCGGAGTCGGGCCGGGAGGTCCTGTCCATGACGCTGACCGACCGGCTGAACCGGGCTACCTACCTGCTGGACAACGGCCCGGATAAGCCCGCTGTGATCCTGCTGTCCTACACCTGGAACGACGACGCGCTGAAGTGGCTGTCGCTCGACGCGGACCAGCGGGCGGAGCTCATGCTGCACTCGCTGGAGCAGATCTATCCCGGCGTGGACATCGCCAGCCACATCGTGGGCCAGCCGATCACGGTCTCGTGGGAGGCCGACCCCAACTTCATGGGCGCCTTCAAGGCCAACCTGCCCGGGCACTACCGCTACCAGCAGCGGCTCTTCACCCACTTCAAGCAGGACGGGCTCCCGGCGGAACAGCGCGGGATCTTCCTCGCCGGCGACGACGTCTCGTTCACCGCCGGCTGGGCGGAAGGAGCCGTCACCACCGGCCTGAACGCGGTCTGGGGTGTGGTCAACCACCTCGGCGGCCGGACCCCGGCGGGGAACCCGGGCCCGGGCGAGCTGCTGGCCGAGCTGGGACCGATCGCGCTGGACTAAGCAGCCCTGCGGGTCAGGCCCGCTGGGTCAGGCACGGTGCAGATCCCGGTGCGCCCGCGCAAGCTCCTGGTAGTGCGCGGCGTTGTGCTGGACCCCCGCGAACTCCTCGTCGGTGAGCTCGCGCCTGACCTTGGCGGGCACGCCGGCGACGAGCGAGCGGGGCGGGATGACGGTGCCTTCCAGCACCACGGCGCCGGCCGCGATGAGCGAGCCGGCGCCGATCACGGCGCCGTTGAGGATGGTGGCGCTCATCCCGATCAGGCAATCGTCCTCCACGGTGCAGCCGTGCACCACGGCGCTGTGGCCGACGCTGACGCGCGCCCCGACGGTGCAGGGGAAGCCGGGGTCCGCGTGCAGCACCACGTTGTCCTGCAGGTTGCTGCCGGCGCCCACGCTGATGGCGGCGGTGTCGGCGCGCACTGACACGCCGTAGAAGGCGCTCGAGTTCTCGGCCAGGGTGGCGTTGCCGATCACCGATGCCGTGGGCGCGACGAAGACGGAGTCATGGACGGCCGGAGTCGTGCCGGCGAACGCGTAAAGGGGAGCCATGACTCCAGCCTAAGACACCTCCCGGCCGAACTGACTCGCAGCAGGGGCCGTTATGAGCGCCCAAAACGGCCCCTGCTGCGAGTTAGTTGGGTCAGGCGGGGGAGCGCAGGACAGTGAAGCCGTCACCCTCGCGCTCGTCGTCACCCTCGCCGTCGCCCTCACCTTCACCCTCGCCCGGGCGGTGCTGATGGGGGACGGGGAGCACGACGGCGATCGGCGCGCCCGGTTCCGCCACGCGGCCCAGTTCGCGAACGACGTCGTCCCACTGCTCGGGCGGCAGGCCGGACAACGCGTCCACCGCCCATACCGAGGAAAACGCTGCGTCGGCGAACGGCAGCGGCAACGGGCCTGCCACGGATGCCTCCAGTCCGTGCCCCCGGGCGACGTGGATGTTCTCCTCGGACGGGTCGACGCCGGTGAAATGGATGCCGGACTGCACAAAGTGCAGCCCGTCGGTGCCCGGTCCGCAGTCCAGTCCCAGCACGGCGTGCCGGCCCTCGGACTTCAACAGGGCTACGAACGACTCGAGCCGGTCCCTGCGAGTGGATTCCATAGCTCTAGTCAAGGACTGGTTTCAGTTAAAGACAACTGTCCGGTTGCCGTCGAGCAGCACGCGGTGCTCGGCATGCCACTGCACGGCCTGGGCGAGGGTGCGGCCCTCCACGTCGCGGCCCATCTGGACGAACTGCTCGGCGGTGCGCCGGTGGTCCACCCGGATGACTTCCTGTTCGATGATGGGACCCTCGTCCAGGGCGGCCGTGACATAGTGCGCCGTGGCGCCGATGAGCTTCACGCCGCGGGCATGCGCCTGGTGGTAAGGCTTGGCGCCCTTGAAGGAGGGCAGGAACGAGTGGTGGATGTTGATGGCCTTGCCCGTGAGCTCGGCGCACAGGTCATCGGAGATGATCTGCATGTAGCGGGCCAGGACGGTGAGCTCGATGTCATGTTCTTTCATCAGGGCGCGCAGGGCGTCCTCGGCGTGGAACTTCGTGTCCGGGGTGACCGGGATGTGATGGAACGGGATGCCGTAGAACTCGGCCAGGCCCTCAAGGTCACGGTGGTTGGACACGATGGCCGGAATATCGATCGGCAGGGTGCCGGAGCGCTGCAGGAACAGCAGGTCGTTCAGGCAGTGCGCCGACGTGCTGGCCATCAACAGGGTGCGGACCTTCCGTCCGGCCGGGTTGAGGCTCCACTGCATCTCGAAGGCCTGCGCCACGGGCTCAAGGGCTGCCAGCAGTTCCACCTGGGAGGCCGCCGTCGTCGCCTCCACCCGCATGAAGAAAGTCCCGGTTCCCTGGCTGCCGTACTGCTGGGAGTCCGTAATATTGCAGCCAGCCACCAGGAGTGCCCCGGCGACGGCGTGCACGATGCCGGGCCGGTCGGGACAGGACAGGGTCAGGATGTAGGAAGCAGTCAGGTTCGCGTCAGTCACGAAGAACAGCCTACCTGCGCTTCAAGGGCGGTTTTGAAAGCGTTTTGGTAGTGTTAACCCGTCGCAACTGGCGTTGGATGGCTAACCATCAGGGAGCGGCACTCATGAAGACCACGGATCGTACGCCTGGGCCGAGGGTCATGTCTTACCGGTTGGCAGCACCGCCGCTGCCACGCCGTTGCCGGCACCCGTCCAGGGTGCCAACCGCCGCTGTCGCGGCCCGCTGAGAAGGGGCCCGTAATCAAAGGGCGGTGCAACGGGCCAGCCGGTAGCCTGACCAATAGCCGTACCCGTTGCCTACCAGGAGTTCCTCGTGACTACTACTACCGCCACCTCAGCCGCCGTGAGCAACCAGCCGCTGGCCGAACTCGACCCGGAAATCGCCGCCGTCCTGGCCCAGGAGCTGGGCCGCCAGCGCGGCACCCTGGAAATGATCGCCTCCGAAAACTTCGCCCCGCGCGCCGTGATGGAAGCCCAGGGTTCCGTCCTGACCAACAAGTACGCCGAGGGCTACCCCGGACGCCGCTACTACGGCGGCTGTGAGTACGTCGACGTCGCGGAGCAGCTCGCGATCGACCGCGTCAAGGAACTCTTCGGCGCCGAATACGCCAACGTGCAGCCGCACTCCGGTGCGCAGGCCAACGCCGCCGCGCTCGCCGCCATGATCACGCCCGGCGACAAGATCCTGGGCCTGTCCCTGGCCCACGGCGGGCACCTCACCCACGGCATGAAGCTGAACTTCTCCGGCAAGTTGTACAACGTGGCCGCGTACCAGGTCGAGGAAGACAACTTCCGCATCGACATGGACAAGCTGCGCGAGCAGGCCATCGCCGAAAAGCCGCAGGTGATCATCGCCGGCTGGTCCGCCTACCCGCGGCACCTCGACTTCGCCGCGTTCCGCTCGATCGCCGACGAGGTCGGCGCCCTGCTCTGGACCGACATGGCACACTTTGCCGGCCTTGTCGCCGCCGGGCTGCACCCGAGCCCGGTGGAGCACTCCGACGTCGTCACCTCCACGGTGCACAAGACCCTGTCCGGCCCGCGCTCCGGCGTGATCCTGGCCAAGCAGGAATGGGCCAAGAAGCTCAACTCCGCCGTGTTCCCCGGCCAGCAGGGCGGCCCGCTCATGCACGTGATCGCCGCGAAGGCCGTGGCCTTCAAGATCGCCGGCACCGAGGAATTCAAGGAACGCCAGGAACGCGTTCTTGAAGGTGCCAAGATCATCGCCGACCGCCTCGGCCAGGCCGACGTCGCCGGCGCCGGCGTCTCCGTCCTGACCGGCGGCACCGACGTGCACCTGGTCTTGGTGGACCTGCGCAACTCCCAGCTCGACGGCCAGCAGGCCGAGGACCTCCTGCACTCCGTGGGCATCACCGTCAACCGCAACGCCGTGCCGTTCGACCCCCGCCCGCCGATGGTCACCTCCGGCCTGCGCATCGGCACCCCGGCCCTGGCCACCCGCGGCTTCGGCGCCGAGGAGTTCACCGAGGTTGCGGACATCATCGCCACGGCGCTGAAGTCCGGCGCTGCCACCGATATCGAGGCCCTGCAGGCCCGCGTCGACAAACTCGCCGCCGACTTCCCGCTGTACCCGCAGCACGAGCAGTGGTAGCCCATGACTTCCTCTAAGACGGCAAGTACAGCCCGGATCCTCGACGGCAAGGCCACTGCCGCCGCCATCAAGGCCGAGCTGACCGAACGCGTGGCCGCCCTCAAGGCCAAGGGCGTCACCCCCGGACTGGGCACCATCCTGGTGGGCTCCGACCCCGGCAGCACCTGGTATGTCGGCGGCAAGCACAAGGACTGCGCCGAGGTGGGCATCACGTCCATCCGCCGCGACTTGCCCGAGGACACCACGCAGGAAGAACTGCTGGCCGTGGTCCGGGAACTCAACGAGAACCCGGCGTGCACGGGCTACATTGTGCAGCTGCCGCTGCCCAAGCACATCGACCAGGACGTCATCCTGGAGGCCATGGATCCTGAGAAGGACGCCGACGGCCTGCACCCGATGAACCTGGGCCGGCTCGTGGCCAACGTCAGCGGGCCCATGACGTCCCCGCTGCCCTGCACGCCCAAGGGCTGCGTGGAGCTCCTGACCCGGCACGGCATCAGCCTGAACGGCAAGCGTGTCCTCGTGGTGGGCCGCGGCGTCACCATCGGCCGGCCGGTGGGGCTCCTGCTGACCCGCAAGGACGTCAATGCCACGGTCATCCTGGCCCACACCGGAACGGTCGACCTGCCGGCGGAACTCCGGCAGGCCGACGTCGTGATCGCCGCCGCCGGGCAGCCGCACATGATCAAGGCCGGCGACCTCAAGCCCGGTGCGATTGTGCTCGACGTCGGCGTCAGCCGGGTGGACGATGGTAACGGCAAGGCCGTGGTCACGGGCGACGTTGATCCTGCCGCGGCCGAGGTCGCTGCCTGGATCTCGCCGAATCCCGGGGGAGTGGGGCCGATGACCCGCGCCATGCTGCTCGCCAACGTGGTGGAAACCGCGGAGCGCCACGTGGCAGAGGGGCGCCACCCCGGACTCGCCTGAGCCGCCCCCGCGGTGGSGGGGCCCCCCCCGCCCGCGCCGCCCCGGCAGGCGCAGCCACCGCGGGAGTCCGCGCTCGTCGCGGCCGGCGGGCATAACGGAACGGATACGTCAGGAGTTTTTACGAAAAGACTCTTTCATAGTTTGCGGGGATCCACTACCGTAGTGCGGGTGTCCGAACTTGCCTCCAAAGAATCACGCGTAAACAGCCCCTCCGACGCCGCTCCGCAGTACGTCATCACCGCCGAAAACCTCACCAAACGCTACGGCGACGTCACCGCCGTCGACGGCATCTCCTTCCGCGTCCCCGCCGGGGAAGCCTTCGGACTGCTCGGCCCCAACGGCGCCGGCAAGTCCACCACCATGAAGATGATCGGCGGGGTCTCGCAGCGCACCTCCGGCAACCTGAGCATCATGGGCTTGGACCCCGAACAGCACGGGCCGGAGGTCCGCGCGCACCTGGGCGTCGTGCCGCAGCAGGACAACCTGGACGAGGAACTGAAAGTCCGGGACAACCTGCTGGTCTACGGCCGCTACTTCGGCCTGCCCATGAGCTACCTGAAGCCCAAGGCCGACGAGCTGCTGGAGTTCGCCCAGCTCACGGACAAGGCCAAGTCAAAGGTGGACGCCTTGTCCGGCGGCATGAAACGGCGCCTGACGATCGCCCGCTCCCTCATCAACGAACCCCGGATCCTGCTGCTGGACGAGCCGACGACGGGCCTGGACCCGCAGGCGCGGCACATCCTCTGGGACCGGCTGTTCCGGCTCAAGGAGCAGGGTGTCACCCTGATCCTCACGACCCACTACATGGACGAGGCCGAGCAGCTGTGCGACCGCCTGATCGTGGTGGACAAGGGCAGGATCATGGCCGAGGGATCTCCGGCCAGCCTGATCCGCGACTACTCCACCCGGGAGGTCCTCGAACTGCGCTTCGGCTCGGAGCGCAATGCGAGCGTCGGCGCGGAACTCGAAGGCATCGGCGAACGCCTGGAGACGCTGCCGGACCGGGTGCTCATCTACGCCAACGACGGCGAGGCCGCCCTGGAGCAGGTCACCAGCCGCGGCCTGCGGCCGGTCACGTCGCTGGTGCGCCGCTCCTCGCTGGAAGACGTCTTCCTGCGCCTGACCGGCAGGAGCCTCGTTGACTAACACGACGGCGGCGCCGGCACTGCGCGCGCACTCACCGGCAGTCTCGGCTGCCCGCGCCCGCCGCTGGGGCGCCTTCTACTACGCCGAACAAGTCCTGCGGGTCATGAAGGGCTACGGCTGGACCATCGTCATGTACGGCGTGGGACAGCCGGTGGCCTACCTGTTCGCGATGGGCGTGGGCCTGGCCACCCTCGTCGAGGCCAACGGGGCCGGCGCCTTCGGCGGGGTCAGCTACCTGACCTTCATCGCGCCCGCCCTGCTGATCTCCGCGGCGGTTATGACGGCCGCCAACGAGTTCACCTTCCCGGTGATGGACGGCTTCAAATGGCGGCGCGTCTATTACGGCCCGCACGCCTCCCCGCTGACTCCGGAACAGATCGCCGGCGGCCAGGTGATCGCCGTCACCGCCCGCTTCCTGCTGCAGTCGGCCATTTACTTTGCCGTCGTGGCGCTGTTCGGGGCCGCCCCCGGCGCCTGGGCCTGGGTCTCGATCCTCATCGCCACCCTCGCCGGGCTGTCCTTCGGCCTGCCGCTCATGGCCTACGCGGCCACCATCAAGGAGGACCGGGGCCAGTTCGCCATGGTCATGCGGTTCATCGTCATGCCGCTGTTCCTGTTCTCCGGCACGTTCTTCCCCCTGGACACGCTTCCGCTGGGCGTTCGCTGGATCGGCTGGATCTCCCCGATCTGGCACGGGACGGAACTCGGCCGCGTGGTCAGCTACGGGTACGAGGAAGAGCCGTGGCTCACCATCGTCCACGTCGTCTTCCTGCTGGCCCTGGCAGCAGGCGGCTGGGTCCTGACCAAACGCCAGTTCGCCAAAAGGATGGCCTCATGAGCGTACTCACCGGAAGTCTCAGCCCGGGGGACCACAGCGTCACCGAAGCCGCACGGCGCCGGCGCTTCGGGCCTATCTATTCCCGCAACGTCCGCGCCGTCGTCGCCCGCGGGCTCATGGCCACCAAGAGCAGCAACTGGATGGTCATGGTCTCCGGTTTCTTCGAGCCCGTGCTGTACCTGATTTCCATGGGCGTGGGCCTGGGCGCAATCGTCGGGTCCGTCCAGGGCCCGGGCGGCCAGGAGATCAGCTACGCCGCCTACATCGCCCCGGCGCTGCTGGCGGTCTCGGCGATGAACGGCGCCGTCTATGACTCCACCTGGAACGTCTTCTTCAAGATGAACTTCGCCAAGCTCTACCAGGGCATGCTCTACACCTCGCTGGGGCCGATGGATGTCGCCATGGGCGAAATTTTCCTGGCCCTGCTGCGCGGGGCCATGTACGCCACCGGCTTCACCGCCGTCATGGCCGTGATGGGCCTGATCACCACGCCGTGGGCCGTGCTGATGATCCCGGCCGCGGTGCTGATCGCCTTTGGCTTCGCGAGCTTCGGCATGGGGATCACGAGCTTCATGAAGACGTTCCAGCAAATGGACTGGATCAACTTCGTGATGCTGCCGATGTTCCTCTTCAGCGCCACGTTCTACCCGCTCAGCGTCTATCCGCAGCCCATCCAATGGTTCATCCAGGCCATGCCGCTGTGGCACGGTGTGGAACTGCTGCGGCAGATCAGCGTGGGTGTGTTCAGCCCGGCCACGGCCGTGCACATCGGCTACTACCTCGTCATGATTGGCCTCGGCGTCATGCTCACCACGGGCCGCCTGCGCCGGTTGTTCCTGAAATAGGCCCCGGACCCGGGCGGCCACCCGTTCTGCCTGGTCCTGAGCTAATCCAGTCGCAGGTGCCGTTCGCCCCGGGTGGAAGCGCCGCGGCCGGCCGGCCACGTTTGCGATAATGGGCACATGCAATCTCTGGGTAGCTCCGCGTCCACGTCCACCACGGCCACGGGCCGGTTCTCCATGTTCCGCATCAGCGGGCCGGGGATGCTGGTCTTCATCATCGCCTTCACGGTTGCCGTGATCTTCGCGGCCAACCAGAACGACGTCGTGGGCTGGATCGTTGCCGCCATCGCCGGCGCCTGGCTGGCGCTGGCCGCCTTTGTGGTGTTCAGCATCCAGCGGGCCGCCAAGAAGGCCGGGGCCAGGCTCGACGAGGCCCAGAACGCCTTCAACGCCGCCACCGGCCGGGCACCGACGGCCGGCAGCGTGGACCACGGCGGCACCCGCGTGGTCAGCGAGGGCCGGGGCGCCGAAAGCGTGCGCGACATGAAGCTGGACCACTCCTTCAAGATTGTCCAGGTTCAGGTCCGCGTGGTCGAGCAGGAGCGCGCCAAGGGCGACGCCGCGGACCAGGACTCGATCCGCCGGGCGCTGGAGACCATCGAGATCACCGCGACCAACGCGCGGGACATGATCAAATCCTCCTCCGGCGGCGACGAACCCGTCAGCGGAACCATCATCGACTAGAGTGGATCGGGTGAGCTCGGCATTGGAGAAGGACCACCTTCGCATCGCATCAGTCAACGTCAATGGCCTTCGTGCCGCCTACAAGAAGGGCATGGCGGAGTGGCTTGAGCCGCGCGAGGTGGACATTCTCTGCCTCCAGGAGGTCCGCGCCCCTGACGCGATCGTCCAGGAGCTGCTGGGCGAGGGCTGGTTCATCCTGCACGCAGAGGCCGAGGCCAAGGGCCGGGCCGGCGTCGCGATCGCTTCCCGCGAAGAGCCGCTGGCCACCCGCGTGGGCATCGGGGAGGACTACTTCGCCACGGCAGGACGCTGGGTCGAGGCGGACTACACCGTCCGGGATGCGGCAGGGCAGGCCTCACGGCTGACCGTCGTCAGCGCCTACGTGCACTCGGGCGAGGCCGGCACACCCAAGCAGGAGGACAAGTTCCGTTTCTTGGACGTCATGATCCGGCGGCTTCCCGAATTGGCCAAGCACAGCGATCACGCACTCGTGGTGGGCGACCTCAACGTCGGCCACACGGAGCTGGATATCAGGAACTGGAAGGGCAACGTCAAACGTGCCGGCTTCCTTCCGGAGGAGAGGGCCTATTTTGACCGCTTCTTCGGCGAGGAGATCGGCTGGAAGGATGTTCACAGGGGCCTGGCGGGTAACGTCGACGGCCCCTACACTTGGTGGTCGCAACGGGGCCAGGCCTTCGACAACGACACGGGCTGGCGCATCGATTACCACATGGCCACGCCTGCCCTCGCTGCTGCGGCAGTGTCGGCCGTCGTTGACCGGGCACTGTCCTGGGATACGCGCTTCTCCGACCACGCCCCGCTGGTAGTGGACTACCGGCTCTAGTCTTAAGGCTTCCACGAATGACCTCTACTTCCACTGTGACCGACGCCGGCGTCGCCCCTGACGCTGAGACAGCCGCCGGCAAAGCCGCCCCGGCAACCTCCGCGGCCCGGCACCGCATTCTCTCCGGCATGCAGCCCTCTGCCAGCTCCCTGCACCTGGGCAACTACATTGGGGCCCTCGTGAACTGGGTCCGGATGCAGGACGAGTACGACGCCGTCTTCTTCATCCCGGACCTGCACGCGATCACCGTTCCGCAGGATCCTGCCGAATTGGCCCACCGCACCCGGGTCACGGCGGCGCAGTACATTGCCGGCGGCGTGGACGTCGAGAAGTGCACGCTGTTCGTCCAGTCCCAGGTGCCCGAGCATGCCCAGCTGGCCTGGGTCCTGAACTGCATCACCGGGTTCGGCGAGGCGTCCCGGATGACCCAGTTCAAGGACAAGGCCCTCAAACAGGGTTCGGAGCAGGCGAGCGTCGGCCTCTTCACCTACCCCATCCTGCAGGCGGCGGACATCCTGTTGTACCAGCCGCACGGTGTCCCCGTGGGCGAGGACCAGCGCCAGCACGTGGAACTGAGCCGTGACCTGGCGCAGCGGTTCAATTCCCGCTTCGGCCAGACGTTCACGGTGCCCCAGCCCTTCATCCAGAAGGAATCGGCCAAGATCTACGATCTGCAGCACCCGACCGCCAAGATGTCGAAGTCCGCGGAGTCGCCGGCGGGCCTGATCAACCTGCTCGACGATCCCAAGGTCACCGCGAAGCGAATCAAGTCCGCCGTGACGGATGCGGAGACGGAAATCCGGTTCGACCGTGAAACGAAGCCGGGCGTGTCCAACCTGCTGACCATCTACTCGGCAATCACCGGGCAGAGCGTTGACGCCCTTGTCGCCGCCTACGAGGGCAAGATGTACGGCCACCTCAAGGTCGATCTCGCCGAAGCGGTCACGGAGCACCTGACGCCGATCCGGAACCGCGCCAACGAGCTGCTGGACGATCCCGCGGAGCTGGACCGGCTGCTGGCCCTCGGCGCCGACAAGGCCCGGGAGATCGCCTCCGTCACCCTGCGCGACGTCTACGCCAAGGTGGGGTTCCTGCCGTACGCCGGCTCCCACGGGGGCCGCTAGGTCAATGTCCTCCGTCAGCAAAGTCACCGCGAAAGCTGCCACGTCGAACGGGCAGCGCAGCGAAGGCATCAGCATCGGTGTGATCCTGAGCTTCCCGGCGGACATCGCTGAGGAGCTCCAGCGTTGGCGCGCATCATTCGGGGACCCGATGGCCGCCGTCGTCCCGGCCCACATCACGTTGGTCACCACCACCATGACGCAGGACTGGGAAGCGACCTGCGACCATGTCCGGGACGTGGCACGCAGGCAGGAGCCGTTCACGGTGACCATCGCGGGGACGGGGTCTTTCCGGCCGGTATCCCCGGTGGTCTACCTGAACGTGGAGGACGGCTTCGGGACCTGCGTGAACCTGCACCGACAGCTGCAGTCCGGTCCGCTGGAGCGGGAATTGCCGTTCGACTACCATCCGCACGTTACCGTCGCGCACGACGTCGCCCCGGAGAGCCTCGATGAGGCCGAAACGGTCCTCAAGGATTACAGGGCCACGTTTCCGGTCGCTAGCATGGGACTTTACGAACACGACGACAACGGCATCTGGCAGCTACGGGAAGAGCTTGACTTTGGGACCAAACCTGACGACGACAGAGGCCAGGACGGCACCGCAGGCGCCCGCTGAGCCGCCGCTTCCCACCGACCTGGCGGGGCTGAAACTGGAAGTCATCCGCAAGAGGGTCGAGTGGGGCAGGGTTCGGCGCTCCGGCGGCGGGGGACCGGCGTCACTGATGGCCATGGTCATGTGGCTGCTGGCCCGGGTCAACATGCTGTTGCCCATGCGCGCGTACATGCACTATCTCCGCCAGCGCGGCGCCCTCCTGAGTGCCGGCATCGGGTTCAGGATGTTCTTCTCCATCACGGGTCTGCTGGCCACCGGATTCGCGATCGCCGGCATCTTCCTCAGCGGAAACCCGGCCCTGCTGGACCAGATCATCAAGAGCGTGGCCACCGCCGCGCCGGGCCTCTTGAAGGTCGACGGCAGCGAGGGGCTCGTTGATCCCTATCAGCTGCTGAACCCCGCCAGCCTTGGCTGGGCCGCCGCGATCGCCGCCGTCGTCACGGTGTTCACGTCCCTGGGCTGGATCAGCGGCATCCGCGACGGTGTTCGCAGCATGATGCAGCTCGGCCCTCTGGTGATGAACCCGGTCCTGCAGATCCTCAAGGACATTGGCACGCTGCTCCTGATGGGAGTGGCCCTCGTGGTCAGCTCCGCCGTCTCCCTCGTGTTCGGCACCGCTGCGGGGTGGGTGACCGAGCAGCTGCACCTCGATCCGGTGGTGGCCGGGCCGCTCACGACCTCCATCCAGATCGTCGTGCCGCTGCTGCTCGGCTGGGGTACCGCCGTGATCATGTATCGGGTGGCCGCGGGACTGAAGCCGGCCCGGCGCTCCCTGCTGGAGGGGACCATCCTCGCCGCGGTGGGCACCACCGTGCTGCAGATCTTCAGCACCCAGCTGCTGGCCAGCGCGGGCAAGAACCCCATCCTGGCGCCCTTCGCCATCATCATCGGCCTGCTGATCTGGTTCAACTTGGTCAGCCAGGTGTACGTGGTCTGCGCAGCGTGGGTGGCCATCCGGGAAGTGGACCTCAAGGCCGGCCCCGCCAACGCGACCATCGGGTGGGGTTCCAGGCGCGTCCAGCCGGGCAAAACGCCGGTAGAGCACCGTGCCCGCCGCGGGTCGCTGTCCGCCGCGTTCAGGCGTCGAGGTACTGGTCGGCCCACGCCGAAATAATCTTCGCCGCACGGGCCGCCTGGCCTTTGCCCGTCAGGAGGTGGTCACTGCCCTCCAGCGAGACGAAGCTGCGCGGGTGGCGTGCCGTCTGGAAAATGGTGCTGGCGTTCTCGATCCCCACCGTGTTGTCGGTGGGGGAGTGCAGCACCATGAGCGGCTTGTGCAGCTGCCGGATGCAGTCGGTCAGGTCCGCGTTTTCCAGGTCCTCGACAAAGTGCCGGCGGATCTCCACCCGCTTGCCGCCCAGGTCCACCTCGGCGCTGCCCTCGTTCAGGATCCGGTCCAGCGCGGCGTCAAAGACGTGGGCCACGTGCTTGGGCGAAAAGGGCGCCCCCACCGTCGCCACGGCCTTCAGCTCCGGGATCTGCCGCGCGGCGGACAGCACGGCGGCGCCGCCGAACGAGTGGCCCACGAGCAAGGACACTCCCCGGTCCGAGTCCCGCATGAATTCGGCCGCCTTGACGGTGTCGGCCACCTTGTGGCTGAAGGACCCCTCCGACCACATCCCGGCGGACTCGCCGAGCCCCAGGTTGTCGAACCGGAGCATGCCCACGCCGTTGTCCGCCAGGGCCTTGCACATCCGCGACGCCGAGGGGCTGTCCTTGCCCAGGGTGAAGCCGTGCGAGAACACGCCCCAACCCTTCAGCGGGCCGTCGGGCAGGTCTACAACGCCGGAAAGGAGCTCGCCGGTGGATCCCTGGAAGGAGATTTTTTCTGAGCGGGACACGGTGTCCCCTTTCGTGTGAGCGGGCAGACGACGACGGCGCCCCCACCCAAAAAGGTGAGAGGCGCCGTCGTCTGTTTCTTCGTGGTTCTGGCTTTTTGGTTTCTGGCCCTGTTGGTCTGGCGAGCCAGGTCCTAGATCTTGCGGGCCAAAATGGCCTGCTTGACCTCGGCGATGGCCTGCGTGACCTGGATGCCGCGCGGGCAGGCCTCGGTGCAGTTGAAGGTGGTGCGGCAGCGCCACACGCCTTCCTTGTCGTTGAGGATCTCCAGGCGCATGTCGCCTGCATCATCGCGGGAATCGAAGATGAAGCGGTGCGCGTTGACGATGGCCGCCGGGCCGAAGTACTGTCCGTCGGTCCAGAACACCGGGCAGGACGACGTGCACGCGGCGCACAGGATGCACTTGGTGGTGTCGTCGAACCGCTCGCGGTCCTCGGCGGACTGCAGGCGTTCCTTGGTGGGCTCATGGCCGCGGTTGATCAGGAACGGCATGACCTCCCGGAAGGACTGGAAGAACGGCTCCATGTCCACGATCAGGTCCTTCTCCACCGGCAGGCCCTTGATCGGCTCGACCGTGATGGGCTTGGACGTGTCCAGGTCCTTCAGCAGGGTCTTGCAGGCCAGGCGGTTGCGGCCGTTGATGCGCATGGCATCGGAACCGCAGACGCCGTGGGCGCAGGAGCGGCGGAAGGAGACGCTGCCGTCGATTTCCCACTTGATCTTGTGCAGGGCATCCAGGACACGGTCGGTGCCGTACATCGTCACGTGGAAGTCGTCCCACGTGGACTCCTCGGAGACCTCCGGGTTGTAGCGGCGCACACGCAGGTGGACGTCGAAGGACGGGATTTCCCCACCCCCGCCGACGCCGGCGGGCAGTTCGATCTTGGATGCTGGCTCAGCGAGTTCAGCGCTCATCTTAGTACTTCCTCACCATCGGCTCGTAGCGCGTAAAGACCACCGGTTTGGTGGAAAGCCGGATGCCGGCGATCGACTCGGCGGAACCATCCGCCGGAGCATGCTCATCCTTGTACGCCATGGAGTGCTTCATGAATTTTTCGTCGTCGCGCTCGGGGAAGTCCTCGCGGAAGTGACCGCCGCGGGACTCTTCGCGGTGCAGGGCCGCCACGGTCATGACCTTGGCGAGTTCCAGCAGGAAGCCCAGTTCCACGGCCTCGAGCAGGTCCAGGTTGAAGCGCTTGCCCTTGTCCTGGACACTGATGCGCTGGTACCGCTCCTCGAAGGACGCGATGTCCCTCAGGACCTGGTTCAGGGTGTCGGCGGTGCGGAACACCTGCATGTTGGCATCCATGGTGTCCTGCAGTTCCTTGCGGATCGCAGCGACCTTCTCGGTGCCGTCGGAGGTCCGGACGTGGTCCAGCAGGTCCAGGGTGTAGGCCTCCGGGTCCGCCGGGAGTTCCACGAAGTCCGCGGTCTTGGCGTATTCGGCGGCGGCGATGCCGGCGCGCTTGCCGAACACGTTGATGTCCAGCAGCGAGTTGGTGCCCAGCCGGTTGGAGCCGTGGACAGAGACGCAGGCGACCTCGCCGGCCGCGTAAAGGCCCGGGACCACCGTGTCGTTGTCCTGCAGGACCTCGGCGCTGATGTTCGTGGGGATGCCGCCCATGGCGTAGTGCGCCGTCGGGAATACCGGAACCGGCTCCGTGTACGGTTCCACACCCAGGTAGGTGCGGGCGAATTCGGTGATGTCCGGCAGCTTGGCGTCGATGTGCGCGGGCTCAAGGTGGGTCAGGTCCAGCAGGACATAGTCCTTGTTCGGGCCGCAGCCGCGTCCCTCACGGACTTCGTTGGCCATGGAGCGGGCCACGATGTCGCGCGGGGCGAGGTCCTTGATGGTGGGGGCGTAGCGCTCCATGAAGCGTTCGCCCTCGGAGTTGCGCAGGATGGCGCCTTCGCCGCGGGCGGCCTCGGACAGCAGGATGCCCAGGCCGGCGAGGCCTGTCGGGTGGAACTGGAAGAACTCCATGTCCTCCAGCGGGATGCCACGGCGGAACGCGATGCCCATACCGTCGCCGGTGAGGGTGTGGGCGTTGGAGGTCGTCTTGAAGACCTTGCCGGCGCCGCCGGAGGCGAACACCACGGACTTGGCCTGGAAGACGTGCAGTTCGCCCGAGGCGAGGTCGTAGGACACGACGCCGGCAACACGCTTCTGCTTGTACGGGGTGCCGTCCTCGCGGACCGCGTCTTCCTCGACCGTGAGCAGGTCCAGGACGTAGTACTCGTTGTAGAACTCGACGTTGTGCTTGACGCAGTTTTGGTACAGGGTCTGCAGGATCATGTGGCCGGTGCGGTCTGCGGCGTAGCAGGCGCGGCGGACCGGGGCCTTGCCGTGGTCGCGGGTGTGGCCGCCGAACCGGCGCTGGTCAATGCGGCCCTCGGGCGTGCGGTTGAACGGCAGGCCCATCTTTTCCAGGTCCAGGACGGCGTCGATCGCTTCCTTCGCCATGACCTCGGCTGCGTCCTGGTCAACCAGGTAGTCGCCGCCCTTGATGGTGTCGAAGGTGTGCCATTCCCAGTTGTCCTCTTCGACGTTGGCCAGGGCTGCGCACATGCCGCCCTGGGCCGCGCCGGTGTGGGACCGGGTGGGGTAGAGCTTGGTCAGTACTGCTGTTCGGGCGCGCTGACCTGATTCGATCGCCGCGCGCATCCCGGCGCCACCGGCACCGACGATCACGACGTCGTACTTATGGACCTGCATACCAGATGCTCTTTCTCTCAAAATTCGCTGTAACCCACCGGCAGGTACGTGCCTGCGCGGTGAAGTCTCGTGCAATCTGCGCCTGCGCTCGGCAGGGAAGATCAGGTGCCGCGGCGGACCGCCAGTGCCTGCCCGATGGGGCGGCGGTCCGCGGCGGCTCCGTGGTTACGGCTGCGCCCTAAGGTGCAGGGCAGAAACCGCCGGGAAGCTGGACGCCGTTGGCCACGGGGCACGGGTTGAACGTGAAGATGACCAGGGTGCCCAGGATGATGATGACCGTGGTGGCCGCGTAGAGCACAATCTTCAGCCACAGGCGGGTGGCGTCCTTCTCGGCGTAGTCGTTGATGATGGTGCGGACACCGTTGGTGCCGTGCAGCATGGCGAGCCACAGCATGGCCAGGTCCCAGACCTGCCAGAACGGGTCCGCCCACTTGCCGGCCACGAAGCCGAAGTCGATCGCGTGGATGCCCTCGCCGACCAGCAGGTTGACGGTCAGGTGGCCGAAGATCAGCACCACCAGCACAACGCCGGAGAGCCGCATGAAGAGCCAGGCGAGCATCTCGAAGTTGCCCTTGGAAGAACCGGTGCGGCGGTACTTCGGCTGGATCTTCCCACTAGTGGGTTTTCCGCTACTGGGTTTTCCACTGCGTGGGCTTTGAATTGTTGCAGTCATGGCTTAGTGACCTCCAAGCGCGAGGGACAGGTGGCGGATGGCGAAGCCGGCCATGACGACGACCCAGAGGCCCAGGACCGTCCAGAGCATCTGACGCTGGTACTTGGCACCCTTCTTCCAGAAGTCGACGGCGATGATCCGCAGGCCGTTGAAGGCGTGGAAGACGATCGCTGCGACAAGGCCCGTTTCACCCAGGGCCATGAGGGGGTTCTTGTAGGCACCAATGACGGCGGTGTAGGCCTCGGGGGACACACGCACCAATGAGGTGTCCAGCACGTGGACCAACAAGAAGAAGAAAATCACTACACCGGTAATGCGGTGTCCAACCCAGGACCACATGCCTTCACGGCCGCGGTACAAGGTGCCAGCTGGTTTTGTCGGCACTGAATAAACCTCCCTGCAACACAGCGGCGCTGGCATGGGATCCACGCGGGGGGAACGCCTGCTGCGAGAGCACTCGTAAGCTCAAGCCTAAATCTAGGCTTCGCTAACAGCTTATTCAATTTGGGAACCCGTTGTTGACAGGCCCCGGCGCGGTTTTCCGTCCGTTTTGAGACGAACGCCACATTCGGGGGCGCCCAGGGCGGCCGAAACGGCCGGATTCCGGCCCAATCAGGGGTGATCTGGGCGGTGTCGGCTAAAGTAGCGGTGATGACTACAGACAAAGTGACAAGCCAGGATTCGCCGCTGGACCGTTTTATGGCGGTTATTCCGGCGGGCGGGGTGGGGACCCGCCTTTGGCCCCTGTCGCGGGCAGCAGCCCCGAAATTCCTGCATGACCTGACCGGTTCGGGCAGCACGCTGCTGCGCGCCACCTATGACCGCCTCCAGCCCGTCGCCGGCAAGCACGTGCTGGTGGTCACCGGTGCCGCCCATCGGGACGCCGTCTGCCGCCAGTTGCCCGAGGTCCTGGAATCCGACCTGGTGCTCGAAAGCGAGCCGAAGGACTCCGGTGCGGCGATCGGCCTCGCCGCCGCCATCCTCCATGAGCGGGACCCGGATACCATCATGGGCTCCTTTGCCGCGGACCAGGTCATCAGCCCGGATGACCTCTTCCAGGCCGCCGTGCGTGAGGCCGTCTACACCGCGGCCGCGGGCAAGATCGTCACCATTGGCATCAAGCCCACCCACCCGTCCACCGGATTCGGCTACATCCGCTCCGGCGCGAACCTCCACATCCCGGACGCGCCCCATGCGCAGTCCGTGGTGGAGTTCGTGGAGAAGCCCAGCGAGGAAGTCGCCCAGCAGTACATCGACAGCGGGGACTACGTCTGGAACGCGGGCATGTTCGTGGCGCCGGTTTCGCTGATGCTCAAGCACCTCGAAGCCAACCAGCCCGAGCTCTTCGCCGGACTGCAGGAAATCGCCAAGGCCTGGGATACCCCGGAGCGCGACGCCGTCACGGCCCGGGTGTGGCCGACGCTGCCGAAGATTGCCATCGATTACGCGGTCGCCGAACCCGCTGCCGCCGCCGGCGACGTCGCCGTGGTGCCCGGAACGTTCCGCTGGGACGACGTCGGGGACTTTGCCTCCGTGGGCCGGCTCAACAGCGCCAAGGAAGTCGACGAGGTCACGGTGCTGGGGGAGGGCGCGCGCGTCTTCACCGAGAACGCCAGCGGCGTGGTGGTCTCCGATACCAAACGGGTGATCGCCCTGATCGGCATCAAGGACGTCGTGATCGTCGACACCCCGGACGCCCTCCTGGTCACCACCAAGGAGCACTCGCAGCGGGTCAAGCAGGCCGTGGATGCGATCAAGGCCAAGGGCGACACCGACGTCCTGTAGGCGTGAGAGTGCCAATCCTGGCGTCCGGTGTTCAGTAATCCGTAACGCGCCGTTCCCGATGCCGCTATTCGTTGTTCGCTGGATAGAGTTGTTCCGTGCGCAACTACTCGACTGAAGCTGAGCCAACGACTCTTGTGGGGCCGTGGCTGAAGCCCCTCCTGCCGGAGCTGATCGCTTTCCGCCGCGATCTCCATGCTCACCCCGAGCTGTCGTTCAAAGAGTTCCGCACCACCGACAAGCTGGCCAAGCGGCTCGAGGAAGCCGGGCTCAAGCCACGGCGCCTCGAAGGCACCGGCCTGACCGTCGACGTCGGGCAGGGCCCCATCGCCACCGCACTGCGCGGGGACATCGACGCCTTGCCGATCATCGAGGAAACGGGCCTGGAGTTCGCCTCGAAGAACCACGGCGTGACCCACGCCTGCGGCCACGACGTCCATACCACCACCATGCTCGGCATCGCCCTGGTCCTGCAGCGCATGCACGAACAGTCGCCGCTGCAGGGGACCATCCGGATCATCTTCCAGCCCGCCGAAGAAACCATGCCCGGCGGAGCCACGTCCTGCATCGAGCAGGGTGTCCTGGAAGGCGTGCCGCGCATCCTGGCGCTGCACTGCGACCCCCGGATCGAGGTCGGCAAGATCGGCACCCGGATCGGGGCCATCACCTCCGCCTCGGACACCATCAAGATTGAGCTTTCCGGCCGCGGCGGCCATACGTCGCGTCCGCACCTGACCGAAGAACTGGTCTTCGCCCTGGCGCAGATCGCGGTCAACGTTCCGGCCGTACTGTCCCGCCGCGTCGATGTCCGCAGCGGCGTATCAGTGGTCTGGGGCCAGATCTCCGCAGGGTCGGCACCGAACGCCATCCCCGGCAGCGGCTACATGGCCGGCACTTTGCGGTGCCTGGACCGCGAGGCCTGGCACGACGCCGGCGAGCTGCTCGACGACGTCGTCCGCCAGATTGCCGAGCCCTATGGTGTGGACGTGCATCTGGAACACACCCGCGGCGTCCCCCCGGTGGTCAACTCCGAACACGAGATGGCCGTGATCGAGGCCGCCGCCCGCGCCGAAATCGGCGAGAGCGCCGTGGTCCTGACCCCGCAGTCCATGGGCGGGGAAGACTTCGCGTGGTTCCTGGCCGACACCCCGGGCGCCATGATGCGGCTGGGCACCAAGACCCCCGGCGGCGAAGAGTACGACCTCCACCGCGGCGACTACATCGTTGATGAGCGGGCGCTTGGCCTCGGCATCCAGGTGCTCACGGCGGCGGCCCTGCGCACCATTCGCGACCTCTAACCCGTTCCCCATCCACTCCGCCCCGGGCGCCGCGCGGGGTCGGGCCGCGCCGGCGCACTTAGGTTGTGTGCGAATGAATTGTGCACAACTGAATTGCGTGCAAGCTAATTGTGCAGTAGCGTGGAAGCATGACCACGCCAGAAGACGCCTGCAAGACCGGTTCGGACGCGCTCCGGCTGAACCGGCAGGTGTGCTTTGCCATGTACTCGGCCTCGCGTGCCGCCACGGCCGTCTACCGGCCCATGCTGGAGGAGCTCGGCCTGACGTACCCGCAGTACCTCGCCATGCTGGTGCTGTGGGAGGCGGAACCGCGCAGCGTCCGCGACCTGGGGGAGGAGCTCGGACTCGACTCCGGAACGCTGTCGCCGCTGCTCAAACGGCTTGAAGCGCTGGGCCTCGTCAAGCGCCGCCGCTCGGCCGAGGACGAGCGCCGCGTGGAAATCTTCCTGACCGACGCCGGGGCCGCACTCAGTGCCAAAGCCAGCGGCATCCCGCAACGGCTGGCGGACGCCGCCGGACTCACGCCCGCGGAACTGGACCAGCTCCGGGAAACTCTGGGCCGGCTGTCCGAGGCGCTGCACGCGGCCCGCTGAGCTGCTGACCCCCTTCGTCCCAGACTTTGTCCCACCGACAGAACGGAACCCATGAAGACCCTCTACACAGCCGAGGCCCTGGCCTCCGGCGAAGGCCGCGACGGCACCGCCGTCAGCAAGGACGGCAAGCTCAGCGTCACCCTGGCCAGCCCGGTGGAACTCGGCGGCGACGGGGCAGGAACCAACCCCGAGCAGCTGTTCGCCGCCGGCTACGCCGCGTGCTTCCACTCGGCCCTGCGCCTGGTCGGCCGCCAGCACAAGGCGGACCTGACGGATTCCGCCGTCGCGGCGAGAATCCACCTCGGTGCCCTGGACGGCGGTGCCGGCTATGGCATCGCCGCCGAACTCGAGATTGCCCTGCCCGCCCTGGACCGCGAAACCGCTGAGACCCTCGTGGCCAAAGCCCACGAGGTCTGCCCGTATTCCAACGCCACCCGAGGCAACATCACTGTAGACATCACGATCCTGGAGGTCGCCGCATGAGCACCAACACCGAAACCCTTCCCGCCACCAGCCGCGAGATCCAGCTGGCATCCCGCCCGCACGGCCGGCCCGTGCCGGAGAATTTCCGCCTTGCCGAGTCGCCGCTGCCCGAACTGCAGGACGGCCAGGTCCTGGTGCGCAACCTCTTCATCTCGGTTGACCCCTACATGCGCGGCCGCATGAATGACGTCAAGTCCTACTCCGCGCCGTTTGCGCTGGACGCGGCGCTCGACGGCGGCGCCGTCGGCGAGGTCATCGCGTCCCGGGCCGACGGGCGTGCCGTGGGCGATACCGTCGTGCACAGCCTCGGCTGGCGGGAGTACGCCGTCGTCGATGCCGCTGCCACCACCCTTGCGCGCACGGACCTGGCCCCCGCCTCGGCGTTCCTCGGCGCCCTCGGCATGACCGGCCTGACCGCGTACGCTGGCCTGCTCAAGGTCGCCGAGTTCAAGCCCGGCGAGGTCGTCTTCGTCTCGGGCGCCGCCGGCGCCGTCGGCTCGCTCGTGGGCCAGATCGCCAAGGCCATGGGCGCGTCCCGCGTGATCGGCAGCGCGGGCTCGCCGGAGAAGGTGGCCCGGCTCCTCGAACTCGGCTTCGACGCCGCGTTCAACTACCACGACGGCCCGGTGGCCAAACAGCTCGCCGCGGCTGCCGGAGACCGCGGGATTGACGTCTACTTCGACAACGTCGGCGGCGAACACCTTGAGGCGGCGCTGTCCGCGCTCACCGTCGGCGGCCGGGTGGCCATGTGCGGCGCCATTTCGCAGTACAACGCCACCGAGCCCACGCCGGCGCCGCGGAACCTCATGCTGGCGATCGGCAAGCAGCTGACGCTCAAGGGCTTCCTCGTCAACGGCTACTGGCAGCACATGGCTGAGTTCGTCGAGGCCGTGTCCGGCTGGCTCGCCGACGGGACGATCAGCTACGACGAGACCGTGGTGGACGGGCTGGAGAACGCCCCGCAGGCCTTCATGGACCTGCTCGACGGCGCCAACACCGGCAAGATGCTCGTCCGGCTGTAGCCCGGCGCCGCTCCGCCGATGCACCCAGACGCCTCCGGCGCCGGCTCCCCGCAGGGGGTCGGCGCCGGAGGCGTCTGCGTTCCCGCCCTGTTCCGGCTGTTTCTGTGCCGGGGGGAAGGCGCCGGCTACCACTAGGTAACAAGTTCTCAACAATCTGTGTAAATGCTGTGAAGCGTGCTATGTGGACGTGTCGCAGGACACTAAAGTAGCTACATCAGTGCGCCTTGGCGCAGTGCTGCGAATCCATCAGTGAAAACAGAATTCGGCGGAATACCGCAGACAGTCACTCATTGAGCTCCCGTCGTAGCGCCTACTCTTTCTTCCTGGAGGAAAATTGAAGAACTCTCTGCGTGCCACCGTCAAGCGCGGAACAATGGCCGGCGTCGCCACCGCGGGTGCGGCTGCACTCCTGCTGACCGGCTGCGGGGCCGCCCCTGAGGCCAGCACCCCCACGAACACGGCCAGCAACTACAAGGGCTGCATCGTCTCGGACTCGGGCGGATTCGACGACCAGTCGTTCAACCAGTCCTCCTACGAGGGCCTGAAGAAGGTCACGTCGGAGCTGGGCCTCAAGATGAACCAGGCCGAGTCCAAGACCAACAACGACTTCGAGCCGAACCTGCGCGCCATGGTTTCCGCCGGCTGCAACCTGACCATCACGGTCGGCTTCCTGCTCGGTGACGCCACCAAGTCCCAGGCCACCGCGAACCCGGACAAGCACTTCGCCATCATCGACTTCGGCTACGACAAGCCGATCAGCAACGTCAAGCCGATCATCTACGACACGGCCCAGGCCGCGTTCCTCGCCGGCTACCTCGCCGCGGGCACCACCAAGACCGGAACGGTCGCCACCTTCGGCGGCATCAAGATCCCCACGGTCACCATCTTCATGGACGGCTACGCCGACGGCGTGAAGTACTACAACGAGAAGAAGGGCAAGAACGTCAAGGTCTTGGGCTGGGACAAGGCCAAGCAGGACGGCTCCTTCACCGGCGACTTCGAAAAGCAGGACAAGGGCAAGCAGTTCACCCAGAACTTCCTTGACCAGGGCGCCGACATCGTGATGCCCGTCGCCGGTCCGGTCGGCAAGGGTGCGGCCGCGGCCCTGCAGGAAGCCAAGGCAGCAGGCAAGGACGTCAAGCTCATCTGGGTCGACTCCGACGGCTTCCTCACGGCTCCGGATTACAAGGACATCATGCTCTCCTCCGTCATGAAGCAGATGGGCCAGGCCGTCGAGACGGTCGTCAAGCAGGACAAGGACGGCCAGTTCACCAACAAGCCGTACGTTGGCACCCTCGCGAACGACGGCGTCCAGCTGGCTCCGTTCCACGACATGGATTCCCAGGTTCCGGCCGAACTGAAGTCCGAGCTGGACCAGATCAAGCAGGACATCGCCAGCGGCAAGCTGAAGGTTGAATCCGCAGCCAGCCCGAAGGCCTAACTTCCTCCGCTAAGCGCCACGGCCCGTCCGGTCACCACCGCACGGGCTGTGGCGCTTTTCGTTGCGGCCCGTAGTGCCTGCGAGCAGGCACTAAGCTGGTGCTGCAGCCCCCACTTCACGTCCGGACCAAGCCTTCCGGACACCTCGAGATTGGTCAGAGTTTTGAAACTTGAACTCAAGGGCATTACTAAACGCTTCGGCTCCCTGGTAGCCAACGATCACATCGATGTGGTTGTTGAGCCCGGGCAGATTCACTGTCTGCTCGGTGAGAACGGCGCTGGCAAGTCCACGCTGATGAATGTCCTCTACGGACTGTACGAGCCCACCGAAGGCGAAATCCTGGTCGATGACAAACCGGTTACCTTCCGCGGACCCGGCGACGCCATGGCCGCCGGCATCGGCATGGTGCACCAGCACTTCATGCTGGTTCCCGTCTTTACCGTCGCGGAAAACGTCGCGCTGGGCGCGGAAACCACCAAGAGCGGCGGATTCCTGGACCTTGAAGACACGCGCCGGAAGATCCGGGAGATCTCCGACCGCTACGGCTTCGACGTCGACCCCGACGCACTGATCGAAGACCTCCCGGTGGGCGTGCAGCAGCGGGTGGAAATCATCAAGGCACTCGTCCGCGACGCCAAAGTGCTCATCCTTGACGAGCCCACGGCCGTGCTGACCCCGCAGGACACCGACGAACTGCTGGACATCATGCGCCAGCTCAAGAGCCACGGCACCTCGATCGTGTTCATTTCCCACAAACTCCGCGAGGTGAAGGCCGTCTCGGACACCATCACCGTCATCCGGCGCGGCAAGGTGGTGGGCTCGGCCGACCCCAGCGCCTCAACCACCGAGCTGGCGTCCATGATGGTGGGCCGGGCCGTGAACCTGACCCTGGACAAGGCACCGGCCACGCCGCAGGAGACCACTTTCGAGGTCAAGGACCTGACGGTCATCGCGCCCACCGGCCAGCACGTCGTGGACGGTCTCAGCTTCGGGATCGCCCGCGGCGAGATCCTCGCCATCGCGGGCGTCCAGGGCAACGGCCAGACGGAACTCACCGAGGCGATCCTCGGCCTGCACGAGCGGGCCCACGGCTCGATCGTCCTCGACGGAGAGGAACTCCTGGGCCGCAGCGTCAAGGACGTCCTCAACGCCGGCGTCGGATTCGTCCCGGAAGACCGTTCCCTCGACGGCCTGATCGGCACGTTCTCCATCGCCGAGAACCTGATCCTGGACCGCTACGACCAGGCGCCGTTCGCCAAGGGCATCAGCATGAGCCCGGCCAAGGTCCTGGAGAACGCCAAGACCCGAATCGAAGAATTCGACGTCCGCACCCCGTCCGGCTCGCTCGCAGCCGGCACCTTGTCTGGCGGCAACCAGCAGAAGGTCGTCATGGCCCGGGAACTCTCCCGGCCGTTGCGACTCTTCATCGCCTCCCAGCCGACCCGCGGCGTGGACGTGGGCTCCATCGAGTTCCTGCACAAGCGCATCGTCGCGGAGCGGGACCACGGCACCCCCGTCATGATCGTCTCCACCGAACTGGACGAGGTGATTGAACTCGCTGACCGGATCGCCGTGCTGTACAAGGGCAGGCTGGTCGGGATCGTCCCGGCCGGCACCGGACGCGACGTCCTGGGCCTGATGATGGCCGGGGTTTCCCCGGACGAAGCCAAGGCCGACGCCGCCGGCAAGCACCCGCAGTCCCTCCCGGAAGACCCCGCCGGCACCCCGGCCGACCCCCCAGCAACGAACCCGGCGCCCGCCGCCCCGTCCGTGCAGGAGCCCAGCTCCGGCGCCGTAGGAGACCACCATGAGTGAGAACACCGAGCCGCGGTCCGCGGCCGTACCGGACCCGGACCGGGTTACGGCAGCCCAAGCCACCGAGGTGGAGCCCGAGCCGCTCGAGGACGATGCCGACTTCGTCGTGGCGCTGGACACCGCGGGCGGTGCCCACCAGCCTTCGGCCGTTCCGGTCACGGCCCAGAGCGGATCCCTCCCCGGTGCCCCGGAAGAAGAGTCGCTCATGCGCAAGATCTTCACCGGCAACGGCATCGTGACCATCCTGGCGGTGCTCCTTGCGCTGGTCCTCGGCGGCCTGCTCATTGCCGCGACGGACAAGGTGGTCGGCACCACCGCGGGTTATCTCTTTGCCCGGCCCAGTGATTTCCTCACCGCCGTCTGGTCCGCAGCCACCGGCTCCTACGTCGCACTCTTCCAGGGCGCGGTCTTCAACCCGCAAGGCACCGGAGTGGCCGGACAATTCGCGCCCCTCATGGAGACGCTCACCATCGCAACCCCGCTGATCACCGCGGGTCTCGGCGTCGCCCTGGCCTTCCGTGCGGGCCTGTTCAACATCGGTGCGCAGGGCCAGATCATCATGGCCGGCATCCTCGCCTCCTGGGTCGGCTTCGCGCTGCACCTGCCGGTCGGCCTGCACCTGCTGCTGGTTCTCGTGGCAGGCGTCGTCGGCGGCGCCGTCTGGGGCGGCATCGTCGGCGTGCTCAAAGCCAGGACGGGTGCCCACGAGGTCATCGTGACCATCATGTTCAACTACATCGCCCTCTACTTCCTGCGCTACCTGCTCGACACGCAGTTGTTCCAGCGGCCGGGGGAGACCACGCCGATTTCCCCCATCCTGGACCCTAGCGCCTTGTACCCGCTGCTCTTCGGCAGCCAGTACCGCCTCCACCTGGGCTTCCTGCTGGCCATCGCGGCCACCGTGTTCGTCTCCTGGCTGCTGAACCGCTCCACCCTTGGTTTCGAGTTCCGCGCCGTCGGGGCAAACCCCAAGGCGGCCCTGACCGCCGGCATCAACGTGCCCCGGGCCACCATCCTGGTGATGACCATTGCCGGCGGCCTGGCCGGCCTGGCCGGCGTCGCGCAGGTGGCCGGCACCGAAAAAGTCCTGACCGACGGCGTCGCGGCGACCTACGGCTTTGATGCCATCACCGTGGCATTGCTCGGGCGTTCCTCGCCGTGGGGCACCTTTGCCGCCGGCCTGCTCTTCGGAGCCTTCCGCGCAGGAGCCGTCCAGATGCAGATCCAGACCGGAACCCCGATCGACATCGTGCTCGTGGTCCAGTCGCTCATTGTGCTGTTCATCGCGGCGCCGCCCCTGGTCCGGGCGATCTTCGGACTCAACCCGCGCAAGAAGAAGGCCGCGACCGCCGGCAAAACCAAGCAGGCCGCAACCACCGGAGGTGCCGCATGAGCACAACAGCAACCTCGCCCGTAGAGGGGAAACCCCAGCCGGCTAAAAACCACCGGCCGGCGCAGTCCGCGAAGCCCGTAACCTGGAAGCTGCCCGTCACTCTGGCGGTGCTGGCCGTCATCGCCTTCATCTTCTTTGGCCTGCTGGGCCCGCAAGGAACCGCCAAGTTCGGGGTTTCCTCCGGCGGCGACTTCTTCCAGCTGCCGGCGATCGAAGTACCCGCCTTCCTCTCCGGGATGGTGCTCTCCCTGATCCTGCTGGGCCTCGCGGGCTACGCCCTGGTCCTGAAGGTCAGGGCAAACCGGCGGCCGCCGCGCTGGCTGCCGGCCGTGTTCACGGTCGTGTTCGTGGTCGCCTTCCTGATCTGGGTGGTGGGCGGCGCCCGGACCCCCAGCATCTCGCTGGCCGGCCTCATCGCCGGATCCGTCACGCTCGCCGTGCCGATCGTCTTCGGCTCCCTGTCAGGTGTGCTGTGCGAACGCGCCGGCGTCGTGAACATCGCCATCGAAGGCCAGCTCCTGGGCGGTGCCTTCACTGCCGCGCTCGTCGCCAGCGTGACCCACAACCCCTACGCGGGCCTGCTCGCCGCAGCCGTGGCGGGCGCCCTGGTCTCGATGGTGCTGGCGCTGTTCGCCATCAAGTACGTGGTCAACCAGATCATCGTCGGCGTCGTGCTCAACGTCCTGGTCTCCGGCCTCACCGGCTTCCTGTTCACCACCGTGATGCAGTCGGACCCGGACAAGTACAACTCGCCCGGCCGGCTGCCCATCATCGACATCCCGGTCCTGTCCGGCATTCCCGTGATCGGGCCCATCCTGTTCAAGCAGTCCGTCGTGGGCTACCTGATGTATGTCGCCGTCATTGTGATCTGGATCGGCCTGTTCAAAACGAAGTGGGGCCTGCGCGTCCGCGCCGTGGGCGAGCACCCGCAGGCGGCCGACACCCTGGGCATCAAGGTCAACGCGACCCGGTTCTGGAACGTCACCCTCGGCGGCGCCGTGGCCGGCATCGGCGGCTCATTCTTCACCCTTGTGGCGATCGACAGCTTCACCAAGGAAATCTCCGGCGGCCGCGGCTTCATCGCCCTCGCCGCCATGATCCTGGGCCGCTGGAACCCGATCGGGGCGTTCTTCGCAGCGCTCCTGTTCGGCTTCGCCGACAACCTGCAGAGCATCGTGACGATCATCGGCACCCCGGTGCCGAGCCAGTTCATGGCCATGCTCCCGTACGTCGTGACCGTCTTTGCCGTGGCCGGCCTCGTCGGCCGCTCCCGGCCGCCGGCCGCCGACGGCATACCGTACATCAAGGGCTGAGCATGGACAGCATCATCGTCGACTGGGCAGCACTCGAAGCCGCCGCAGTGTCTGCCATGAAGAACGCCTATGCGCCGTATTCGAAGTTTCCGGTGGGGGCCGCGGCCCTCACCGGAGACGGTCGGATCGTCAGCGGCTGCAACGTCGAAAACGCCAGTTACGGGCTGACCCTGTGCGCCGAGTGTGCCCTGGTGGGCAACCTGCAGATGACCGGCGGCGGACTGCTCCGGGCCTTCTACTGCGTCGACGCCGGCGGCAACGTCCTCATGCCGTGCGGACGCTGCCGCCAGCTTCTCTACGAATTCAGGGCTCCGGACATGGAGCTCATGACCACCCAGGGAATCAGGACCATGGACCAGGTCCTTCCCGATGCCTTTGGTCCCCAACACCTGGAGGAACCCCGGTGACACTTCCGGCACAGACCACGAACAACTCCGAAGCGTTCGACGCCGTCGACATCATCCGCATCAAACGGGACAAGGGCGTCCTCAGCCCCGCCCAGATCGACTGGACGATCGACGCGTACACCCGCGGCGCCATCGCCGACGAACAGATGGCCGCCCTGAACATGGCCATCCTGCTCAACGGCATGGACCGGACCGAGATCTCCCGCTGGACGGCGGCCATGATCGCCTCCGGTGAACGGATGGACTTCTCCAGCCTCCGGAGGCCCGACGGCGGCGTCAAGGCGACGTCCGACAAGCACTCCACGGGCGGCGTGGGGGACAAGATCACCCTGCCGCTGGCACCCCTCGTGGCAGTCTTCGGCGTGGCCGTGCCGCAGCTTTCGGGCCGCGGCCTGGGCCACACCGGCGGCACGCTGGACAAACTCGAATCGATCCCGGGCTGGCGGGCGGACCTCACCAACGAGGAAATGCTGGACCAGCTCCAGGACGTCGGCGCGGTCATTTGCGCCGCCGGCGCGGGACTGGCCCCGGCGGACAAGAAGCTCTATGCGCTGCGCGATGTCACCGGCACCGTTGAGGCCATCCCGCTGATCGCGTCCTCGATCATGAGCAAGAAGATCGCCGAAGGCACCGGCTCGCTGGTGCTCGACGTCAAGGTGGGCAGCGGCGCCTTCATGAAGGACGAGGCCCGCGCCCGCGAACTGGCCGAGACCATGGTGGCGCTGGGCAAGGACGCCGGTGTCAACACTGTTGCCCTGCTGACCAACATGAACACGCCCCTGGGCCTCACCGCGGGCAACGCGATCGAGGTCGAGGAATCCGTCGAGGTCCTCGCCGGCGGCGGTCCGGAAGACGTCGTCGAACTTACCGTCCGGCTCGCGGAGGAAATGCTGGCGTGCGCCGGCGTCCACGACGCCGATCCGCGCGCCGCACTGCGCGACGGCCGTGCCATGGACGTCTGGAACCGGATGATCGAGGCGCAGGGAGGGGACCCGCGCGCCAAGCTCCCGGTAGCCAGGGAGTCCGAGGTCATCTACGCCCCCGCCGACGGTGTCCTGGTGGAGCTCGACGCGATGGCGGTTGGGGTCGCGGCCTGGCGGCTGGGCGCCGGACGCGCCCGCAAGGAGGATCAGGTCCAGGCCGGCGCCGGGGTGCGGATGCACGCCAAGCCGGGCGCCACGGTCAAGGCCGGCGAACCGCTCATGACCCTCCTGACGGACACCCCGGAGAAGTTCCAGCGGGCCAAAGAAGCGCTCGAACACGCCGCCGTGATCGCTCCCGAGGGATCCCGGCCCGCGCAGATGCTCATCATCGACCGCATCGCCTAGCCCGCACCCCCGTTGCCCCGACCACTTGACTTTGCCCGGGGTTAACCGCCACAGGTGATTGGGCAAGTGGCGGGCGGGCCGGCGGTACACTGACTCCACAGCAGTACCCTTCAACAGCAGTACCCTTCGGGCGCAGGCGGGGCTCCGGCCTCGTCTGCGCCTGACGGATCTATCAGGCCCCGCCGCGCGTTAGGAAACTGTGCAGGCAATCAACGACTTCATCCTCGCCGCCGCAGGGCAACCCTGGGTGCTCGTCCTCGTTTTTGCCTGCTGCGTGATCGACGGCTTCTTCCCGCCGATCCCGAGCGAATCGGTGGTGGTAGGCCTGGCCGCCGTCGCCGCGACCGCCGGTGTTCCCAATCCCGTCCTCCTGATCGTGACCGCCGCCGCCGGCGCGTTCCTGGGCGACAACCTCGCCTACCTGATCGGCCGCGGCACCGGAACGCAGCGCTGGGCGTGGATGCGCGGCCGCCGGATGCAGCTGGCCTTCGTCTGGGCCGGGCGGGAACTGCGGAAACGTCCGGCGTCGCTGATCCTCGTAGCGCGCTTCGTCCCCATCGGACGGGTGGCCGTTAACCTGACCGCCGGCGCCACGCGCTATCCGCGGGCCAGATTCATGAGCCTGACGGTGCTCTCGGCGCTGCTGTGGGCCAGCTACTCCGTGGGAATCGGCCTGTTCGTCGGCCCGTGGTTCGAGGAAAACCACGTCCTGGGCGCGGCCATCGCGGTCGTCTGCGCAATCGTCCTCGGCATCGCCGTGGACTTCGTCAGCAGCAGGCTGCGCGGCCGCACCCCGGAGGAGGCGATGCCGGCAGAGCCGCTGCCGTCGGTTCCGCCGGCCGAACGGCCGCCTGCCAAACGTCCGCCGTCCGGACCGTAGCGGACCCGGCCCCGCCCGTGGGACACTTAGGAACGATTTGGGTCACGCGCTGGCCGCGGTTCGCCCGGCCTTACCCGTTTGTGACCAAAGGTTCGTTACGGCTTAGTTGTCCGTTCCTATTCATCAAGGAGCACCGCCCGCATGGAGTTCATTAACGAGGCCGTGCTCCATGCCGCTGGCCAGTGGTGGATCTACCCCCTTCTGCTGGCTTTCTTCTTTGTGGACGGCTTCGCGATGGTGGTCCCCAGCGAGACCCTCATCGTTGCCCTTGCGGCGTACTCCCTGCACAGCGGCCAGCCCAACCTCTGGATCCTCGGCCTCACGGCGCTCGTCGGAGCCATTGCGGGCGACAACGTGGCCTACATGCTCGGCAGGACGATCGGCCTTGAGCGGTTCCGCTGGATGCGCAAGCCGAAGGTCCAAAAGGTCTTCGGGTGGGCAAACTACGAACTTGAGAAGCGCGGTGCCGTGCTGATCTTCACGGCCCGGTACATCCCGTGGGGCCGCGTCGCCGTCAACTATGTGGCGGGCACGACGGCGTTTCCGCACCGGCGGTTCTTCTTCCTGGACGCCTTCGCGTGCCTCACGTGGGTCACCTACTCGCTGGGCATCGGCGTCCTGGCCAGTTCCTTCCCGTGGCTGCACCATAACCCGCTGCTCAGCGCGGGGATTGCCGTGGTGTTCGCGATCGTGCTGGGCATCCTGATCGACCACCTCCTGCGCTGGTGGCACCAGCGCCTCGGCCGCAACGACGCCCGGCCGGTCCCGGCCGGCGGAGCGCCCGGCGGGGAGCACGCTCCCCGGGGGCACGCTCCCCGGGGGCACGCTCCCGAGGGGCACGGCGAGGTGCTCGCCGTGCCGCCCACTGAGGCCGGAGCGTCCAGAAAGTAGCTTCCGGCGGCCAGCGACCCTATGGTTGGAACGTGACTGAGACTAATCCTGACGCTGCCCCTGACCTCGACTTCGACCTGAAGGTCCTCCCCAAGGTTTCCCTTCACGACCATCTGGACGGCGGGCTCCGCCCGGCGACCATCATTGAACTTGCCGAGGCCGTCGGCCACACGCTTCCGTCCACCGACCCCGTCGCGCTGGGGGAGTGGTTCCGCGAGTCCGCCGATTCCGGCTCCCTGGTCCGGTACCTGGAGACGTTCGACCACACCATCGCCGTGATGCAGACCAAGGAAGGCCTGTTCCGAGTCGCCAAGGAATTCGTCGAAGACCTCGCTGACGACGGCGTCGTCTACGGCGAAGTGCGCTGGGCCCCCGAACAGCACCTGCAGAAGGGCCTGAGCCTGGACGACGTGGTGGAGGCCGTGCAGGCCGGACTGGAAGCCGGCGTGGACGCCGTCGCCGAAACCGGCCGGGACATCCAGGTCGGCCAGCTCATCACCGCGATGCGGCACGCCGACCGCGGCCAGGAGATCGCCGAACTGGCGGTCCGCCACCGCAACAACGGCGCCGTCGGCTTCGACATCGCCGGCGCCGAGGACGGCTTCCTGCCCTCCCGCTTCAGGGACGCCTTCACCTACCTCGCCCAGCACAACTTCCCGGCCACCGTGCACGCCGGCGAGGCCGCCGGCCTGGACAGCATCCAGTCGGCCCTCGTGGACGGCCGGGCCTTGCGCCTGGGCCACGGTGTGCGGATCGCCGAGGACGTCACCATCGAATTCGAAGAGGACAGCGAGTCTTGGGAGGACGCTGACGGCTCCAGCGTGGAGGTCAGCGACACCATCGGCATGGTGACCCTGGGCGAGCTTGCCAGCTGGGTCCGCGACCGCGGCATCGCCCTGGAGATCTGCCCGTCGTCGAACCTGCAGACCGGCGCCATTGCCGGCTTCGGCGAGGGCATTGAAAGCCACCCGCTGGACATGCTCTACCAGCTCGGCTTCAACGTCACCATCAACACCGACAACCGCCTCATGAGTGGCGTGACGCTCACGGACGAGTTCGAGCTCCTCGTCGAGACCTTCGACTACGACCTCGACGACCTGCTGGAGCTGACGTTGAACGCGGCCGAGGCTGCGTTCCTCCCGCTCGAGGAGAAGGAAGCACTGGTGGAATATATCAACGAGGCCTACTCCGACCTTGGCTAACGAGGACGCGTCACCCATCCAGGGGCCCGCCGGCGAGGTCGCGGAGCTGATTGGGCCCACATCAGCCGGGGTCCCGGGCCGCGCTGGCGAGGTCGCGGAGCTGATTGGGACGATTGCCGCCCTGCGCGAGCACTGCCCCTGGATGGGCGCCCTCACCCACGAATCCCTCGTGGAATACCTCCTCGAGGAGGCGTACGAGGTCGCCGAAACGATCGAGACGGCCGGTGGAGATGCCGAGCTGCAGTCCGAGCTGGGGGACGTCCTGCTCCAGGTGGTCCTGCACGCCAGGCTCGCCGAGGAACGCGGTGCCTTTGACCTGGGCGACGTCGCCGCCGGCCTGACCGCCAAGATGATCCGGCGCAACCCGCACGTGTTCCGGCCCGACGGCTCGCTGCAGGATTCCTTCCCGGCCACGGTGGAGGAGATTGTGCTCAAATGGGATGCCGTCAAGAAGGCCGAAAAACCGGAACGCGGGCACGTCTTCGACGGCGTGCCCGCCGCGCTTCCGGCCCTTGCACGGGCCCAAAAGCTCCTGGACAGGGCTGAACGCGCGAACCCGGCACCGGCCGCCGGCCAAACCGCCGCCGGCACCGCCGCCCGCGTCCCGGCAACCGAGGAGGAACTCGGCGACATGCTGTTCGGGATCGTGGCGGGCGCCCGGGCGGCAGGCCTCGACGCCGAGCGGGCCCTCCGCGGAGCCCTCCGCCGTTTCCAGGACGGCCGCGGCTCCCTGCCACCGGCGCAGTAGCGCCCGGCCCTGTGTCCTCCGGCGTTTGGCGGCGTCAGCAGGATGACGTCCGGGTACTGGATAGGTTTCCGTAACTTATGCCGCTCTCGACTACGCTAGTAGCGACGACGACGTCGGCTTTTCGTACGTGATGTACAGCAAGATTCCCAGCAGTCAGATTCCCTGCAGATCGCTTCACCCAAAGGAGCATATCCATGGCGCTTATCGATGCCATCCACGCCCGCGAGATCCTCGATTCCCGCGGCAACCCGACCGTAGAAGTTGAAGTCCTGCTTTCCGACGGCCAGATCGGCCGCGCGGCAGTTCCCTCGGGCGCCTCCACCGGCGAGCACGAGGCCGTTGAACTCCGCGACGGCGACAAGGGCCGCTACCTCGGCAAGGGCGTCCAGAAGGCAGTCGACGCCGTTATCGACCAGATTGCCCCGGCCCTCATCGGGTTTGACGCGACGGACCAGCGCAGCATCGACCAGGCCATGATCGACCTCGACGGCACGGCCAACAAGTCCAAGCTCGGCGCCAACGCCATCCTCGGCGTGTCCCTCGCGGTCGCCAACGCTGCCGCCGCGTCCGCGGACCTGCCGCTGTACAAGTACCTGGGCGGCCCCAACGCGCACGTCCTGCCGGTGCCGCTGATGAACATCCTCAACGGTGGATCGCACGCCGATTCCGACGTCGACATCCAGGAATTCATGATCGCCCCGATCGGCGCAGAGACCTTCTCCGAAGGCCTGCGCTGGGGCGTCGAGGTCTACCACAACCTCAAGTCCGTCCTGCAGGCCAAGGGCCTCTCCACCGGTCTCGGCGACGAGGGCGGCTTCGCCCCGAACCTGCCCTCCAACCGGGCTGCCCTGGACCTGATCCAGGAAGCCATCAAGAACGCCGGCTACACCCCGGGCAAGGACATCGCCCTGGCCCTGGACGTTGCCTCTTCGGAATTCTTCACCGACGGCGCCTACCAGTTCGAAGGCAAGGCCCTTAGCTCCGCCGAGATGAGCGCCTACTACGCCGAGCTCGTTGCCG
This sequence comes from Arthrobacter sp. YAF34, assembly GCF_052113245.1. Taxonomy (NCBI): domain Bacteria; kingdom Bacillati; phylum Actinomycetota; class Actinomycetes; order Micrococcales; family Micrococcaceae; genus Arthrobacter; species Arthrobacter sp. YAF34. The sequence goes on from NZ_JBFRCV010000002.1 coordinate 57,312, forward strand.
ACTACCCGCTGGTTTCCATCGAGGATCCGCTGGATGAGAACGACTGGGAAGGCTGGAAGACCCTCACCGACCTGATCGGCGACAAGGTCCAGATCGTAGGCGATGACCTGTTCGTCACGAACCCCGAGCGCCTCCAGACCGGCATCGATTCGCAGACCGCCAACTCGCTGCTCGTGAAGGTCAACCAGATCGGTTCCCTGACCGAGACCCTGGACGCCGTCTCCCTCGCCCAGCGTGCGGGTTACACGACCATCACCTCGCACCGCTCCGGCGAGACCGAGGACACCACCATCGCGGACATCGCCGTTGCCACCAACGCCGGACAGATCAAGACGGGCGCCCCGGCCCGTTCCGAGCGCGTCGCCAAGTACAACCAGCTGCTGCGCATCGAAGAAGAACTCGATGACGCCGCACGGTACGCCGGACGCAGCGCGTTCCCGCGTTTCAAAGGCTAGTTAGCCGCGAAAACCGCTGACCGGTGGCTATGGTTGAAAGACCATGGCCACCGGTTCTGTTTTTGGTCCGCTTTTGAAGGAGTGACATGGCTACCCGACGCCCCAATGTTCCCCGGGCTACGCCCGCGGCCCCGAAGACTGACGCCGTCAGGCCTGCGGCCGGAGGCTTGGGGACAGCCGTCGACGGCGGCGACGTCATCCAAGCGGACTTCGGCGGCCCCCGCGGCGGCGCCGCTCCGGCGCCCGCCACCTCCGCCAACACGCCGCGCGGCACGTCGGGGGCAGCACCCGCAGCGGGCCGCGCCGCAGCCGGTTCAGCCTCAAACGCCCCAGCCTCCAACCACTCTGCCCCGAAGCCCACAGCCGCGAGCAGCCGGGGACCGGCAACGCCCTCCGGAACCCGGCCCGCCGCCGGGAAGCCCGACGGGAAAGCGGGTGGCGGTGCACCGCGCAAGGCCGGCGCAGCGGACCCTGACGAAACCCTCGACCCCGTACCGGCCAAGGCGTTCTCGGGCCGGCTGCTTGCCCTCGGCGTCGTCATGATTGCCATCACCATCCTGCTCGCGCCGACGGTCAAGATCTTCCTCGACAAACGCGCCGAAATCGCGGCGCTGCAGGCCGACTTGGCGGCTAAGCAGGCGAAGCAGGAAGACCTCAAGCGCCAGGTGTCGCGGTGGCAGGACCCCAACTACGTCAAGCAGCAGGCCCGCGACCGCATTAACATGGTTATGCCCGGAGAGACGGGCTACTGGGTCTTCGGCAGCGATCTTCCTGCAGCGCAGTCCAGTGGCACAGCGGGTTCAGCATCAGCACAAGACCCGGCCAACCTGCCCTGGGTGGACTCCCTCTGGGAATCCATCAGGCGGTCGGCAACAGACTAGAAGCGGCGCCCGCCGCCGGTTGTCCCGCGGACAGCCTAAGAACAGGGCAGGAAGGTGCCACCCCCGTGGACCAGAACCGAGCGGACGAGACCCGAGCGAACCAGACGGGCGCGCAGGCAGCGCAGCCCCCGGCGTCCCTGCACGGGGCAGGCGCTCCGGAGGCCTCCCGGCAGCCGTCGCCGCACGACCTCGAGGTCCTCAGCCGCCAACTGGGCCGGCCGGTGCGGGACGTCGTCGAAATCCCGGCCCGCTGCATCTGCGGAAACCCGCTGGTGGCCGCCACCTCACCGAGGCTGAGCAACGGTACGCCGTTCCCCACCACGTTTTACCTCACCCATCCGGTGATCACGTCCGCCGTGTCGCGGCTGGAGGCCGCCGGGCTGATGAACGAGATGAACGGCCGGCTCGAGGACGATGTGCTCCTGGCGGGGCGTTACCGCGCCGCCCACGAGGCCTATCTGGCCTCCCGTGCCGCGATCGGCGCCCGGTCCGGGATCGGCGCCGTTCCGGAAATCGACGGCATTTCGGCCGGCGGAATGCCGACCCGCGTCAAGTGCCTGCACGTCCTCGTGGGCCACTCGCTGGCCGCCGGTCCGGGCGTGAACCCGCTCGGCGACGAGGCGATCGCCGCTATCGCCGAATGGTGGACGGCCGACCGCTGCTACTGCGACGGCGCCTGGGACACCGGGGGAGAGGTCCCTTCCCGTGACCTCAGCCGCCACGGACCGCAGGGCCTGCCGGAGATCGTGGGCCGGCCCGCACCCGTCCGCAAGTCCCGCACGGCAGATAATCCCGCCGGCGACGCCACCGCCTCCGGCACCACGGACGCCACCGCCGCCGACGACGCGGGGGAGTCCAAATGACCCGGGTCGCGGCCGTCGACTGCGGCACCAACTCCATCCGCCTGCTGATCGCAGATGTCAGTGCAGACGTGAACCCCGGCTTGGGCGACCACAGCGCACCGCGGCTCACCGACGTCGTGCGGGAAATGCGCGTGGTGCGGCTGGGGCAGGGTGTGGACTCCACTGGTGAACTCGCCCAGGAAGCGCTCGACCGCACCTTCGCGGCCACCAGGGACTACGCCGCCCTCATCCGCGAACACGGCGCCGAGAGGGTACGCTTCGTGGCCACCTCCGCCACCCGTGATGCCAGCAACCGGCAGGTCTTCGTCGACGGCATCCGCGACATCCTCGGCGTCGAGCCCGAGGTGATCACCGGGGACGAGGAAGCCGCGTTGTCATTCGCCGGTGCGAGCAGTGTCCTGCCCTCCCGCGGGGACAGCCCCGTCCTGGTGGTGGATCTAGGCGGCGGCAGCACGGAGTTCGTGCTCGGCAACGCCGGCGGCGTCATCGCCGCCCGGTCGGTCGACGTCGGCTGCGTCCGGATGACCGAACGGCACCTGCGCAGCGACCCGCCCACCCCGGAGCAGATCGCGGCGGCAGAGGCCGACGTCGATGCCGCCATCAGCGAGGCGGCACAAACCGTACCGCTGGAACGCGCCACCGTCGTCGTCGGCGTGGCCGGCTCTGTCACCACCATCACGGCGCATGCGCTGCGCCTGCCGGAGTATTCGCCGGCCGCAATCCACGGCACCGAGCTGGACCTGGACGAGGTCCGGAAGGCGTGCACCGAGTTGCTCGAAATGACCAGGGAGGACCGGGCCGCTCTGCCGTTCATGCACCCCGGGCGGGTGGACGTGATCGGCGCCGGCGGCCTCGTGTGGCGGAGGGTGCTGCAGCGTCTGGCCGACGTCACTGCCGGGCGCATTGCGACTGCCGTAACGTCCGAACACGATATTCTTGACGGAATTGCCCTCAGCATCAGCTGAATCTGCCCCGCAGCTGGATACCAGCCGTTGCGAACCGAGAGAGTGCCTGTGCCGCTGGCGCATCCGCCGATAGGACCTGAATGACCAGAGCAACAGCCCGGCGCCGCCGGACCGCCTCCGCGTTGACGGCCTTGGCCCTTGCCGGCGGCATGGCCACGGCGGCGCTGACTGTGGCCGCACCCGCCCACGCTGATTCCTGGCGGGACAAGGAATACTGGCTTGCCGAATCCGGCATCACCAAAGCCTGGCAGGTATCCAAGGGCGCCGGGGTCAAAGTCGCCGTGATTGATAGCGGCGTGGACGGCAGGCACCCGGACCTGGCGGGCGTGCTCACCGGGGGAGCCGACATCTCCGGCGCCGGCAGTGCCAACGGCCAGCAGGGCATCGGCGCCAAACCCGAGCACGGAACCCTGGTTGCCACCATGCTCGCCGGGCGCGGACATCAGCCCCCCAAGGCCACGGCCAAACCGGGTGCCAAAGCGACTGCCAAACCGAGTGCCAGCGCCACACCCAGCGCCGCCCCTGGCGCCGCCGTTGGCCCTGACGGAATCGTCGGCGTTGCCCCTGAGGCCGAGCTGCTGTCCGTCTCCACCTGGCTCGGGTCCGCCAACCCCGGCGGCAAAAGCGACCAGGACCAGATCCCTGAGGCGGTGCGCTGGGCCGTCGACAACGGCGCCCGCGTCATCAACATCTCGCTCGGCAGCACGTCGCCGGAATGGCCCCAGAGCTGGGACGCGGCCTTCCTCTACGCCGAGCAGAAAGACGTCGTGATCGTCGCCGCTGCTGGCAACCGCGTGGGCGGCAACGTCCAGGTCGGCGCACCGGCCACGATTCCCGGTGTGCTGACGGTCGCGGGCCTGGACCGCGCAGGAACTGCCAGCGTCGACGCATCGTCCCAGGGCATCAGCATCGGCGTTGCCGCCCCCGCCGAGGACCTGGTCGGCGGCACCCCCGCCGGCGGCTACGCGGAGTGGGCGGGCACCTCCGGTGCCACCCCGATCGTGGCAGGCGTCGCCGCCCTCATTCGGTCCAAATGGCCCGAGATGTCCGCAAGCCAGGTCATCAACAGGATTGTCAGCACGGCCAAGGACGCGGGGGTGCCGGGCAAGGATCCGCTCTACGGGTTCGGGGTGCTCGACGCCGAGGCCGCCTTGAAGGCCGACGTTCCGGAGTCGAAGGTCAACCCGCTGGGGTCGATTTCGGAGTGGATCCGGGTCCACCGGCGCGGAAACCTGGCCGCAACGGCTCCTGCCGCGGCGCCCGCGCCCTCCAGCGCGGCGCCCACGCTGCCGGAGCCGACCGTGCCGGTGGCCGAGAAGCCGTCCCAGCTGGACAGCGCTGTGCCGGCCATGGTTGTCCTGGGCTTCGGCTGCCTGTTCGTTGGCATCCTGGTGGCCGCGGCCCTCCAGCTGCGCGCCGCCATGCGGAAGCCGCCAGGAGACGGACCCGCCGGACCTCCGGAGGCCGGACCAGGGGCCGTCGATTCGGTGGACGCCGGCAGCCCGTCATAGTTAGTGAAGGTTTTCACAAACTACGGTATTCTTGACGCATGGCATCCTCCCTTCAGCTCCAGGACCGTCCCCGGGTACTCGTCGTCGGCGGCGGGTACGTCGGCCTGTATGTAGCCCTCAAATTGCAGAAAAAGATCGCGAATGCCGGTGGCATCGTCACCCTCGTCGATCCGCTGCCCTACATGACCTACCAGCCCTTCCTGCCCGAAGTTGCCGGCGGCAACATCGAGGCGCGCCACGCGGTCGTCTCGCACCGTCAGCACCTGAAGCAGACGGAACTTATCCAGGGCCGCGTCACCTCGATCGACCACGCCAACCGCACGGCAGTGGTGGCCCCCTCCGACGGCGGCGACAACTTCGAGGTTCCTTACTTCGACGTCGTCCTGGCCGCCGGCGCCATCACCCGCACGTTCCCGATCAAGGGCCTCGCGGAGAAGGGCATCGGCCTGAAGACCATCGAAGAGGCCGTCGCCCTGCGCAACGGCGTCCTTGAGCGCATCGAGACCGGCTCCCTCATGACCGACCCCGTCGAGCGTGCCCGCGCCCTGACATTCGTCGTCGTAGGCGGCGGCTTCGCCGGCATCGAGTGCATCACCGAGATGGAAGACCTCGCCCGCGCCGCGGTCAAGAACAACCCGCGCGTCAAGCAGGAGGAAGTCCGCTTCGTCCTGGTCGAGGCCATGGGGCGCATCATGCCCGAGGTCACCGCGAAGCAGGCCGAATGGGTCGTCGAGCACCTCCGCAGCCGCGGCATCGAGGTCCTGCTGAACACCTCCCTCGACAACGCCGAGGGCTCCCTGAAGCTCATCAACCTGCCGGACAAGTCGTTGGCCCAGGAATTCGAGTCTGACACCCTGGTCTGGACTGCCGGTGTGCAGGCCAACCCGATGGTCCGCTCCACCGACTTCCCGCTCGAGCCGCGCGGACGCGTCCGCGTCCTGGCCGACCTGCGCATCGCAGGCGACGAGGGCATCATCGAGAACGCCTGGGCTGCCGGCGACGTCGCAGCCGTTCCCGACCTCACCGGCAGCGGCCTCCCGGACGGCACCTGCGTGCCGAACGCCCAGCACGCCCTTCGCCAGGCCAAGCGCCTGGCCAAGAACCTGTGGGCTTCCCGCTGGGACAAGCCGCTCAAGGACTACAAGCACAAGAACCTGGGCGCCGTCGCCGGCTTCGGCCAATGGAAGGGCGTCGCAAACATCAACCTGATCGGGCGCATCGGCCTCAAGGGCCCGCTGGCCTGGCTGGCGCACCGCGGCTACCACGGCCTGGCCATGCCCACCGTGGAGCGCAAGCTCCGCGTGATCTCCGGCTGGCTGTGGTCCTTCTTCCTGGGCCGCGACACCACGCAGCTGATGGACCTGGACAACCCGCGCGGCGCTTTCGTGGCCGCGGCGACTCCGGCCCCGAAGCCGGCCGCTGCCCCGGAAGCTGCCAAGCCCGAGGCCAAGGCCGATCCCCAGACAGCGACCAAGGAATCGGTTTCGGCCGACGCCAAGTAACTCCTGCCAGGTAGCTGGCGGTTGCCCTACGACGGCGGCTGTTCCCCTCCGGGGGAGCGGCCGCCGTCGTTTTTGGCTGCCTCCCGCCGTTTCGTCCCCGCCGCTCGCCCCTAGACTGGCTGGATGACCGGTGAAAAAGACCTCCACACGCTTCTGGCAACCATGCATCCCGTGCGCCGCGACGGCGAGTTCGTCTACGTCCTGTGGCCGCACGGCAAAGCGCTGACCGGCGGAATCATGGCCGCCGTCCGCGAAGCCGAGGGGCTGACCGTGGTGATGCCACGGGCCGACGCGGACGACGCCGGGCTGCCCTATGACTTTGTGGGGGCCTGGATAACCCTCGAAGTCCATTCCTCGCTCGAAGCCGTGGGCCTGACGGCCGCCGTGGGCGCCGCCCTGACCGAGGCGAAGATCAGCTGCAACGTCCTGGCCGGCTTCCACCACGACCACCTGCTGGTGCCGGTGGCCGATGCCGACCGGGCGCTGGAGGTCCTCCATGAGCTGGCGCTGCACGAACTGGACCAGGACAGCGGCCGGGAGCACCCCGCCCCGGTCCTTCGGCTGCGCACCGAACAGCCGGAGGACCGCGCCGCCATCCTGGCTCTCACCGCAGCGGCCTTCGCCGTCTCCCCGGTGACCGGCCTGCCCGTGGACGGCGAGCCGGAGGAAGTCGAACTGCTCCGGCGGATCTTCGACAGTGCGGAGTACCTGCCTGAGTTCAGCATCGTCGCGGAGCTCGACGGCGAGATCGTGGGGCACGTGATCAGCACCCGGGGATGGGTGGGGGAGCTGGAGCTGCTCGGTCTCGGGCCGATCGCGGTGGTCCCGCGGCTGCAGCGCCACAGTATCGGCACCGCGCTCATGAACGAGACCGTGGCCCGCGCCAACGCCGCGGGGGAGCGGGGGATCGCCCTGCTCGGCAGCCCCGATTACTATTCCCGCTTCGGCTTCGTGCCGTCCACCTCGCTCGGCGTGGCACCGCCGGAGCCGGGCTGGGGCGCGCACTTCCAGCTCCTTCCGCTGGCCGTGTGGCCCGGGGGCGTCAGCGGCACCTTCCGATACGCCCACGGCTTTACGGACTGATCCGGTCCACGACGGGATACCATTGACCGGGCGCCCCAGTAGCCCAATTGGCAGAGGCAGCGGACTTAAAATCCGCGTGTTGTGGGTTCGAGTCCCACCTGGGGCACAAGAGACAGGCCCCCCGCCAACGCGGGTCCTCGTGGCGGCTCCCGCAGCCGCTACCCCCGCACAGTAAAGAGCACAGTAAAGATCACAGCAAAGAAGCGCCCCACCCGTCATTGGGTGGGGCGCTTCCTGCATTCGGATGCGAGTGGGAGTTGACCCGTCCCCCGATTCGTTGCCTCGGGCCACTTCCGCTCCAAGGCTAGTTCTCGGGGAACCCGATGGCAACGGATTGCGTTTGACTTGCGCATTTCGCCAACATATGCTCAGTCAGTTCGTCCGGTACCCCCCAAGCCGGAGAGCCACCAAAAGACACCCCCGCATTGCTGGCCGCCCCCGGCCCGTGCGGGGGTGTTTTTTCGTGCCATCATGGGGCCACGCCGCCGTTCGGGGGCTGCCGGGACCGCCCGGATTTCCTCTATGCAACGAGTGTTATAAGGATGTGACCGTAGTCACTTATTTTCACGCCGGAATTGCACTAGCTTGAAGGGAATCAGGAACACCTGATCTTTCGCGTCAAAGGCCGTTCGCACCTTTAGATCGAGGAGCTTGTACATGACTTCACTCCCCCAGGTTGCGCCCCGCATCGCTAAGCTGACAGCGCTTAGCATCGGTGTCGCCCTTCTGGCTACGGCTTGTGGTGGTTCGTCCACCCCGAGCTCGACGGGCTCCAGCTCAGCCGCGGCCGCCGGCATCGCTTGCCCGGCACCGAGCGCCACGAGCGCCGCTACCTCCGCCGCAACTCAGAGCGGGGCCGTTCCCCCCTCAGCTACCACCACTTCAACGCCCCTGAAGATCGGCTCGCTCCTGCCGACGACGGGTTCCCTCGCCTTCCTGGGCCCGCCCGAAATTGCCGGTGTAAACCTCGGCATCAAGGAAGTCAATGATGCCGGCGGCGTCCTGGGCAAGCCCGTCCAGGTCATCCACCGTGACTCCGGCGACACCAAGACCGATATTGCCACCCAGTCCACGACTGCACTGCTCGGCCAGGGCGTCAGTGCGATCATCGGTGCCGCATCCTCGGGCGTATCCAAGACCGTGATCAACCAGATCACCGGCGCCGGCGTGGTCCAGTTCTCCCCGGCCAATACGTCCCCGGACTTCACCACGTGGGATGACAAGGGCCTCTACTGGCGCACCGCCCCCTCGGACGTGCTCCAGGGCAAGGTCCTCGGCAACTACATGGCTACCTGCGGCGCGCAGACCCTGGGCATGATCGTCCTCAACGACGCTTACGGTACCGGCCTCGCGAAGAACGTCCAGTCCGCCTTTGAAGCAGCCGGCGGCAAGGTTGTTGCCCAGGAGCTCTTCAATGAGGGCGATTCCCAGTTCAGCAGCCAGGTGGACAAGGTCCTCGCGGCCAAGCCGGACGCCATTGCCCTGATCAGCTTTGACCAGGCGAAGAGCATCGTCCCGCTCATGACGGGCAAGGGCGTCAAGCCGACCCAGATCTTCATGGTGGACGGCAACATGTCCGACTACAGCAAGGACTTCCAGCCGGGTACCCTCAAGGGCGCCCAGGGCACCATCCCGGGCACCTTCGCCAACGATGCCTTCAAGAAGCAGCTGCTGGCAATTGATCCGGCGCTGAAGGATTTCAGCTACGCAGGCGAGTCCTACGATGCAGTGAACCTCATCGCACTGGCGGCCGAGGAAGCGAAGAGCACCAAGGGCGTGGACATTGCGGCGCACCTGAAGGATGTTTCTGAAGGCGGGGAGAAGTGCAACTCCTTCCCGACCTGCGTCACCCTGCTCCGGAACGGTAAGGACATCGACTACGACGGCCAGTCCGGTCCGGTCACGTTCTCCGACGCCGGCGACCCCACGGAAGCCTACATCGGCATCTACCAGTACCAGGATGACAACACCTACAAGCCCGTCAAGGCAGAATTCGGCAAGCTGTAAGCCGCATCCCGCCTAACGCCGAAGACCCCCGTCCTGAGGACGGGGGTCTTTTGCTGCCTCAGAGGCGCGTGGCGGCTCACCTGCACCCCGGCGTCACGCACGGCAGGCGGTGGGTTGCGAGCGGGCTGCCCGACGGCGGAAATCCGGCCTCGTGCAGCAAGGAGCCCGTCCATAAACCTGCGCCGCGTGACTCCGTCGTGGTTCTGTCGGGGGCGGCCGGTGAGGCATGCGCTGCGGCTGCCGGGTGACGCCAGGCACGCGGCTGCGCAGGCGCACGGAGGGCGCTGGGCTGTGGGCGCGCACGGGACTCCGCCGGGCACGCAAAGGGGCCGCCACCGGCTGGTGACGGCCCCTGCGGGGGATGCTGCCCGAAGCGCTAATCGACGGTGTCTGCGAGCGTCCCTAGGTAGAGCTGGATGACCTTGGGATCCTTCATGAGTTCCCGGCCGGTGCCCGTGTATGCATCCTTGCCCTGGTCCAGCACGTAGCCGCGGTCGCAGATCTGCAGGCAGCGGCGGGCGTTCTGCTCGACCATGATCACCGAGACGCCGGCCCGGTTGATCTCGTGGACGCGCAGGAACGTCTCGTCCTGCTTGACCGGGGAGAGGCCTGCCGACGGCTCGTCGAGCAGGAGCACGGCCGGGTCCATCATGAGCGCCCGTCCCATGGCCACCATCTGGCGTTCGCCGCCGGAGAGCGAGCCGGCCCGCTGGGCACGCCGCTTGCCGAGCTCCGGGAACAGCTCGGTAACGAAATCAAACCGCTTGGCGAAGTCCTTGGGCCGCTGGAACATGCCCATCTGGAGGTTTTCCTCGATGGTCAGGGCGGCGAAGACGTTGTTGTTCTGCGGCACGAAGCCGACGCCCCGGCTGACCAGCTTGTTGGCCTTGAGCCCGGTGATGTCCTGCCCGCGGACCACTACCGAGCCGGAGTGGACCTTGACCAGGCCGAACATGGCCTTCAGCAGCGTGGACTTGCCGGCGCCATTGGGGCCGATGATGCCGATCAGCTCACCCTTCCGGGCCTCGATGCTGCAGCCGTTGAGGATGTTGACGCCGGGGATGTACCCGGCCACCAGGTCGGTGACCTTGACGACCGAGTCGCCCTCGAAGGCGGGCTGGGCGGCAGGTGCCGCGCTGGTGGCGCTCATTCTGTGTCCTTCTCTGTGCGGTTCGGCTCTCCCGTGCTGTCGGGCTGTTCACCGAGGGGTGGCTCCTCGGCGCTGCGGCGGCCGTGCGCCGTTCCCTTCGCCTCCGCCTCGGCAGCCTCCGTGGCGAGGACGTCGGCGGAGATGATGCCGGCGTTTTCGGTGCCGACGATTGACTCGTCGTCGGCGACCAGCTCGGCGGCCAGTTCCTTGATGCCTTCCGCATCGCCGAGGTCGACGTCGTGGTGGGCACCGAGGTAGGCGTCGATCACGGCGGGGTTCTTCATGACCTCGGAGGGAGGGCCTTCGGCAACGATCTTGCCCTCGGCCATCACGACGACCCAGTCGGCAATGTGCCGGACCATGTGCATGTCGTGCTCCACGAACAGGACGGTCATGCCTTCGGCCTTGAGGTTCTTGATGTGATCCAGCAGCGACTGTGTCAGGGCAGGGTTCACGCCGGCCATCGGCTCATCGAGCATCACGAGCTTGGGCCGGACCATGAGGGAACGGGCCATTTCCAGCAGCTTTCGCTGGCCGCCGGAGAGCGACGCAGCGTAGTCGTCCTTCTTTGCATCGAGCTTGAACTTCTCCAGCAGCACGTTGGCTTCCTGGGTGATCTTCTTTTCCTGCCCGCCCCAGATGCCCTTGAACAGGGCCTTGGACAGCCGCTCGCCGGACTGGTTGGAGGCGCCCAGGCGCATGTTCTCCATGACCGTGAGCTTGCCCATGACCTTGGTGAGCTGGAAGGTGCGGACCATTCCCATCCGGGCCACCTTGTAGGAGGAGACGCCGGCGAGGCTCTGGCCTTCGAACTGCCAGCTGCCCGAATTTGGGGTGTCGAATCCGGTGAGCAGGTTGAACAAGGTGGTCTTGCCGGCACCGTTGGGGCCGATCAGGGCCGTGATCTTGTGTCGCGGGATCTCGAGGTACTGAACGTCGACGGCGTTGATGCCGCCGAAGCTGCGGGTGACGTTTTCCGCCACGACGATCGGATCACGCTTCTTGCAGCCGGGCGCGATTTCCCCGGCCGCGATCGGACGGGTGTCCGTCATGTAGTCGATTTCTTCCGACGTGCGGGGTTCGCCGCGCGGCGCTTCGCTTGGAATGCTCATGCGAATGCCAGCTCCTTCTTATTGCCGAGGACGCCCTGGGGCCTGAAGATCATCAGCAGCATGAGCGCCACGCCGACCAGGATGTAACGCAGTTGCCCGGCCTGGACCGTGTTCAGCCACGTGATGGTGCCGGACTCGATCAGGCCGTAGAGGATGCCCTGGGTGAGGGAGAGGACCACCCAGAAGATCATGGCGCCGACCACCGGGCCGAGCACGGTGCCGAGACCGCCCAGCAGCAGACAGGTGTAGAGGAAAAAGGTCAGTTCCGTGCCGTAGTTGGCCGGCTGAACCGCGCCGCGGGGGATCGTGAAGATCATGCCCGCCAAGGCGCCGAGCGCGCCGCCGATGATGAGGGCCTGCATCTTGTAGGCGTACACGTTCTTGCCGAGTGAGCGAACGGCGTTCTCGTCCTCGCGGATGCCCTTGAGGACACGGCCCCAGGGGCTGCGCATCAGCAGCCAGACCAGGGTGCAGAACACGGCAACGACTGCCCAGGCGACTACCCGGATGAAGAAGTCGCGGTTGTTCATGCCGATGTAGGTCCCCGGCGGGAAGGGGTTCATGGCGTAGAAATCGCCTTCGAAGGCCGCCAGGCCGTTGGCCGAGCCGGTGACCGCGGTCAGCTGGTTGGTCGTGACGATGTAGCGCACGATTTCAGCCGCAGCGATGGTCACGATGGCCAGGTAGTCCGCCCTCAGACGCAGCGTCGGGATGCCCAGCAGCAGTGCGAAGATGGCGGAACAGACGACGGCGATGAGCAGTCCGACGAAGAACGGCACATGGAACGTCAGGGTGGAGATGGCGAAGCCGTAGGCTCCCACCGCCATGAAACCGGCCTGGCCGAAGTTGAGCAGGCCGGCATAGCCGAAGTGAACCGCGAGGCCGAGGGTGGCGAGGGCGTAGGCAGCCGTCGTCGGGCTGAAAAGTTCGCCGGCGGCGCTGGAAAGAATGAATCCGAAGTCCATGGCTGTCTCCTAACCCACGCGCTCGCGGCGGCCCAGAATGCCCTGAGGCCGGAACAAAAGGACAACGATCATGATGAACAACGCTCCCACGTATTTGAGGTCGGCTGCGAGGCCGAACACGGTGGTCAGCTCAACGAAGATGCCGACGATGATGGAACCGACCAGGGCGCCCCAGACTGTGCCGAGGCCGCCCAGGGTGACGCTGGCGAAGATGAGTAGCAGGATCTGCGAGCCCATGTCGAACGTGACTCCGGGCCGGTAGTAGGCCCAGAGGATGCCGCCGAGTGAGGCGAGCATGCCGCCGACCACCCATACGATCCGGATGACGGAGTCGACGTCGATGCCGGAGGCCGCCGCCAGGGCGGGGTTGTCGGCCACCGCGCGGGTGGCTTTGCCCAGCCGGGTCTTGAGCAGAACGACGCCGAGGGCCGCGATCACAATGGCGCTGATCAGGAGGGACCAAAGGTTGTTGGGGGAGATCGAGACCGGGCCGATCAGGATTTCCGCGCTCTGGGCAAACGGCAGCTGCTGGGTGGCGCCGCCGAAGTAGAACTGGATGACGTAGCGGACGGCCAAGGCGAGGCCGATGCTGACGATCATCATGGGAACAAGCCCGGTGCCGCGGCGCCGCAGCGGCTTCCACAGTCCCGCGTCCTGGACGTAGCCGAACAATCCGCCGCCGATAATGGCCAGGATGATGGCCAGCCAGAAAGGCAGGTGCATGGCGTTGAAGGCGAAGACCAGGACGGCGCCCAGCGTGACCATTTCACCGTGGGCGAAGTTCGTCAGGCCGGTGGTGCCGAAGATCAGCGACAGGCCCACGGCCGCTAGGGCGAGCAGCAGGCCGAAGCTCAAGCCGGCCACCAGCCGGTTGAGCAGATCCTGCCCGAAGTTCTCCTGCGCCACGACGATGCCCTTGCCAAAGGCAAAGATCACCGACAGGTTTGAGGTTTGGCTGAACGTGACCTTGCGGGGGTTTTCCTGGCCCTCGGCGAGCTTGATGCCCTTCGGAAGCGTGGACTCATCGAGTTTGACCTCGTAAGTCCCCTGGGTGGGGACGCCAATGTTCCAGGCGCCATTGGCTTCCGACTTTGTGGTTCCCGTGAAGGTGCCGTTCGTGGCAGTGACCGTCACCCCGGGAATCGGCGCGCGGTCGTCGCCGCGCAGGAAACCGCTGATGCTGTTCGTGAACTCGCTGGCCGCCGGGGACGGGGTCGGCGAGGGGGTGGCGGCGCTGGACGCCGGGGCAACGATGAGCAATAGCGCAGCTATGGTGGCGCATACAGACCCCACCGCCCTCAGTAGTCTGCCGCGTCGTCTCTGCGACAGGCCGCTCGTTGTGCTTCTCAAATTGAAAACCTCCACATGGGGGTGCTGTGGGTTGCGCCTTTGCAACCGTTGCGAACGGTCAGGAGACGAACGCCTCGCGAAGCAGTGAATTGCTGCACCGCATCGCTTGTGATGTCCGTCACCCTGTGTGGCCTATGCTACAGCCCGGACGGCCTAAAGAATGCCGCTCCGAGCAGGCAGAACGTCGCGATCGGGTAACGACCGTGTAGTCGGGCCGACACCTTGGTTTAGTCCGGCTAAAGAAAACTTTTGTTGATCTCGAGCATGCCTAAACAGTGGCCGGTCCGGACTCCGGCGCTTCCGGCCCCTCCGGGGCCGCCGGCCGCCACTCTGGGGCCCGGTGCCGTCCGCTGCGGCCAGGAGCGGACGGCCCGGTTCCAAGCTTTTTCCAAGTCCGCTGGCGTTATGGTGCGATGAGCGACGTGCCGATGTGCGCGGGCGGAGGCCGGAACTGCCATCCAGGCCCCCGTCCGGAACGCCGGCCCCGGACCTGAGGCCCGGGACCGCGTCCGCCGCCTAATGCAAGGGCCGATCTCGGAGGGCCGACCAATGAAGCGGGTGGTCAAGCTGGGCCTCGCTGGCTCGCTGGTGCTGGCGATCCTCGCCGTTCCGGCGCTCAGCCTGGGCCCCGAAACAGCCGGGGCACAGGCCTGCGTGCCGTCCGCCGGGTCACTCCTGGACCCGTATCCCGGCACCACGGCGGCAGCCTCCAGCTTCGAATCGGGCGCCGTGGACGGCTTCGGCGTCTTCACCTCCGGGACAGGGACGGTCTCCGTGTCCGCGGCGCAGGCGCACTCCGGAAACTGCGCCGCCCTCCTGCACACCACAGCGACGGCCGGCTCCCTCGCCAAGATGACGGCGGACCTGCCCCCCGGAGCCACGGACGTGTACGCGGACGGCTGGTTCAACATCGCCGGCGAAGGAAAGGCCGGGAACAACGTTCCCTACTTCCGGTTCTTCGCGGGCCGCGTCCGTGTCATGGATGTGTTCCGGCAAAACATCACCCATGAGCTGGTACTCCGGACGTCGACACCGGCAGGGTTCACCTACACCACCCTGCGCCAGGAAGTCCCCACTGACACCTGGCACCGGCTGGTTCTGCACGTGGTCCCCAACGGTCCCGAGACGAACGTCCAAATCTGGTGGGACGGGCGCTCCGTCTACGTGGGCACGGTCAGTATTGCGGCCACTACCGTGGACGCGGTGCAGCTGGGTTCCGAACACGACCAGCAAATGGCCGACATCTACGTCGACGACGTCATCATCAACAGCGGAACCGGACAGCCGGGGCCGGTTCCCGGGTCCCTTCCGGCGCCAAGGGGCAATCCGTCAAAGCCGCTCAACGACTTTCGGGGCGACGGCCAACCGGCCGTGCTCGCCGTCGGCGGCCGCGCCAGCCGTGGCGGCCCCGCAGGCCGTCGCCCGGTGCGAACCTGACCGGCCCGGCGAACCCCCTCCAGGTCACGGTTCGGTTGCGGAGGTTTGGGCGGGGAACTATCCCTCCCCGCCAGCCGTGGGACTTGGTAGCGTGACTGTATAGTCCGCGTTGACTTGTCTGATTTCAGTTCATCCGCTTCGCACCGGATCATCACCCACCCCCTTTATCTTGGAGGACACCCGCAATGGCACCTGGCGGAAACCCGATCTTCAGCGGAAAGAATTTCCGCGAAGCCACCCAGGCACCGGCTGCCCCGCAGGCGCGCTACGGCCAGAACCCCTACGGCCAGGCCCCCTACGGCCAGGCCCCGCCGGTCATGACCCAGGAACAGCTCCAGGACCTGTACAACCGGCCGGCAGCCGGGCCAGCCGACATCGGCCGGATGACGTACGACGACGTCATCGTCAAGACTGCCGGGTGCCTCGGTGTCCTGGTTCTCGGCGCCGCGATGGCGCTCGCTGTCCCGCAGGGCACCGGGTCCATGCTGATGATCCTCGGAGCGCTGGGCGGCTTTGCCCTCGCCATGGTCAACACGTTCAAGAAGCAGCCGTCCCCGGCGCTCATCCTGGCCTACGCGCTGCTTGAAGGGTTCTTCCTCGGCGGCCTGACCCGGATCCTCGACAACCTGTTCCCCGGGGTCGGCATCCAGGCCGTCGTCGGGACCCTGTCCGTCTTCGCCGTCACGCTGGTCCTGTTCAAGAGCGGCAAGGTCCGGGCCACGCCCAAGGTCATGCGGTTCTTCATGGTCGCCCTGATCGGCTATGCCGTGTTCGCGCTCGTCAACCTCGTCATGATGTGGACCGGGGCCGTGACAACACCGTTCGGCCTGAGCACCAGCGTGCACATCTTCGGCATCCCGCTCGGCGTCTTCATCGGCGTGCTGGCGATCGGCCTGGCCGCCTTCTCGCTCATCATGGACTTCACGTCCATCGAGGCGGCCATCAGCGCCGGAGCCCCGCAGCGGTTCTCCTGGACCGCGGCGTTCGGCCTCACCGTCACGCTCGTGTGGCTCTACGTCGAGATCATCCGCCTGCTGGCCATCCTCCGCGGCGAGGACTGACAGGGCCGCACCTGCATGCCTGGCTTAGAGGAGCCCCGCCAACCGGCGGGGCTCCTGCCTTTTCCGGTAGTTCCCGGCGGTGGAGACGACGGCTGCTTCTGCCCTGCGCCCCGGTGGCGCCCTGGCTATGCCAACCGCATGGCCCCCGCCGCCGGGCGCACACTGAAGATCTCCGGCGCGGCGAACCCGGCCCGCGCGAAAGACCGTTCGACGGCGGACCGCACCTGCTCCGCCGACCCCGCCGGCGCCAGGGCGATCGCTGAGCCGCCAAAGCCGCCGCCGGTCATCCGGGCGCCGATCGCGCCAGCCGACCGCGCCGAGTCAACGGCAAGGTCCAGCTCGGCGCAGGAAATCTCGAAGTCGTCCCGCATCGAGGCGTGGGAGGCGTCCAACAGGGGGCCGATGGCGGCCGGGCCCAGGGTGTCCAGCAGCTCCACGGTCTGCAGCACCCGGCTGTTCTCGGTGACCACGTGGCGGACGCGCCGGAACGTCTCCGCGTCGAGGAGCCCACTGGCCTCCTCGAGGTCCTCCAGCCCGACGTCGCGCAGGGCAGGCACGCCGAGCACGTCGGCGGCGAGTTCGCACGATTCCCGCCTCGCGGCATATGCGCCGTCGGCGTGGGAATGCGAGACCTTGGTGTCGATGACCAGGAGCACCAGGCCTGCGGCGCCGGTGTCGAAAGGCACGTGGCGGACGCTCTGGTCCCGGCAGTCGAGGAAGACGGCATGGCCGGCCGTGCCGCGGAGCGAGGCGGACTGGTCCATGATCCCGGTGGGCGCGCCGACGAAGTCGTTTTCCGCCCGCTGGGTGGCCAGCACCATGTCCTGGGCGGACAGGCCGGCGCCCGTGAGCTCGTTGAGTGCCAAAATCACGGCGCATTCGATGGCGTGCGAGGAGGACAGGCCGGCGCCGCGCGGGACATCGGAATCCAGCAGCAGGTCCACCCCGGGAACCGGGAGGTCCTGCTGCTGCAGCGCCCAGATGACGCCGAGCGGGTACTTCGTCCAGCCCCGGGCGCCAGCGCGGGCCAGCGAGCCGGTGTCCGCCGTCGTCAGCCCCTGGTTCCCGAACGTGGAAAGCATCCGCACGGTCGAATCGGGCCGGACCCTGATGGCCACCCGGGCCGCCCGGTCGATGGCGAACGGCAGGACGAAGCCCTCGTTGTAGTCGGTGTGCTCGCCAATGAGGTTGACGCGCCCCGGGGCCCGCCACACGCCGTCGGGCCGGGCGCCGAAAACGGCCCCAAACCGCTCCGCGAGCCGGCCGGCGTCCAGGGACGGGATCATGGGTTGCCACCTGCGCTGCTGGAAGTCATGGGTCCAAGGTATACGGCTTCGCGGGGTTGTTTGTGTGGTGCGGGCTGTACCGTGGTCACCATGGATCTCACAGCCACACCTTCTGCAGCCGGCCCTGACGACAGCATGCGGCGCTACGCCTCGGGGCGGCAGTACGAGCTGCGGCGCGGGGATGCCCTGGCCGTCGTGACCGAACTCGCCGCCGGCCTGCGGCTCTACAGCCGCGGCGGCACGGCCCTGACGGAGAGCTATGGTGACGCTGACATCCCGCCCGGCGCCACCGGGATCACCTTGGCGCCCTGGGCCAACCGGGTGGAAGACGGCGTCTGGTACCTCAATGGCAAGAAGCTCCAGCTCGACATCACCGAGGTCTCCCGCAACAACGCCAGCCACGGGCTGCTGCGGAACTCTTCCTACGAACTCGTGGACGAGGACGAATACTCCGTCACCCTGGAGGCGGCCGTATTTCCGCAGCACGGCTACCCGTTCCTGCTGCGGCACCGGGTCCGGTACGAACTCGCCGAGGACCTGGGGCTGGTGGTGCGCCAGACCCTGATCAACGACGCCCAAGAGCCGGCGCCGTTCGTGCTCGGCGCGCACCCGTACCTGCGGCTCGGTGACGTGCCCAGCGAGGAGCTCACGGTGAGCGTGGACGCCCGGACCCGGCTTGTCGCCGACGACCGGCTCATTCCGCGCGGTACCGAACCGGTCGGCGGCGATTTCGATCTCCGCGGGGGCCGGCTGGTGGGGACCTTGAATCTTGATTCGGCCTATACGGACCTAAAGTTCGACGGCGGCGTGGCCCGGCACACGCTGCGGTCACCGGACGGGCGGACCGTCAGCCTCTGGCAGGACGAGAGCTGCGGCTACGTCCATGTCTTCGTGACCACCGAGTTCCCGGGCCGGGCGAAGGCTGTCGCGATCGAGCCGATGACCGGGCCGGCCAATGCGTTCAACAGCGGCGAGGGACTGCGCTGGCTCGCGCCGGGGGAGCAGTTCTCCATGACCTGGGGCATCGCCTCCTCGCTCGCGGTCACGGCGGCCTGACCCGGCCGGCCTGACCCGGCCCGGCCGGGCGCGCTGGCCGGAGCCGGTTGCTGGGTGCGGGTGGCTGGTTTCCTATTAGCCGGCCGCTGGGGAATCATGGGGCTATGACGCCAGCCGAGGACGCCGCACCCGCCACAGCCCCCGCCGTTTCCGCGGCCGGGCCAGGATTCCGTGCCCGGGCCCGGGTTCTCACCGACCGCGAGATTGACCAGGACATTCCGTACGGTGTGCGGATCGCCGCCGCCTGGGCGTGGCGCACCGGACTCATCCTGCTCGTGCTCGGGGGCCTGATCTGGCTGCTGAGCCATGTCAGCTTCCTCATCATCCCGGTGATGGTGGCCGCACTCCTGTCCGGGCTCCTCAGCCCGGCGGTGCGCTGGCTGGCCAAGCGCAGCGTGCCCAAGGGCCTCGCCGTCGCGATCACTGTGCTGGGCTTCATTGGCATCATTATCGGCGCCCTGACCCTGGTGGGCCGCCAGCTCACGCAGGGCTTCGGCGAGCTGTGGTCGCAAGCGCACACGGGCCTGCAGCAGGTCCAGACCTGGCTGTCCGAGGGCCCGCTGCACCTGACGGCCGCGCAGATCGACAAGTACATCGAGGACGGCACCGCCGCGCTGCAGAACAACAGCAGCAGCATCCTCAGCGGGGCCCTGACGTTCGGGAGCACGGCCGGGCACTTCGCCGCCGGGCTGGTGCTGGCGTTGTTCGTGCTGATCTTCTTCCTGCTGGAAGGAGAGCGGATCTGGTCCTTCCTGGTCGGCCTGATGCCCCGCAAGGCGCGCCGTGCCACGGATGGTGCCGGCCGCCGCGGCTGGACCTCCATGGTCAGTTACGTGCGCATCCAAATGTTCGTCGCCTTCGTGGACGCCGTGGGAATCGGCGTCGGCGCCGCGATCCTTGGCGTCCCGCTCGCGCTGCCCCTGGGCGTGCTCGTGTTCCTCGGCTCCTTCATCCCGGTGGTCGGCGCCCTGGTCACCGGGGCCATCGCGGTGCTGCTGGCACTCGTGGCCAACGGCCCTGTCAACGCGCTCATCATGCTGGGCGTCGTGCTGCTGGTGCAGCAGCTCGAAAGCCACATCCTGCAGCCGCTGGTCATGGGCAAGGCGGTGTCTCTCCACCCCGTGGCCGTGATCCTGTCCGTCGCGGCGGGCTCCTACCTCGCCGGGATCCCGGGCGCACTCTTCTCCGTTCCGATTCTGGCCGTAGCAAACTCGTCGATTCGCTACATTGCGGGCAGAACGTGGGAACATGATGAAGTGCTGGCAACCGCCGGACCAGAGGGCGGTCCCGCCCCCGAATCCGGCGCAAACACCACCTCCACAGACGTCCACCTGCCGGGCCGAACACCCGGCCGCGAGGGCGCCGCACCCACCAGCGGTGCTCCGGGCAGCGATGCCGGACGGGGCACCGACGCCTGATTCGAAGAAGGAGAACAGTTCGTGAATACCCTTGAGAGCCTGCCCGTCACGCTGGACGATGTCCTGGAGGCGCAAAAGCTGCTCGACGGGATTATTACGCGGACGCCCGTGGAATCATCGCGGGCCCTCGGGAGCATGGTGGGCGGCGAGGTCTTCCTCAAATGCGAAAACCTGCAGCGCGCCGGCTCCTTCAAGGTCCGCGGCGCCTATGTCCGCATGGCCAAGCTCTCGGATGCCGAAAAGAAGCGCGGCGTGGTGGCGGCCTCCGCCGGAAACCACGCCCAGGGCGTGGCTGTCGCAGCCAAGAGCCTCGGCATCAAGGCCCGGATTTACATGCCGTTAGGCGTGGCTCTGCCCAAGCTCGCCGCCACCCGCAGCCACGGCGCCGAGGTGGTACTGCACGGCCACAACGTGGACGAGGCGCTGGCCGAAGCCAAGCGCTACGCGGACGAAAGCGGCGCCGTCTTTGTCCACCCCTTCGACGACGTGGATGTCGTGGCCGGCCAGGGCACGGTGGGCCTGGAAATCCTCGAGCAGGTTCCCGACGTCGACACGATCCTCATGGGCGTCGGCGGAGGCGGCCTCCTCGCCGGCGTTGCCGTCGCCGTGAAGGCGCGGGCCAAAGAACTCGGCCGGGAGATCCGCATCATCGGCGTCCAGGCCGAGAACGCCGCCGCCTACCCTCCCTCGCTCGCCGCGGACGCCCTCGTCCCGCTCAAGAAGGTCTCCACCATGGCGGACGGCATCGCCGTCGGCCGGCCCGGCCAGCTGCCGTTCAGCATCATCCGCGAACTTGTCGACGACGTCGTCACCGTCAGCGAAGACGCCCTGGCCCGGGCGCTGATCTTCCTGCTGGAGCGCGCCAAGATGGTGGTTGAACCCGCCGGTGCCGTCGGCGTCGCGGCACTCATGGAAGGCAAGATCGAGAATGCCGGAACCGTTGCGGTGGTTCTTTCCGGCGGCAACATCGACCCCATGCTGATGCTCAAGGTCATCCAGCGCGGCCTCTCCGCCGCAGGCCGCTACATGACCGTGCGGATGATGCTCGATGACCGTCCGGGCTCGCTGGCCACGATTGCCCGCATCATCGCCGAAAACGACGCCAACGTCACCGGACTGGACCACACCCGGGTGGGCGGCTCCATCAGCATGGGTGACGTCTCCATCACCGTCAACCTGGAAACCAAGGGCCACGAGCACTGCAGCCAGGTCCTCGCGGCGCTCCGGGCCGAGGGATTCCAGCCGATCGTGGTGCACTAGGGGCGGTGGTGACGCAGACGCCGCCGGACGGAGGCCCGGGAGCGGGGGACACCCCCGGGGCGCGGGCGCGCACGGGCCTGCTGGTGGTGGGCTCCTTCGTGGGGCTGCTGTACCTGATCGAGATCCTCAACACCGCCCTGTTCCATTCGCTGAACCGCACGTTCGGGCTGCGGCCGCGGAGCCTGGACGGGATCCTGGACATCCTGACGTTCCCGCTCCTGCACGCCAGCCTCGCCCACCTGATGTCCAACACGCTCCCGCTGATCATCTTCGGGTTCCTCGTGTTCCTGTCCGGGCGTCGGGTCTTCATCACGGCCCTGGCCGCGAGCTGGCTGGCCTCCGGGATGGTGGTGTGGCTTATCGGCGGCGCCAGCATCACGGTGGGTGCGTCCGGGCTGGTGTTCGGGCTCTTCTCGTTCCTGCTGGTCCGCGGCTTCTTCAACCGCAACTGGTGGCAGATCGCTCTTTCCGTGGTGCTGTTCCTGGTCTACGGCGGCATCCTCTTCGGGGTGCTGCCCACCGTGGCAAGTTTTGTCTCGTGGCAGGCCCACCTGGGCGGGGCGATCGGCGGCGTCGCAGCGGCGCTGCTGCTCAGCACCCGGCGCCTGCGGGCGCTGCCCGCCGGACGTTGAGGCACCCGCTCCTGACCGCCAACCAGGCATAAAACGACGCCGGCCTCCCCGCGAAGGGGAGACCGGCGTCGGTGTTCGCCAAGCGTGTTTCGTCAGGAGCGTTCCGTCAGGAGCGTTCCGTCTCGAAACAGAAGCGGTGCGACAAGCCGAAGCGATGCCGCGGTGTCAGCCGGCGTACGGCTTGGCGGATTTGATCTCCACCGTGATGTCCTTGCCGTTCGGGGCGGTGTAGCTGAGCTTGTCGCCCGCCTTGTGGCCGACGATGGCCGCGCCGAGGGGGGACTTCTCGCTGAAGACATCAAGGTCCGCGTCGCCGGCGATCTCGCGGGAGCCGAGCAGGAAGGTTTCCTCATCGCCTGCGATCTTGGCTACGACGATCATGCCGGGCTCCACGATGCCGTCATCGGCCGGTGCCTCGCCGACGTGGGCGTCCCGCAGAAGGGCGGTGAGCTGGCGGATGCGGGCCTCGATCTTGCCCTGCTCCTCCTTGGCTGCGTGGTAGCCGCCGTTCTCCTTGAGGTCACCCTCCTGGCGCGCGGCTTCGATCTTCTGGACGATTTCTGCCCGGCCCGGGCCGGAAAGGTGGTCCAGCTCTGCCTTCAGGCGGTCAAAAGCTTCCTGGGTAAGCCAAGCCGCAGTTGCGCTGTTGGTGGTAGACACGGACTTCTCCTTTGGGTGGTCATACAAGCAAAGACCCCGCCACGGTGGCCACTTTTATGACGCAGTAACCAGCTCAGCGGGGGAAAGGTATTGATCCATTGTAGTCAATGCTGTGGATAAACCAAAGAGCGCTGCGGCGTGGGTCACACCGTGTTGCCGTCCCCGTGCGGACCGGTGCAGCCATGCACCGGTCGGTTGAGGCTGGTCACGGCCGCGAGTTGAAGACGTCGGGGCCAAAACTGTCGACTCCGGGCGCCCCGGCATATCCGAGACGTGGCAGCGCGAAAATGTCTTCGATCGTGGCCAGGAGGCTGTAGTGGCTGTAGATCTTGTCCGACGTTGTGCCGCCCCGGACGAGGGGGGAGAGCACCAGGGCACCCACGCGGCCCCCGGCCGTTCCGCCGGGAACGCCCTTGGGGCCTTGCTTGGCGCCGTCGGCTTCGTCAAAGGTAATGACCAGCATCCCGTCCTGCTGATAGGCGGGCGAGTCCAGAATGGCGGGTATATGTTTCTGCAGCCAGACGTCGGAGCTGACCAGGCCTCCCTCCCTGCCGTCCGCGCAGGGGCTGTCGTGCCCGTCATTGCATAAGTTGGGGCTGATGTAGGAAAGGTTCGGGGTGGTCGCTACCGACTTGAGATCGCCGGCAAATTCGGTGAAGTCCACCACGTTCTTCTGACAATCCGGAGAGGACGTAATCGACGCGAAGTACACAAAGGGATTGTGCCGGGTCGCGTACTGATCACCCGGTGAGGCGTCCTGGTTGCCGTCCTCGGCCCCGGCTGCCGGGTGCCGGCAGGGACTCTGCATGCCTTCCATGTAGCCCTTCCACGTCTTACCGGCCGCGCTGAGCTGCCCCGCGACGGTCTGCACGGACGCGGGATAGACGCAGCCGGTCCCTTTCACCTGGCCCGGCCCGGTGGTGCCCTCCGGCACGAACGGGACATACGTGCCGCAGTCGTTCCGGGTCATAGGGTTGGAGCCCTGCCCCGAGATCTGGGCGATGTAATTGGGTGCGGAGTGGTGGGCGATTGCGTAGTACTTGGACAGCAGGACGCCCTTGGCGCGAAGCGTCTCGGCGAGGTAGGGAGCGTCCGAGCCAGCGCCCCAGGCCGCGTCGAATCCTTCATTCTCGAGATTGATCACAAACACATGCCCCGGGCGGTCCGCGCGGGCGCCACCCGCCGGCGGCTGGCTGCCCGCGGCTGACCCCGGCTGGCAGCCCGAAACTGCCAGGACCAGGGCCACCGCCAGCATCAACAGGCCGGCAGCGCCCCGTGCGGTGGTTGCATTCGGCTTTCCGGGGGTCATGCGCATCCCGCTTTCCTTTGACGCGTGCAGCAGGGTCGCCCGATACCGCTCCGGACACGGCCCTGCCCTCAAAAACCGACGAGTCGCTGGCACCAGCATAAGGCTCCGGGGCCAGGGATGTCCCTCCCCGGACACCTTGTTTGGGCTTCTTGTTTGAGCCCTGTGTTTGAGCTCTGTGTTTGAGCTCCGTGTTCGAACTCCGTGTTCGAGTTCCGTGGCGGGCGCCGAGTCCGGCGGGTGCCGCGGCTACTTTCCGGCGTCCGGAATCCAGCAGCTGTCCACGACGGCGGAGACCGCCTGGGATTCCGTGCGAAGCTGGGTGCTGTGACCGGTGGTGTGCCCACCGTCCGTGCCGGCGTCGGTCCCGTTGGCCGGGATGTCCACGACCTTCCAGCCGACTATCGCGAACTTCGAATCCATGGCCTTGACGGCGCATTTCGCGTCCGCTGCGGGGTCCTTGGTGACCTGAAAGTCGATTTCCGTCAGGGTGGCGTCGCGGGTGTTGTAACCGATGTCCTTGAAACTGACGCTGGACGTGGCTGCCGACGTCGATGCCCAGGCCAGGAGGGCGATGCCGACGGCGAGGGCGGCGAACAGGATGTTGCGTTTGCCTGTGCGGGTCAGCGCGCGCTTTTGGCCGCCGTAACGATTGGCTAGGCTGGTAGGTGCCGACGCGGCAGGCTGGTCCTCGGAAGTCACCCATCCAGTTTAGTGTGGTTCGGACGGGGATGTTTCCGCGGCGGCTGGCCGGGCCATCCAAGCCGCACCGGACGGCCGTCTGACAGCACCGCCCAGGCCGTCCGCCAGGACAGCAGCCCGCCCAGAAGATCCGCCCGAACAGAGCAGAACACAGCAGAAAGAGGAGCCGTCCCACGATGACAGCATCCCCCAGCCCGTCAGCACCGCTTCGCCTGCTGGCGGTCCATGCTCATCCCGACGACGAATCGAGCAAGGGCGCCGCCACCATGGCCATGTACGCCGCCTCCGGCGTGGACGTCCTGGTGGCCACATGCACCGATGGCTCGCGCGGCGACATCCAGAACCCCGCGATGGAGGGGCAGCCGCACCCCAAGCGGGACATGGCCGGCGCGCGCCGGCTCGAGATGGACGCCGCAGCGAAGGTCCTCGGCGTCCGGCAGCGCTGGCTCGGGTTCGTCGATTCCGGGCTGCCGGAAGGCGACCCGCTGCCGCCATTGCCGACAGGATGCTTTGCCCTGCTGCCGCTGGAACGGGCGGCCGCGCCGCTGGTCCGGCTGGTCCGGGACTTCAAGCCCCACGTGATCGTCAGCTACGACGAGAACGGCGGCTATCCGCACCCGGACCACATCATGGCGCACCGGGTGGCCGTCGAGGCCTTCGCGGCGGCCGGTGATCCCACACGGTACCCGGGCATCGGGGAGCCCTGGGCGCCCAGCAAGCTCTACTACGACCGTGCTTTCAGCCCGGACCGGTTCCGCGCGCTGCACTTCGCGCTGGAAGAGGCCGGACTGCAGTCCCCGTACGCCGAACGGCTGGCCGCCTGGCTGGAAGCGGACGCCGAAGGGCACACCCCGCCGCCGCCGACGCACCCCACTACCACCCAAATCCAGTGCGGGGATTTCTTCGAGGCCCGCGACGCGGCGCTGCGCTCGCACCGGACCCAGGTAGACCCGGAGGGATTCTTCTTCGCGGTATCCCCGGCCATGCAGCGCAAGGTCTGGCCCTGGGAAGACTACTCCCTGATCGAGTCCAGGATCCCGGTGGACCTGCCCGAAACGGACCTGTTTGCCGGGCTAAGATAGACGGGAAAGGCCTCTTCTATCTGGTGTAGAAAAGACACCGTGGAACAAGGGGCCGCAGATAAGACACCAGTTTCCACAGAAGGTTTTCACCGTGCACTCCTTGCTCATCGCTCTGGCAACAGCCCCGGCGCCGACCCCCACGCCGTCGCTGCGCCCGGGCCTGTCCCCGGACCAGGTTACGCCGGGTTTTCTGGGCTTCCTGCTGACAGCCTTCATCGTGGTGCTGACCGCCGTGCTGATCGTGGACATGGTGCGGCGCATCCGCCGGGTCCGTTACCGTGCCCAGGTGGAGGCCGAGCGGTCGGACGCCGCCGGCGAGGCTGCGGAGGCAGGGTCCTCCGGCGCCCACGGCACCGGGTTCCCGGCCGACGGCAGGGTTTCCCGGCCGGAAGTCAACGGCGATGCGGGATCCGGCAACCGCTGACAGCGGTTCCCCCGGTCCGCTGCCAGGCGCCTCGAATGCCCTGGCGGCGGAACCCTCCGCCTACCTGCGCCAGCACGCCTCCAACCCCGTGCACTGGCAGCCGTTCGGCGACCGGGCCTTCGCCGCTGCGGCCGCCCGGGACGTGCCGGTGTTCCTTTCCATCGGCTATGCGGCCTGTCACTGGTGCCACGTCATGGCCCGGGAATCCTTCGAGGACCACGGCACCGCTGATTACCTGAACGCCCACTTCGTCTCCATCAAGGTGGACCGGGAAGAACGCCCCGACGTCGACGCCGTCTACATGGCCGCGACCCAGGCCATCAGCGGCGAGGGCGGCTGGCCGATGTCGGTCTTTCTCCTGCCCGACGGCCGGGCGTTCCACGCAGGCACGTACTTCCCGCCCCGTCCCATGCCGGGCCGTCCCTCCTTCCTGCAGGTCCTCGAAGCCGTGAATGAGGCCTGGGTGGAGCGCCGCGGCGCCGTCGAGGCCAACGCCGCTACCCTCGCGGGCGGCATCGCCGCGTCCCAGCCGGCCGCCGCGATCCGGCTCGACGGGCCACCCGGACCCCTGGACGGGGCCCTCCTGGACGAAGCCGTGGCCGCCCTGGTCCGCTCCGAAGACCAGACGCACGGCGGCTTCGGCGGCGCGCCGAAGTTCCCGCCCCCGGCAGTGCTCGAATTCCTGATCCGGCACGCGGCCGGACCGCCGAAGGCAGCGGACACCCATGCCGCGGATTCTCGGGCTGGCGGCCCGGACACCGCCGCCGCGGCGCGGGACCTGGCGGGCCGCACCCTGGCAGCAATGTCCCGATCGGCGTTGTTCGACCAGCTCGACGGCGGCTTCGCGCGCTATTCGGTGACCCGGGACTGGTCCGTTCCGCATTTCGAGAAAATGCTCTACGACAACGCCCAGCTGCTGCGCGTCTACGCCCACTGGGTCCGGCTGGGCGGCACCCCCGGGTACCCGGCCGCGGAGGCCGCGGACGTCGCCGGCCGCACCGCCGACTGGCTCCTGGCCCGCCTCGGACTCGCTGCCGGAGCCCTGGCGTCGTCGCTGGACGCCGATACCCTCGTCGCTGGCGTGCACGCCGAAGGCGCCACCTATCTGTGGACGCCCGCCGGACTCGAGGCGCTTCTGGGCCCGGCGGACGGGCCCGCCGTGGCGGCCCTGATGAAAGTGCAGCCACGGGGGACGGTGACCGCCGACGGCTCGCCGCTGCATCCGGGCCGGGAGATCACCGGCGCGGACGCCGAACTGTGGCGGCGGGTCAGGCCCCTGCTGGCAGAGGCCCGCAACGGACGGCCGCAGCCCGGCCGGGATGACAAGGTGGTGGCCGGCTGGAACGGACTGGCCGTCGCGGCGCTCGCCGACGCCGGGGCCGTCCTGGACCGGCCGGAGCTGGTGGACGCCGCGGAAAGGATCGCCACCTATCTGGAGCGCGTGCACTGGCGGCCCGCCGGGGACGGCCCCGGCCGGCTCACCCGAGTGTCCCACGGCGGGGTACCGCGCGGAATCGGGGGCCTGCTGGAGGACTACGCATTTTGCGCTGAGGGGCTGTTCTCGCTCTACGGGGTTACCGGGCGCACCCGCTGGTACGACCTGGCCGGGGACATGCTCGACGCGGCATGCGAGCGGTTTGCCGCCGACGGCGGACTGAAGGACGCCGCGGGGGAGTCGGCGCAGGTCACCGCTGCCCAGGGCGGCCGGAACGGGCTGGATCCGTTCGATAACGCGATGCCCAGCGGAGCCGCCGCCCTGGCCGGGGCCCTGGTGACCCATGCGGCCCTGTCCGGCTCCTCGGAACACCGCACCCTGGCGGCCAACATCCTCGGACTGCTGCCTCCGCTCGCGGTCCAGGCGCCGCGCCTGGCCGGCTGGCTGCTCGCAACCGCACAGGCCGCGCTCGCCGGGCCGGTCGAGGCCGCCGTCGCCGGACCGGACACGCCGGAACGGGCGGCGCTCCACCACGAGCTGCTGCTCTCGGCCAGTCCGGGGCTGGTAGTGGCGGTCCAGGACGCCGGCGCCACCCGGCCCGTGCCGCTGTTGCGCGGCCGCGGCGCCGCTCCGGACGGCGCCCCGCAGGTGTTCTTGTGCCGCGGCATGGTCTGCGACACTCCTGTGGCTTCCATCCAGGGGGTGCGCGAGCGCCTGGCTAGGATGGCTCCATGATTTCCCAAGACGGCTTTGAGCTGGTGGTCTTCGATTGCGACGGCGTCCTGGTGGATTCCGAGGTGATCTCCGTCCGGGTGGACCAGCGGGTGCTGGCAGATCTTGGCTGGGAGCTGGAACTCGATGAAATCGTTGAACGGTTCGTTGGGAAGTCCGAGGCGCACTTTGTTGCCACCGTCGAGCAGCAGCTGGATATCCGGCTGGCCGACGGCTGGGACCGGGACTACGGGCGCTGGTACCAGGAGGCGTTTGAACGCGACCTCGAAGCGGTCGACGGCATCGAGGAGGCCCTGGACCGGCTGCGCCTGCCGCACTGTGTCGCCTCCAGCGGCAGCCACGACAAGATGCGCCGGACCTTGGGCAAGACCGGGCTGTTGCACCGCTTCCAGGACCGCATCTTCAGCGCCACGGAGGTGGCCCACGGCAAACCGGCACCGGATTTGTTCCTCCATGCCGCAGAGTGCCTCAAGGCCTCCCCGGAACGGTGCGCCGTCGTCGAGGACAGCGCCTTCGGCGTCCAGGCCGCCCGGGCGGCCGGGATGCACGTCTTCGCCTATGCCGGCGGCGTCACCCCGGCCGCGCGGCTGGCCGGGCCCGGGACCACAGTCTTTTCGGACATGCGGGAGCTGCCCGAGCTCATCGCGGCGGGGCGACCCGCCTAAGCCGGCGGCCCGCGACGGCGGAAGTTCCCCACCTTTGAAGTCGGCGCCCGGCGCGTCGGGCCGAATAGCCGGTGAGTCCCCGGCGTCGGCGTCCTAAAGGTGGGGAGAATCCGCGCGCACAGGCAGCCCTCTGCCCGGAAGGGTCAGCTCAGGACCGCGATCGCGATGGCGATGTAGTGCGCGGCGAAGGCGAACACGGTGAGGGCGTGGAACAACTCGTGGAAGCCGAAGTGCTCGTAACTGAAATTCGGCTTTTTCAGGGCGTAGAAAACGGCCCCGGTAATGTACAGGGCGCCGCCAACGCAGATCAGCACGGCGGATGCGGCATTGGCTGCGAAAAAGTCCGGGAGGTAGAACAGGGCGCCGCAGCCCAGCGCGATGTAGATCGGCACGTAGAGCCACCGCGGGGCGTTGGTCCACAGCACGCGAAAGAGGACGCCGAGGATGGCGCCGGACCAGATGACCCACAGCAGCAGCTCGGCCTTCTGCCGGTCCAGCAGCGCCCAGGCGAGCGGCGTGTAGCTTCCGGCGATCACCAGCATGATGTTCGTATGATCCAGCCGCTTCAGGACGATCTTGACGCGCGGGGACCAGTTCCCGCGGTGATAGATGGCGCTGACGCCGAACAGCAGGACCCCGGTGACGGCATAGACGGCGCAGGCGATCTTCAGGTCCGGCGGGGCCAGGATGACCAGCACCAGCGCGGCGGCCAACGCCAGAGGAGCCGTCACGGTGTGGATCCAGCCCCGCCACTTGGGCTTGATCATCAACAGCTCGGCCAGCCGGACGGCGGCATCGTCCACCGGGGTCTCCTTTTTCTCCGGATGCTCCGGCCGGGGCTCCAGACTGCTGCTTTCCATCCCGCCATAATAACCTACGGGTTAGTAAGTTACCGGTGAGTAACAAGTGGCTGAGCGTGGGCCTGCGACGGTCCCATGACGGTCCTGCGCGCGGCGGCGGGCTCCGGCAGGTAGCCTAGGATGTGCACTGAACAAGTACCTCAAGGAAGCCAGGTGAATCTCCGGATGGAAATGCCCGGGTTCCTCTACGGCTTTTACGAGCGCAAACTGCAGCGCTCCCTGGACCCTGACCGGATCCCACAGCACATCGGCGTCATGGTTGACGGCAACCGGCGCTGGGCCCGCCAGTTCAATGCCCCCACAAGCCAGGGACACCAGGCCGGCGCGGACAAGATCCACGAGTTTCTCGGCTGGTGCCAGGAACTCGGCGTCAAGGTGGTCACCTTGTACATGCTCTCCACGGACAACATGAACCGCTCCGGCGAGGAACTGGACCTCCTGATGGGCATCATCGCCAATACCCTGGACCGGCTGGACGAGGACGCGGACATCTCGGTGCACGCCATGGGCGCCCCCGAACTGCTGCCGGACTACCTCGCCGAGCGGCTGACCAACCTGACGGCCCGCACCCCTGCGCACCAACGGCTGCACGTCAACGTCGCCGTCGGCTATGGCGGACGGCGGGAAATTGTCGATGCCGTCCGGGAACTGCTGCACGACGCCGTCGCCCGGGGCGCGGACATCGGACAACTGGCCGATGACCTCACCGTGGATGACATCTCACGGTTCCTCTACACCAGGGGCCAGCCGGACCCGGACCTCGTGATCCGGACCTCCGGTGAGCAGCGGCTTTCCGGCTTCCTGATGTGGCAAAGCGCGTACAGTGAGTTCTACTTCTGCGAGGCTCTGTGGCCGGCGTTCCGCAAGGTGGACTTCCTGCGCGCCCTGCGCGATTACGCCGGCAGGCAGCGCCGCTTCGGCGCCTGAGCCGTTCACACGGAGTTCATGAGGCGGCCAGAAGAATCGCCGAAAAATAGTCGGACAAACCCGCCCCCGGAGACGTACGTTAATCCCATCGGCGGGCAATTCGCCGGCCGATCGGGGAGGCCAGTACATGGAGCGGATTTTCGCACCGGGTGTATGGGAGGCCGCGTCCGGCCTCCAGGCCAAGCCGCCTCACCAATAACAAATCCGGGCATCGCCCCGGGGCTGGAGTCGATGTGGCTATTTCTGAGCAACTGCCCGACGTCATTTCCGACCAGGGACAGAAAGCTACCTCTCGCGCCGAGCGAGCCACCTCAAAGACCGGTGCAGCGACATCCGCTGCGGCCGGTCTTGCTGTTTCCGGGGAAGGAACAGGAATCCGGGGCACGGCCCGCAGTTTCGTGATCGATACCTCCGTGCTGCTCTCCGATCCGCGGGCCCTCCTGCGTTTCGCCGAGCACGAGGTCATCCTGCCGATCGTCGTCATCACCGAGCTCGAAGGCAAGCGTCACGACCCCGAACTGGGCTACTTCGCGCGGAAGGCGCTCCGGCTGCTCGATGACCTGCGGTTGGAACACGGCGGTCTGGACCGTCCCATCCCGCTCGGCCGCGACGGCGGCACGCTGATGGTGGAGCTGAACCACATCTCCGCTGAGGTGCTGCCCGCGGGCTTCCGCGGGGCGGACAACGACAGCCGCATCCTCGCGGTGGCCAAAAACCTGGCCAACGAGGGCCGCGACGTCACGGTGGTGTCCAAGGACCTGCCGATGCGCGTCAAAGCCTCCGCCATGGGGCTGATGGCCGACGAATACCGCAACGAGCTCGTCAAGGACTCCGGCTGGACCGGCGTCGCCGAGCTCGACGCGGGCGAGGACGAGGTGGCGACCCTCTACGGACACGAGCCGGTATTCATTCCTGCCGCCGCCGAGATGCCCACCAACACCGGGCTGGTCCTGCTCTCCGGCCGCGGCTCGGCCCTGGGCCGGGTCGGGGCGGACAAGCAGGTGCGCCTGGTCAAGGGCGACCGGGAGGTCTTCGGGCTCCACGGCCGCTCGGCCGAGCAGCGGCTCGCGATCGACCTCCTGATGGACCCGTCGGTCGGCATCGTGTCCCTCGGCGGCCGCGCCGGCACCGGCAAGTCCGCACTGGCCCTGTGCGCCGGGCTCGAAGCCGTCCTGGAACGCCGGGAGCACCGCAAGGTGATCGTCTTCAGGCCGCTCTACGCCGTGGGCGGCCAGGAACTCGGCTACCTGCCCGGCTCCGAAGCCGAAAAGATGAACCCCTGGGCGCAGGCAGTCTTTGACACCCTGGGCGCGCTGGTCAGCCAGGAGGTCGTGGAGGAAGTGATGGACCGGGGAATGCTTGAGGTCATGCCGCTGACCCACATCCGCGGACGGTCCCTGCATGACGCGTTCGTGATCGTCGACGAGGCGCAGTCCTTGGAGAAGAACGTGCTCCTGACCGTAATGAGCCGGATCGGGCAGAACTCGAAGATCGTTCTCACGCACGACGTCGCCCAGCGCGACAACCTGCGGGTCGGACGGCACGACGGCGTGGCGGCCGTGGTCGAAACGCTCAAGGGACACCCGCTGTTCGGCCACGTCACCCTCACCCGCTCGGAGCGCTCGCCGATTGCGGCGCTGGTGACGGAGCTGCTGGAAGGGGCCGAGATCTGATATGTAGTTCTGGTTGTCAAGAGGCATAGATGGGCGGCTCCTGGGATTTGGTTCCGGGGGCCGCTCATTTGGTGCCTGCCGGTTCGTGGTGAAGGGTGTTGGCGGGTCGTTGTCGACGGCAGTGTCAGACTGATATTCGCGGGTTGGCTACCGCATGACGATTGTTCGGCTGGAGCGTATCGGTGTCTAGGATCGAGCGTCGACGGGCCGGGCCGTCTGCTCATAGAACTCTCCCGGGTTAGCTCCTGGTGCTGCCATCACACGTCCACCCCGTCCCGGTGGCACGTTCATGGGTTCAGGCCGCGTTCATGCGTTCTCCTCGCTGGAGCGGTGCGGCGAGTGACCAGCACCAGCCGGCGAGCTCGCGGGCGATCGCAGTGTTGGCCTTGACCGGCATCTTGTGGCGCTCATCGAAGTGCTCCCACTTGCGGTGCAGCCGGTGGTTTCCTTCCAGGGCACGGATGCGTGTCGCCGGGGCGACGAGGTCTAACTGGCGCAGCAGCCGTTCCCCGGGCCGGGCATAGGGGCGCCGGTGCTGCCAGGCGGCCTCGATCAGCAGCTTGCGGGCGTAGGTGTTCCCGGCCTTGGTGATCGGGCCTTGGTGCCGGGACTGGCCGGAGGATTGCTCGCTGGGGACCAGGCCGAGATAGGAGCCGATGGTTGAGCCGGTGAACCGGTTCCAGTCGCCGATCTCCACGGCGAGGCCGAACGCGGTCGTGATCTGGATTCCGCGCAGACACATCAGCGCGTCAATGACCGGGGTGTAGCGGCACGCGGCGGCCGTGGCGGTGATCTGCTTGTCGATCCGTGCCAGGTGGGCGGCCAGCAGTTCGGCCTGTTCGACATCGGCCTGATAGGTGAACTGGAGGGCGGGTTCGTCAAAGTGCTGTCGGTGCAGCCACAGACGGTGTTCCTTCGTCCACCGGGTGTCTTTCGGGTAGCGGATGCCGTGGCGCAGCAGGATGGCGTTCACGTGCTGGCGGGCGTGTGCGAGGTCCTTGGCCGCGCCGGAGCGCAGCCGGGACAAATCCCGCAGCGCTTCTTCGTCAGGGTCCGGGATACGCACCTCGGTGACCGAGCCGACCGCGAGCATTTCGGCCAGCACCCGGGCGTCCCGCCGGTCGGTTTTCACCCGGTCCCCGGGGGCGCGCAGCAGTTTCGAGGACGCCGTGACGACGCAGCCGATCCCCGCGGCCCGCAGGTGGCGGGCCAGGACAAAGCCTGTGGGGCCCGATTCGTAGACGACCTTGACCGGCGGCTCAAACCGGCGGACCCACTCCAGCACCACGGCCGGATCGGCGGTCATCGTGTGCCGTGTGATTTCGCCGGTGTCCGGGTTCAGCGCATGGCCAACGACGTTGACCGCGTGAACATCCAGACCGATGAAAGTATGCTCGAACATAGCCGGGACCTCCCAACTTCACATGTGGCACTACCATTGCACCCCCGACAGTGCCGCGCAGGCCACGGGCGCTGCTAATG
Organism: Arthrobacter sp. YAF34; assembly: GCF_052113245.1. Taxonomy (NCBI): domain Bacteria; kingdom Bacillati; phylum Actinomycetota; class Actinomycetes; order Micrococcales; family Micrococcaceae; genus Arthrobacter; species Arthrobacter sp. YAF34. The sequence continues at coordinate 91,254 of NZ_JBFRCV010000002.1, forward strand.
GCAACCCACGGACGCTGTGAAACAGAAGGCCCCGGCCCCCGTTCCTGCCGGAATCTGCCCGTCCGGGATAGAGGACATCACCGCCGGGGTCCAGGTCCCGCAGCGCCGCCCTTCATCCGGGGGCAGCGAGCACCCCAAGCCGGGGCTGCAGGACCGTCCGGCGATAATGGGCCGGTCCGGACCGGCAGGACCCGATCACACTTCATATCGTCTAGGCGGTCGCTGGGCGACCTTCGCCTCGCTTTGGTCGGCGATGCGCTCCTTAGCGGGACACCACACCCCCGAAGGTGAGACGCTCACCAGCCGCGACACGGTCTTTCGTAGAGGAGCGCATCGCGTCGCATCGGATCCCCGGAGGTCGCCCAGCGACCGTAGCGGGTCCCATGCGTCGTGTCTAAGCGACGGCGAAAGGCCGTGTCACGGCGAACCTGACCACGGCAACCCGCGCGGCTTCCAAGCGACGGCGGGACGCCGTGGGGCCGCCGCTGACTGTTGCTGTTATGTCTGGATGCCCAGGTACTTTGCGGTGGCTTCGTGGCCCTTTACTTGGAGGTTCCAGTCGGGGCGTTTGAAGGTGGCGGGGGTGAGGCGGACCTTTTGGACTTCCTGGGTCGTGCCGCCCCAAGAGGCGCGGGAGACGCCGTTGAGCTCGTAGCCGAGGGCGCGGGAGACGCCGAGGGACTGCTGGTTCCAGGCGGCCGCCTCGGATTCGGCGACATCGGCGCCGAGGTAGTCGAAGGCGTAGAGGGCGACGGCGGCACGCATCTCCTGGCCGAGGCCGCGGCCCTGCGCGCTCCGGCGCAGCCAGGAACCCGTGGTGACCGTCTTGAGGGCAGCGAAGTCCTTGGCCGCGACGTCCTGGCAGCCGATGAACGCGCCGTCGTGCCAGATGCCCAGCAGGAGGGTCCAGTCCTCGGCCCTCATGGTTCCGCGGCACCGCCAATACCACTGCGCCATGTTGGTCCCGAGCTCGCGTGGCGGGGATTCGGTCCACGGATTGCTGAACGGGTTCCGGCCTGGTTCGTGCACGCCGCTCAGGGCGGCCTCGACGGCGGCCGGAATGTCCTCGTCCCGGATGGGCCGCAGCTGGAGGCGCGGCGTGGTCAGGGTGAGGCCGAAAGGGGGCCAATACGGGACGCGCTCAGTCATCGGGGAAGCCTAGCGCTGCAGGAGCGCAGATGCCAGTCACGCAGGAGTGTCCGGCCGGCGGTTCGGTGCCCGAATCACTCGGCCGGGACGTCCCAGCTGATGTGCCGGCGGACGTCCGTGAGGTTCATGGATTCAGCCAGGAACAGGTCGTCGAGCATGTACTCGTCCACGCCCAGGATCCTGAGCCAGTGCCCGTAGCCGGCCGACCCGTCGTCGGCCCCCGGCGCGTCCAGCCAGCGGCTGGCAACGCAGACGCCGGTGCCGGCGTCGATCCTCAACTGGGTGCGGCCCGGCCGGCACAGCGGGGCGGCGGGATCGGCGGGGCGGTACGACGGGTTCGGGCTGACCGTGGTTTCCAGGGCCGGCCGGCCCTCGTGGTCCACCTCCGTGATGGGGCCGAGCTCCACGGCGTTGGCGTTAGGGAACTCCAGCGGGACAGGGGAGTTCCCGGCGAGCTCCACCGGGTCCAGGGCGGCGGCAAACCGGCCGTTCCCGAACGACGGCTCGCCGTAGGCGGCCTCGGGACGGCGGCGCACCAGCCCGTCGTCGTCGTACACCGGGGTGACCAGGCTCGGCGGCAGGAGCCAGGTCTTCCGCGTGGAACTGACATAGAAGCCGCCGCGTGAATCATTGATGCCGGTAGTGCTGCCGATCACCAGGCCGCCGGCGGTCTCCAGCCGTAGCGCGCCGGGCCTGCGCAGCCAGGCCCGGACGAGGTCGTCGGGGACCGCGGGTGCGGAGACTTCGGAGCCCGTGACGGGCCGGTCCACGTACTCGAACCTCAGCGACTGCCACTTCCAGGGCGAGGACCGGCACAGGTGCCGGAAGGCCGCTGCCTGGTCCGACGGGCCGCGCGGCGCCCGCGGCCCGCGGCCGTTCCTGCTGTCCCATGCCGCCATATCCACAGTTTACGCGCGGGGACCGACGGGCCGGACGAATATCCAGTAGCATCCGAGGGTGATCGAACGACTCGGCACCCTGGGCGCCGCCAACCCGCTGGCCTTCTGGCTCGCCCTGGCCGCGTGCGTCTACTTTGCCCTCATGGCCGTACGGCTCACCGTGATCGATGTCCGGCACCACCTGCTGCCGGACCGGATCGTGTTTCCGTCCTATGCGATCGCCGGGGTTCTCCTCCTGGGGGCGGCCGCCAGCCAGCTGCTTCCCCTCGGCCCCGCGGATGCCGGATCGCTGGACGCCGGGCTGTTCGGCATTCCGGGCCTGCGTGTCCTTGCCGGCGGGGCCGCCCTCTGGCTCTTCTATTTCCTCCTGCACGCGGTGTATCCGCCGGGGATGGGCTTCGGCGATGTGAAGCTTGCGGGCGTCCTGGGCATGTACCTGGGCTTCCTGGGCTGGGGGCACGTCTTTGCGGGCACTTTTGCCGCCTTCATGCTCGGCGGCCTGTGGAGCCTCGGTTTGCTTGCCGCGCGGCGGGGAACGCTGCAGTCAGCCATTCCGTTTGGGCCGTTCATGCTGGCCGGCACCGCGGCCGCGATGCTGCTGCTGCCCGCCGGTTAGGCTGGCGTCATGGGCACCCCGGAATTCATCCTGAGACTGCGCGAGAAGATCGGACACGAAACCCTCTGGCTCCCGGGGGTCAGGGGAGTGGTGTTCGACGACGACGGCCGGGTGCTGCTTGGCCGGCGGGCCGACAACGGGCAATGGGGTCTCATTACGGGAATCCTCGAACCTGGCGAGGAGCCCGCACCAGGCCTGCTGCGCGAAGTCCTCGAAGAGACCGGCGTGGTTGCCGTTGCCGAGCGGCTGGTCTCGATAGACGCCGTCGGTCCCACCCGCTATCCCAACGGCGATGTGTGCCATTTCCTGACCCTGGTGTTCCGCTGCCGTTTCGTTTCGGGAGAGGCCCGCGTTAACGACGACGAATCCCTCGACGTCGGCTGGTTCCGGCCCGGGGACTTCCCGGAACTCATGCCCGGACACCTGGAGATGATCCGCCGGGCCAGTGACCCGGCCGGTGAGGTCCACTACCGGAGCTGACCCTGTGCCGGAACGCAGCCAGGGGCGCCCCAACCCCCAAAGATTGCGGCGCCCCTTGGCGTCAGTGGCCGGCGGCTGAGTCCGGAGTCCCGAAAGTCAGCCGCGTGAGCGGGTGAGCTCGTCGTCGTTAGTCGGCCCGCCTTGGTTAGCCAGCGCGCCGTCGTTAGTCAGCCCGGAACCGTCACCCTGCGCTGTGCGGGCCGCGCTCCGTTCGGCCTCGAGCCGCTCGGCTTCCTCGCCGCCCACCGCCTCACCGCGGGCCACCATCCCGGCCGTGTCCGAGAGCGGGATCTGCTTGAGGGTCAGGGCCAGGATCAGGGCAATGCCCAGGAACGGCAGCAGGTACCAGAAGACGGGTGCCAGCGAATCCGCGTAGGCGTTGACGATCGCGTCCTTGAGCGGCGCCGGGAGCAGGCTGAGGGACTGCGGGTCCAGCGTCCGGGTGGACTGCGACGCCTGGTCCGCCGAGGCGCCGGCGCCGGTGAAGGCCTTGGTCAGGGATTCGGAGAGCCGGGTGGTGAAGATGGAGCCGAACACGGCGACGCCGAGGGACGCGCCGACCTCACGGAAGTAGTTGTTCGTGCTGGTCGCGGTGCCGATCTGGTCCGCAGGCACGGAGTTCTGCACCACCAGGACAATCACCTGCATGATCGAGCCGAGGCCGGCGCCGAAAACGAAGAGCTGTACGCAGATGACCCAGATGGGGGTGGCGGCCGTGAGCGTGGTCAACCACAGCATCGCCGCGATGGTCAGGACGGCCCCGAGGATCGGGAACATCTTGTACTTGCCGGTCTTGGAGATGCGGATGCCGGAGAAGATGGCCATGCCCATGAGGCCCACCATCATGGGCAGCATCAGCAGCCCGGATTCCGCGGCGGAGGTTCCGGAGGACATCTGCAGGAAGGTCGGGACGAAGGCGATGGCCGCGAACATGCCCAGGCCCAGGGTGAAACCGATGGCCGTGGAGTTCACGAAGATGCGGTTCTTGAACAGGCTCAGCGGAATGATGGGGTCCGCTGCCCGGCGCTCCACCATGACAAAAGCGGCAGCGGCGAGCACCATGCCCGCGCCGAAAGCCCAGGTCAGCGGCGAATCCCAGCCCTCGTCCTTCTTGCCGCCGAAGTCGGTGAAGAAGATGAGGCACGTGGTGGCTGCGGAGAGCAGCAGCACACCCAGGATGTCGATCTTCTTCTCGGCCTTCTTGTTCGGCAGGGTGAGGGTGAACCATGCGATGGTGAACGCGGCGATGCCGATCGGGATGTTGATGTAGAAGGCCCATTCCCAGGTCAGGTGGTCCACGAAGAACCCGCCCAGGAGGGGGCCGGCGACGGCGGAGAGGCCGAAGATGGCGCCCAGCGGGCCCATGTACTTGCCGCGCTCCTTGGCCGGGACGATGTCGGCGATGATGGCCTGGGACAGGATCATCAGGCCACCACCGCCGAGGCCCTGGATGGCGCGGAAGATCACGAAGCCCCAGAAATCGGTGGCGAAGGCGCAGCCGACGGAGGCGAGAGTGAAGAGCCCGATTGCGACGAGGAACAGGTTCCGGCGCCCCAGGATGTCGCCGAACTTTCCGTAGATCGGCATGACGATGGTGGTGGCCAGCAGGTAGGCCGTGGTGATCCAGGCCTGGTGCTCCACGCCGCCGAGTTTGCCGACGATGGTGGGCATGGCGGTGGACACGATGGTCTGGTCCAGGCTGGAGAGAAGCATGCCCGCGATGAGGGCGGAGAAGATGATCCAGATGCGTTTCTGGGTCAGCAGCAGCGGTTCGGCTGCTGGCGTGGTGCTGACGGCGGCGCTCATTGCGCTCCTTCGGAAGGGTCGGACTGTGAAGATTTGGACTCGGAGGGTTTGGGCTGGGAGGGTGTGGACTGGGAAGCGTCGGTCGGGGACGTGGTTGCTTGGGCCGGGTCGAACGGCAGCGAGAAGAGCGTGCGGGCAGCGGCAACGTTTTCCAGCAGCAGGTTCCTGTACGGGCGCGTGTTGCCTTCGGAGAAGTAGCCGGCGCTGGTCTTGCGGGCGATGGTGCCCAGCAGGACCACGGCCATGCGCACCACGGGATGGTCCGTGGGGACGCCCTCCCTGGCCGCGATCATCCGGGCGAACTCGGCCTCGCGTTCCTCGGAGGCGCCGATGATCCGCAGCATCAGCTGGGGTTCTTTCTTGATCACCCCGATCAGCTGGCGGGTCTCTTCCTCGGAGCCGCTCATCCGCTCGGCCAGGTCGAGGGACAGCCGGACAATGTCGGACAGCAGCGAGGCCGAGATTTCCCCGGCGGGCGAACCCGTGCCGCCCGACATGAAGCGTTCAACCGCCTCTTCGGGAAAGTCGTCGTCGACGTGGCCGAGGATCGCGTCCTCCTTGGCGGGGAAGTAGTTGAAGAACGTCCGGCGGGATATGCCGGCCCGATCGCAGACTTCCTCCACCGTGTAGCCGTTGAGGCCCCGTTCGGCGGTCAGGGAACGTGCGACGGCGGTGATGGCCGCCCGCGTCGCGGCCCGTTTGCGCTCGCGGAGGCCGCCCTCATTAGTTGCACTCTTTCCCATAGAGTGTATTTTTGCACTTAATCATCAATAGTGCAAAGGAGTTGCTCGGCTGTTGAGGGCAATATTGTCGGCGCCCGGCCGTAGCCTGCTCTTGTCCAGCTCTTCTGCTGGCGACAGGTGGCCCGCGACGAGGCAGAAGCTCCGTCCGGGCCGGAAATGGGGAAGCATGACAGATTCAGCCCTGACGCACGTGTACGTCCTCCTGGACCGTTCCGGCTCTATGAGCTCCATCGCCGATGACACCGTGGGCGGATTCGCGGCCTTCGTCCGTGAACAGCAGGCGGTGGCGGGCCGGTGCAAGCTGTCGCTGGCGCAGTTCGACGACACCTACGAGCGCGTCTACGCCTCGGTGGACATCCATGACGTCCCGGCCCTGGACCTGGTTCCCCGGGGCAGCACGGCCCTGCATGACGCCATGGTCCGGCTGATCGGGGAAGCGGGTGCGGAGCTCGCGGCCCTCCAGGAGGACCAGCGTCCCGGCACGGTGCTCGTGGCCGTGCTGACCGACGGCCATGAGAACTCCTCGCGGGAGGCCACCGGCGATCTGGTCAAGGCCCTGGTCCAGCGGCAGCAGAACCAGTGGGGTTGGCAGTTCACGTATCTGGGGGCCAACCAGGACGCCGTGCTGACGGCCGGCGGCCTGGGCATCCGCGCCGAAGACGCCCTGACCTACGCCGCAGGAAACGTCGACGCTGCCTTCTCTGTCCAGTCCGCCAAAACCCGGCGACTGCGGGAGGCGCGGATCGGCGGCGCCAGCATGGCCGACGCCGCCGCGGCGGCGGTCTACACGGCGGAGGAGCGGGATGCAGCCGGCGGGGAACCGCCCCGGGTCTAGGTTCTGACATGCGGTGCAGACATGCCGCCGGCCGGCACCCTTCCAGGAAAGGTGCCGGCCGGCGGCGGATGTTTTCTTCGCGGGCGGTGTCGCCGCCCGGCGTCGTTAGGCCTTGTGCGGCGGACGCGTCATGGACATGACGTCCAGGGCGGTGTCCAGCTGCTCTTCGGTCAGCTCGCCGCGCTCGAGGAAGCCCATGGAGACGACGGTCTCGCGGATGGTCAGGCCCTCGGCCACGGCCTTCTTGGCGATCTTGGCGGCGTTCTCGTAGCCGATGAACTTGTTCAGCGGGGTCACGATCGACGGCGATGCCTCGGCGAGGAAGCGGGCGCGGTCCACGTTGGCGGTGATGCCGTCAATCATCTTGTCGGCCATGACGCGGCTGGTGTTGGCCAGCAGCCGCACGGATTCCAGGAGGTTGGCAGCCATGACCGGGATGCCGACGTTCAGCTCGAAGGCGCCGTTGGTGCCGGACCAGGCGATGGCGGTGTCGTTGCCGATCACCTGGGCGCAGACCATGATGGAGGCTTCGCAGATCACGGGGTTGACCTTGCCCGGCATGATCGAGGAGCCCGGCTGCAGATCCGGGATGGCGATTTCGCCGAGGCCCGTGTTGGGGCCCGAACCCATCCAGCGGAGGTCGTTGTTGATCTTCATGAAGGAGATCGCAATATTCCGCAGCTGGCTCGAGGCCTCGATGAGCCCGTCGCGGTTGGCCTGGGCCTCAAAGTGGTCGCGGGCCTCGGTCAGGGGAAGTCCGGTGTCAGCGGCGAGGAGTTCGATTACGCGCTCCGGGAATCCGGCCGGGGTGTTGATGCCGGTGCCCACGGCGGTCCCGCCCAGCGGGACCTCGGCAACGCGGGGGAGGGAGGCGTTGATGCGCTCGATGCCGTAGCGTACCTGGGCGGCGTAGCCGCCGAATTCCTGGCCCAGGGTGACCGGGGTGGCGTCCATGAGGTGCGTGCGGCCGGACTTTACGACGTCCTTGAACTCGACGGCCTTGCGCTCCAGGGACTCTGCCAGGTAGCCGAGGGCCGGGATCAGGTCATTGATCAGGGCCGACGTGGCGGCCACGTGCACCGAGGTGGGGAAGACGTCGTTGGAGGACTGCGAGGCGTTGACGTGGTCGTTCGGGTGGACTACCTTGTCGCTCCCGGCCGCCTTGAGGGCACGTGAGGCGAGTTCGGCGATGACCTCGTTGGTGTTCATGTTCGAGGACGTGCCGGACCCGGTCTGGAAGACGTCAATCGGGAAGTCGCCGTCGAACTGGCCTGCGGCAACCTGGTCGGCGGCGTCGGCGATCGCCTGGGCAAGCTCGCCGTCGAGCACCCCCAGTTCTGCGTTGGCCTGGGCGGCGGCCTTCTTCACCCGGGCCAGGGCTTCGATGTGGGCGCGCTCCAGCGTCTTGCCCGAGATCGGGAAGTTCTCCACTGCGCGCTGCGTCTGGGCGCGGTACAGCGCGTTCACGGGAACGCGGACTTCGCCCATCGTGTCGTGCTCAATGCGGAACTCTTCGGTGTTCAACTCATCTGTGGAAGTCATGGGGCTAGCTTATTGGGAGTGGGCGTCCCATCGAAAACCGTGAACGCCCGCGCCGGGCAGCCGCGGCGGCGAGCCTAGCCCGCCGCCGATGGGCCTAAAGCTCGCCGATTCCGGAAACGAGGTCGGCTTTGCCGTCCGCCAGGCTGTACGCGAGGCCGATCACGGCGGCGCGGCCGCTTCCCACTGCGTCCGAAATCACACGGGAGCTGTCCACGAGGCGCTGCGAGGTCTGCTTGACGTTCTCGATCACCATGTCGTTGACGTCCTCCTGATTACTACGCAGCGAGGTCAGCACGGACGGCGTGATGCGCTCGACCAGGCTGCGCATGAAGCCGACCGGCATCTGGCCGGTCTCCACGGCGGTCTTGGTGGCGGTAACGGCGCCGCAGCGGTCGTGCCCCAGAACCACGATCAGCGGGACGCCGAGGACGCTGACGCTGTATTCCAGCGAGCCGAGCACGGCGTCGTCAATCACCTGGCCCGCGGTGCGGACGACGAACGCGTCGCCGAGGCCGAGGTCGAAAATGATTTCGGCGGCGAGCCGGGAGTCGGAGCAGCCGAAGATGACGGCGAATGGGTGCTGGTTCTCCACGAGCGATGAGCGCCGCGAGGCATCCTGGTTGGGGTGCGAGGACGCGCCGGAGACAAATCGGTCGTTGCCTTCGCGCAGACGACGCCAGGCAAGTGCAGGGGTTAGGTAGGTGGTCACGCCCCGACTTTACTTGGTCGGTGCGGCCGAGGGTGAAACTGTTGCGCCAGGAGTGGCCGCAGGCGGGTTGCTTTCGAGAGACTTCACAACGGCCGCCGCCAGGGTGGAAAACTCTTCCAGCGTCGCGGATCCGGACAGGATGACGGTGGTGCCGCGCTCGGTCAGCAGCATGGATTTCTCGCCGCCGTTGCCCGTATCGCGCAACTCCCAGTCCCGGCCGCCGGCGTTCCGGGTGCCGGTCACGGGCGCGCCCTTGGTCTGCTGCAGAAGCCAAGTGGGATTGGCCTGCCGGGTCTGGACAAGGGCGATGAAGGACTCTTTGGGCGTCAGGTAGCCAACTTCCCAGGCGGGGACGCCGCTGCCTGCGCCGGACTCCCAGCGGGCGTAGTTGGCCCGAAATGTGTCGCCGGTTTCGACGGCCACAGGTGTGAATCCCGCCACACCCGCCGCGTTCCGGGCGGTGGCGCTGACATTGATGTTGGGCCGGTAACCGTCGGTTTTGGGGGCGGGGTTCATGAGGACGATCGGCAAAAATGCGGCGATGCTGACCACCAGGGCGATGATCATGCCCATCACGGAGGCGTTGGCGCGTTTGGCCGCCGCGGCGGCGATAACGGGCCGGACCGGCGGTTGCCCGGATTCCCCCGGGCCTGCCGAGGGGGCGCTGCCAGCCGGAGAGCCGGGGGCAACGGGGGAGGTGTCCTGCAATTCACTCACCCCTCTATAGTCGCCCATGACGGGGCCGATCTCACATTCGCGGTGTGGTGGCCGCCCGGCAGTGAAGTGCGTCACGCACAGGTCATCCCATGACCTGGCGAGGCTGCCACGACTATGATCAGTATCAGACGAATCACCGCGACGGATCAGTCCTGCCGTTCGGGTCCAATGATCGCCACTCGAAGAAGAGGTTCACGTGACACCAGCGCCCATGTCCCAGAAGTACTCCACGCTTTCCCCCTCGCTCGCGGTCGGGATCGACGAGCCTGACCGCAACCTCGCACTGGAACTTGTCCGGGTCACCGAGGCCGCGGCCATCGCGGGCGGTCACTGGGTGGGATTCGGCGACAAGAACAAGGCCGACGGCGCCGCCGTGGACGCCATGCGCTCCTTCCTCCAGACCGTCCACTTCAACGGCGTTGTGGTCATCGGCGAGGGCGAGAAGGACGAAGCCCCGATGCTCTTCAACGGCGAACGCGTCGGTGACGGTACCGGGCCCGAGTGCGACGTCGCCGTCGACCCCATCGACGGCACCCGGCTGACCGCGCTGGGCATCAACAACGCCCTGGCCGTGTTGGCCGTAGCCGAACGCGGCTCCATGTTCGACCCCTCCGCCGTGTTCTACATGGAAAAGCTCGTCACCGGCCCGGAAGCGGCCGACATGGTTGACCTGCGCCTGCCGGTCAAGCAGAACCTGCACCTCATCGCCAAGGCCAAGGGCGTCAAGGTCAACCAGCTCAACGTCATGATCCTGGACCGCGACCGGCACCGTCCACTCGTGGAGGAAATCCGCGAGGCCGGCGCCCGCACGAAGTTCATCATGGACGGCGACGTCGCAGGGGCCATCGCCGCTGCCCGTGCCGGAACCGGCGTCGACGCCCTCATGGGCATCGGCGGAACGCCGGAAGGCATCGTCGCGGCCTGCGCCATCAAGTCCCTCGGCGGCGTCATCCAGGGCCGGCTGTGGCCCACCAGCGACGACGAGAAGCAGAAGGCGATCGACGCCGGCCACGATCTTGAGCGGGTGCTCTCGACCAACGATCTTGTCTCCAGCGACAACTGCTATTTCGCGGCCACCGGCATCACCGACGGCGACCTGCTCAAGGGCGTCCGCTACTCCAAGGACAAGGTCCTGACCCAGTCCATCGTGATGCGCTCCAAGTCCGGCACCATCCGCTTTGTCGACGGCGAGCACCAGGCGAGCAAGTGGGAAGGCTACGCCCGCAAGAGCTGACACCGGCGCAACAGCACCGGAACACCGCGAATCCCGGGCCGCCTCGGCGCCCCGGGATTCGTCGTCTCAGCATTGGCGTCGGGCCCGCGCCGGGACCGCTGCCCGTTAGCTTCTTGTGGGGGCCTTGGCCCCGGCGCGCAGCTTCCTGGCGATCTGGGCGCCTTTGCGGGCCAGCTGGTAGCTGCCGTAACGCACCTTCCGGACCGGCAGGTCCCAGGTCCCCGGGTAGGCGATCTCGCGGCCGCCAAACGATTTCTTGAACGCCGTGAATCCGGCCCATTTGTGCTCCGGCTGGTCCGCGGGGGCCACACCCCACAGGTCCACGTGCTTGAGACCTTTGGCTTTGGCGTCCGCGATCAGGGTGACGAGCAGGGGAATGCCCGCACTGAGCTTGCGGTGCGTGTCGTCCAGGGCGGCGTGGGCGTACGTGCGCGTGTCTGCCGAATCATAGGCCAGCGCGGCGGCGATGGGGTGGCCGTCGAGCTCGGCGATGAACAGCGTCGCGGCGCCGGCCGGCATCAGCGAGCGGGCCACCTGGCTCAGGTACTCGTCGCTTTGCGGCTTGAAGCCGTTGCGCGCTGCCGTCATATGCAGGAAGTCAAGCAGGACCGAGATCTCCGCCGGATCCTGGCTGGAGCGGAAGGTCACGCCCTTCTTGTGGATGTTGCGGAAGAGGTTCCGGTTGGCCGGTTTCATGTCGGCGAGGACCTCTTTGATGTCCCGGTCGATGTCAACGATCCAGCTGAGTTCCGGCTGCTGGCTGACCGGGGCCGGCTGCAGGCCACGGCCGCGCAGCACGGCGTCGGCCTCGGCGGCGGTGAACCCGGCGGCGACCGGCTCAACCCGGACAAACACAGCCCCGCTGGCCCGGGCGAGCTCCGTCAGGGCCGCCAGTGCGGCGTCGAACGCTGCCAGCGACTCGGCGACCGGACCGTATGGGGAGTACAGCAGTTTGCCCGCGGGGTTGGATTCCTCCACCGCAAGGAAGCGCCACCCGGGCCCGGACTGTTCGTGGACGGTGCGTCCCAACGCGCGCTGGAACTGTGCCCACTGCGGGCTTTGCAGGAAATAATCCATGATGTCAGGCTTCCAATGCGGTGGTGACGGCAAATGCCAGGGCGGGGCCGGCGGCGCCGGAAACGGCGTGGACGTTGACCGGTGCCTCCGCGGCGGGCAGGAAGGCACTGGCGCCGCGTTCCAGCCGCAGCTCACCCTTGGGGGAGTCGAGGCGGACGGAGCCGGCCGTGACAATGACGACGGCGGCACCGGACTGCGCCAGCGGGACGGGTTCCGCCCCGGGGGCCAGTTCAATGCGCTGCAACTGGAATTCCCGGAACGGCGGCCGGAAGAGCTCCTGGCCCAGCATGGTGGTCTCGGCCGCAAGCATCGGCACGGCGACGGCCTCGAACGCGACCGTTTTGAGCAGTTCCGGCACGTCCACGAATTTCGGCGTGAGCCCGCCGCGGAGCACGTTGTCCGAGGACGCCATGACCTCGATCCCGAGGCCGTGCAGGTAGGCATGGACGTTGCCGGCCGGCAGGTAGACGGCTTCACCCGGCGCCAGGGAGATCCGGTTCAGCAGCAGCGAAATCAGGACACCCGGGTCTCCCGGGTAGTCATGGTTGAGGTTGACCACGGTGGTCAGCTCCGCCACGTGCGTTCCCATGGGCGCCCCGGAGACGAGGGCCGCCACGATCATCGCGGTGGCGTGCGAGACGTCCTCGCCGCCGGCGATGAGCCGCTCGAAGGCGGCGCGGAGGGCCGCCGGCTCGTCCGGCTGCGCCAGGTCGTCGAGCAGCTGCGGAACCAGCGCCGGCAGTTCCAGCCCGGCGAGGTCGAAGCACGCCGCCAGGTGCAGGAAGATCGCGCGGGAATCCGCGGCCGGCCGGAAACCGCAGAGCGCCGCGAACGGGGTCAGCGCGAGGATCATTTCCGGTTTGTGGAACGCGTCCTTGTAGTTGCGGTCCGCGGCGGACTGGTCCACTCCGGCCGCTTCCTCGCGCGCGTAGCCCTCCCGGGCCTGGTCCATGGTGGGGTGCACCTGCAGGGACAGGGGCGTTTCGGCCGCGAGGACCTTGAGCAGGAACGGCAGGCGCGGACCGAATTCGGCCACGCTCGCGCTGCCCAGGTAATGCTCCGGGTCCTCGGCGATCAGCGCGTCCAGCGCGAGCTGTCCGCCGTCGTGCGCTTCGGGCTTGTGGCGTCCTGTGCCGCCGGCCGCCGGGGTCAGGGCGACAGAGGGGGAGCCCGGGTGGGCGCCGATCCAGAGCTCCGCCTCGGGGCCGCCGGAGGCCGGCCGGCCGAGCAGGTCGGCGATGGCCGTCGGGGAGCCCCACGCATAGGGCCGGAGAACGTTCTCAAGTTCGTACATGGCCTGGTCCCTGTCTGGTCAATGAAATGTGGTCAGCCTGGCCTGTTCCGGCCAAGCCGGGGTGGCCGTCCGCGGGGCGGGCGGCACGCAAGGATCGGCGCTGCGCTGCCCGCTCCGCGCTTAGAGCGGCGCGCACTGGCCGTTGGTGGCGACGAGGTCGCGGATGGACTGTTCGTCGCCGTTGCGCTTGAACTGGTTGAGCATCTCTTCGGTGATCGGCTGGCCGTCCGGCGTGGTGGTCACCGGGGTGAAGTCCGACGGCGAGGGCGGGGCGGCCGGAGCGGCCCCGGCGGACAGCGGACCCGCGGCGGAGAGCGGACCGGTGGTGGTTCCGGGCTGCTTGAGCATGTCCTCGGCGGCGCCAGCAGATTTGCCGGCCAGCAGTTTCGCGACCCGCGCATGGATGACGTCGAAGTCCGGAGACGTGGAGAAGGCCGCGTCGAAGTCGGGCGGACCGATGGTCAGCCGGCTGACGTCCTGGCCCTTGGCCTTCATGGCAAGGTCCACGAAGCTGCCCAGCTGCCCGGAGGAGATGTTCGATTCGACCACTTTGGTCCCGGCCTTGGCGATGTCCTCGAATTTGGCCAGCAGGGTCGCCGGGTCGAGCTGCTTCAGCATCGCCTGCTGGACGCACTGCTGGCGCTGGATGCGGGCATAGTCGTCCACAAATTCCCGCGACCGGCCGTACCAGAGGGCATGGTAACCGTCGAGCTTCTGGTCGCCGGCATGAATCCAGCCGGTCGGCATGCCGTGGATGCCGTGGGCTTCGTCCACCACCGGTCCGCTGATCGGGACCCACCCGCCGGCCTTGATCCGGATCCCGCCCATGGCGTCGATCAGCTTCGAGAAACCGTCCATGTCCACGAGCACGTAGGCCTGGACCTTGATGCCCAGCGTTCCGGACACTGCCTCAAGGGTTGCCTGGGCCCCGGGGTCGGCAACCCCGGGGTAGAGGTCCCGGTGATTGTTGGTGACGTCGGTGTTGATGGCGTTGATCAGGCACTCGTTGCCGCAGTTGTAACCCTCCGGGTACACCTTGCGCATGGGCGATTCGGCACTGAACTGGGCATTCTGGAGATTGCGGGGGACAGAGATGATGGATGTACTGCCGGTCTTGGCATCAACGCTGATCACCGAGAGGCTGTCCGGCCTGCGGCCCGTGCGGTCAGCTCCGGCGTCGCCGCCCATCATGAGGAAGTTGTACCGGCCGTCGGATGGCTCAAGAGTTGGGCCGGAGCCGGAGAAAATGCTGCCGATGGCGTCCCGGCTGACGTTGAGCAGATATGCCGCGTAACCCAGGGAACCGCTGCTGAGGATCATGGCCAGGACTACCGCCAGCACTACCGCAGGCCGCAGCCCGGGGGCCAGGAGCCGCGGCCTGATCACCCGCAAGGTGTTCAGGAACAACCCCGCCCAGCCGATCGCCAGTACCGCGAGGCCGAGCACCATCAGGAGCGAGGGGACCGTGCCGGTGAGGAGGTTGATCAGCGTGGAGCGGGAAACCAGCCAGAGGACCACGGCGAGCAGGGCCAGGGCCCAGACCGTGAAGGTCACGCGCAGCGCGGCCCGTCCCAGCCTTCGCTGGCCCGCAACAATCTGAGCGCTGCCGGGAACGAACAGCGTCATGAGGATCAGGATGAACGCCCGTTTGGCCAGCACCGGCGCCGGTGCGCCGGAGGGGTGCCGGATCGGGTCGGCCGGCGGCCGCCTCGACTCCTCGGGGCGGCGCGCGGGGGCGTAGCTGTTGCTCATGCCGGGGTCCCTAACGGCTGCCTTTTTGGCTGCTATTTCTTTTGCTGCTACGCGGGGCGACGTTGGCCTCGGCGAACACTTCGCTGACCTTGTGCCGCAGGCTGGCACCCTTGCGGGTCGCGACGTCGTTGAGTTCCTGGGCGAAGTCCAGAAGGTCTGCCCGGAGCTGGAGCGCGAGTTCGTCGGTGCCTGAGGCCAGCATCCGCACGGCGAGGAGGCCGGCGTTGCGCGCCCCGCCGATCGAGACGGTGGCGACCGGTACACCGGCGGGCATCTGCACGATGGACAGCAGCGAATCCATGCCGTCCAGGGTCTTCAGCGGAACGGGGACGCCGATCACCGGCAGCGGCGTCACCGAGGCCAGCATGCCGGGAAGATGCGCCGCGCCGCCGGCGCCGGCGATGATCACGCGCAGGCCGCGCTCGTGTGCTGTCTGTCCGTAGCGGATCATCTCCGTGGGCATGCGGTGGGCGGAGACGACGTCGGCCTCGAACGGGATCCCGAACTCCGCGAGTGCTTCGGCGGCGGCCTCCATGACGGGCCAGTCCGAGTCCGAGCCCATGACGAGGCCCACGATCGGGGTGTCCGAACCGGCGCCGGCCATTGGGGTTGCTGCGTTCAATGGGGTTCCGGCGGTGTCGGGCGTGGTGCTCATGCGATCTCCTCGGAGGTTGCCGGCGTCGCGCCGGGCTGGGGCCGGCCGTTCCTGATGATGTCGGCCACAGTGGTGGCCCGCTCCCGGACGGAATCGACGTCGGCCGCCGAAGTCCCGACAAGGTTGACGTGGCCGATCTTACGGCCGGGCCGGACGGCCTTGCCGTAACAGTGCACCTTCGCCGCCGGTTCGCTTGCCAGGGCGGCAGGGTAAGCGGAATAGAGGTCCTGGTTGGCGCCGCCGAGGAAGTTCTTCATCACGACGACGGGCCCCAGCAGGTCGGTGGCGCCCAGCGGCAGGTTCAGGATGGCCCGCAGGTGCTGTTCGAACTGGCTCGTCACCGAGCCGTCCTGGGTCCAGTGCCCGGTGTTATGCGGGCGCATGGCGAGCTCGTTGATCAGGAACCCCGCGCCGACGCCGGGAGTCTCGAAAAGCTCGACGGCCATGACGCCCGTGACGCCGAGTTCGTTGGCGATCCGGACGGCGGCGTTTTCCGCGGCCACGGCGACGTCGAAGGGGATGTCCAGGGCCGGGGCAATCACTTCGTCGCACACCCCGTCCACCTGGATGGTATGCACCACCGGCCAGGCCCGGGATTCACCATCCGGGGTCCGTGCAACCATGGCCGAAAGTTCGCGGCTGAATTCCACCTTGGCCTCGGCCAGCAGGGGGGACATGGCCTCGAACCAGTCGGCGGAGTCAGGCGCGTCAGCGGCCGTGGCCACGATCCGCACGCCCTTGCCGTCATAGCCGCCGCGGGGCATCTTCAACACCACCGGCCAGCCGGTCTCCTCACCGAAGGCGACGAGGTCCGCGACACTGGCGACGGCGGCCCAGCGGGGATTGGGAAGCTCCAGGCGGTCGATCGCGGCGCGCATCACCAGCTTGTCCTGGGCGTTGACCAGGGCGTCCGGACCGGGATGGACGTTCACTCCGGCCTCGATCAGGGACCGCAGGTGCGCCGTCGGGACGTGTTCGTGGTCGAAGGTCAGCACGTCCAAGCCGCGGGAGAACTCGAGCAGGTGGTCAAGGTCCTTGTAGTCACCGACCGGGGCGTTGGCCACGGCCGAGACAGCAGAGACGTCCTCGCCTTCGGCGAGGACACGGAGCTCAAAGCCCAGGGCGGTGGCGGCAGGGGCCATCATGCGGGCAAGCTGGCCGCCGCCAACAACACCGATTACAGGAAAAGTCACAAGCCCCAGCCTACCGAAAACCTCACGGGAACCCGGCTTTTCGGCTTGGCAGGCGCGCGAACAGGCCGACGCGGCGGGTCCGGGCACCGCGCGCCGCCGGATGCGGAGCGAGCCATCTCACCGTCCCGGGCGGGCGGACTCCCGGGAAACGACGCTAAAATGGGCGTTTGGCCCCAATGGCCGACAGTTCCAGAAGGCCACGGAGGGTCATGATTACTACACTTAACGAGCGCATGCGCGGTCTGGCCTCGCTGTTCTGGCGCGAAGTGGCCAAATTCGGCGCCGTCGGCGGCATCGCGTTCATCATTGACAACGGCCTCACGTTTTACCTGATGCACGGTCCCATGACCGACAGCGAGGCCAAGGCCCGCTTCTTCGGGGCGACCGTGGCGACGATATTCTCGTGGATCGCGAACCGTTTCTGGACATTCCGGCACCGCCGGCAGGCCAATGTGCTGCGCGAGTTCGTGATGTTCGTCATTATCAACGGGATCGGCATCGGCATCTCCACCGGCCTCACCGCCCTCGCGAAATACGGCATGGGGATCACCGACAAGAACATGCTCTTCCTGGCCGGGGTGGTCGGCATCCTGGTCGCTACCGTGGTCCGCTTCTTTGCCTACCGCTTCCTGGTGTTCAACCAGGAACTCGACGACGAACCGACGTTCTCGCACGACCACGAGATCATCGAACGGCACCCCCACACCCAGCCTGGTTCCCTCGTTTCCGAGAGCGCCGCGCGGGAAGCCGTGAACGATCCGGAACTGCCCGGCCCGACGGCCTGAGGCTCAGCTTCCGCTGATGCGCTCGGCGGAGCGCAACTTGCCGGTCACCTCGACGTCGGGGTGCACCAGGACCACGGAACCGTCGGACTTCCACGTTCCCAGCGACTGTGCAAGGACCGCCTCGAGGCCGTCCGCCGCCGGGATGAGCAGCCGCCGTCCGGCCTCGTGGGCCGCGGCGAAATCGTCCAGCAGCGCGCCGTGGGCGTGGACTGCGCCGTCCGCGGTGCGGATGGCGCAGCGCTGGGCTTCGGGATCGACGTGGGGCATGAAGAAGTCGCCGTGTGAACGTACCTCGGCGGCGTAGTCAAGGACGCCGCTGGGCAGTTCGCCGGACCACCGCATGGCCAGCGCCGGCAAGGACACGGCGAGGACGGCGTCGAATCCGCCCGCCGCGGCACCGGGACCGGGATCCGCCGTGGCCAGCAGGTCAGCCTCCGCGCCCGCAAAGACCACCTCCATGCCGAGCTGCCAGGCCGCCAGGGCCAGGATCACCGACTTCCAGTGCGCCGGCAGGTCCAGCCGCAGCCGCATGCCGGGTTCGGCGTCGAGCTCGTCCTGCAGCAGGTTTGACGTCTTCGCCACCCAGTTATCCAGCACGCGTCCGGACAGTTCAACCCGTTCGGAATCCGGGCCGTACCAGGTCAGCCGGGGCGCTGTGGACTGGCCGGACCGCAGTGCTGTCATCAGTTCGATCGCCGGGATGCTCATGCCTTCATCTTGCCACGGGCCCTCCGGCAGCCCGTGATGTGATGTCCGTCATGCCGGCGGCGGCCGCTCAAACGGCCATCGCGCGGAGGCGCAAAAAATTTCCCGAAAATTCAATGAAAACCCGCAAAAGTGCTCAGCACCCTGATTATTCCGCGGCTTCTCGCGGGCGGGGCGAAAAAAATGCCGGGCGTGGCGTGCCTGCACTTTGTGTATCGGGTTGATTATTATCTCCGCCGTGGCTTGACTCCCGGATACTTACACACGTGTAATTAGTTATCTAAAGCCACTGTGCAAAAACCGGCACTCAACCGAGTGTCCAAGGGGGTCTTGCAGTGGCTGCAAATCAGGAGGGGGACGCCATGGGGCTAGCAGAGCGTATCCATGAAGACGCCGTAGTTGCCGGCCAGGCCACGGCGAAATACCGGTCACGCGGAGTGCCGAGTGACTGGTATGTAGATCCGGCCGATCCGGACGCAGCTGACCGTTACAACGAACACACCCAGGATTCCCTGCAGGACGCTGCCACGGCCTTCCTCGCAGCGCACGATGAACTTCTTGCGGGCCCGGACCATGACAGCGATCCCCTCGACCCGCCGATGGAGCTCCATTCCGCTGGCGCCGACACCGTCGCGCAGCCGGTGTGGATCGGGCTGCCGTCCCGGCAGGACTTTGACGACGAGGGCGAGCTCGGCTGGCAGACCGATGCCCTGTGCGCGCAGACAGACCCCGAAGCCTTTTTCCCGGAAAAGGGCGGCTCCACCCGCGACGCCAAAAAAGTCTGCGGCGCCTGCAACGTGCGTTCCCAGTGCCTCGAATACGCCTTGTCCAACGACGAGCGGTTCGGGATCTGGGGAGGCCTCTCCGAGCGCGAGCGGCGCCGGCTTAGGAAGCGAGCAGTCTAATTCTTCAAGAAGTACGAGTCACCGCCGTCGTGGTCGCCCACGACGGCGGTGATTTTCTCCCCAGGACCCTTGCGGCGCTGGCGGCCCAGACGCGGCCCGCCGACGCCGTCATTGGTGTCGACACCGGTTCCCGCGACCACTCCGCGGCCCTCCTTCAACAAGCGTTGGGCACGGCGAACGTCACCGTCGTCGACCAGCCCAGGTCCGGCATGGGCGGCGCCGTCGCGGCAGGGCTCAAGGCGCTCGCGCCGTGGCCCGCGGGCGGCGCATCCGGCACGCGAGATGGGGACGGGGACAACACCCCGGGAACCGACTGGATCTGGCTGCTGCACGACGACGCCGCGCCGGCGCCGGAGGCACTCGCGGAACTGCTCCACGCCGTCGAGCGCGCGCCATCGGTCACCGTGGCGGGCTGCAAGCAGCTGGACTGGCACGCCGAGCGGCGGCTGATCGACGTCGGCCTCTCCACGAGCCGCTGGGCCGAGCGGCTGACACTGATTGACGCCGACGAACTCGACCAGGGCCAGTACGACGGCCGCAGCGATACCTTTGCGGTCAATTCCGCGGGGATGCTGGTCCGCCGCGACATCTGGGAGGAGCTCCGCGGCTTTGACCCGGCGCTTCCCGGAAGCGGCGACGACGTCGATTTCTGCTGGCGCAACCGCCTTGCCGGGCACCGCGTGGTGGTGGTCCCCGGCGCAAAGATGTTCCATGTCTCGCACCGCCCCCGGGCCCTGGGCAACGCAACCGCGGCACGCAAGGCGCAGGTCCATCTGCGGCTCAAGCACGCGGCCGGCTGGAAAGTCCCGCTCCACGCTGCCGGTGCCCTTGTGGGCAGCCTCTTCAAACTCGTCCTGAGCATCGCCGTCAAGGACCCCGGACACGGGTTCTCCCAACTGCTGGCGACCTTTGCGGCGCTGGGCCGGCCCGCCGCGGTCATCCGCGGACGGCGCAACGCCGCGCGCACCCGACGGATCCGGCGCTCGGTCATGAAAGGGCTGCAGACGCCGCGTCGTGAAGTCTGGGCACACCGGCGCTCCCTGATCGAGGCGCTGGGGGCAGATGACTCCCGTGACGGGCTCACCGGCACCGACGCGCTTGCAGAACAGCCCACCGGCGACGCCGACGACTTCGCCGCCATCGCCACCCCGGACCGCGCGTGGGTGGGCAACGGTGCGCTGCTGGCCATACTGCTCACCACGGCTGCATCCCTGGCCGGGTTCTTGAGCCTGTTCCGGGCCCCGGCCGTATCCGGCGGCGCGCTCATCCCCGTCTCCGTGCACCTTTCCGAAATCTGGAACCATGCTTCCGCTTGGTGGATCAGTCTCGGTGCCGGCCTGCCGGGCCACGGAGACCCGTTCGGCTACCTCTTGTGGGTGCTCGGCGTGTTCGGCGCCGGCGACGCCAACGGCGCGGTCGGCTGGCTGCTGATCCTGGCCATGCCGCTGTCCGCGCTGGGCGCGTGGTTCGCGGCCGGCGCCCTGACCCGGCGGCGGAGGCTGCGCCTGGCTGCCGCCCTGGTCTGGGCCGGGGCGCCGGCACTCCAGGTGGCCCTCAACCAGGGCCGGCTCGGGGCCTTGATCGCCCACGTCATGATCCCGGTTCTCGCCCTGGCATTGCTGCGGGCCACGGGCACGGCTGCAGGCCACGACGCCCACGCCGTCCCGGCGCCCGGCCAGAGGCGTACCTCGCCCGCGCCCGCCGCACGGCCGGGCATCAACGGAACCCCCTCCTGGACGGCAGCCGCCGCCGCAGGCCTCGCGCTGGCCGTCGTCACTGCCGCGGCGCCGTCCCTGCTGGTGCCGTCCATCGTCATCGTCGCCCTGTGTGGAGTGCTCCTGGGCCGCCGCGGCCGGACGGTATGGTGGGCGCTCCTGCCGAGCCTGGCACTGTTCGTGCCGTTCGCCTTCTCCACCCTGGACCGGCCCCGCGCGCTCCTGGCCGACCCCGGCCTGCCGCTCGGTTTTGACGCCGCCCCGCTTTGGCAGCAGGCTCTGGGCCAGCCGCTGAGCTTCGATCCCGGCGCCGGACTCATCGGCCTTGGCGCCTTCGGCGGCTCCGCCACGGGCAGCGCCGGATCCTCGGCCCTGCCGTGGGCCCTGCTGCTGGCCCTGCTGCTCGGGCTTCCGGTGCTGCTGCTGGCCCTCGCGGCCCTGTTCATGCCGCGCAGGCTCGTCCTGCCCGGACGCACCTGGACGGCCCGCTGCCTTTGGGCCGCGGCAATCCTGCTGCTGGCCGGCGGCTGGCTCGCCGGGCACGTCGCCTCCGGCGCCAGCGCCGACGTCCTGGTCACGCCCTTCCCCGGCCCGGCCGTCTCGGCAGCCGCCTTCGCGCTCCTCGGATCCTCGCTCATCGCAGCGGAGGGACTGCTGGATGCCGCCGGCCGGGCAACCGGCACCGGGCTGACCCGGAAAGTTCTGATCCGCGCCACGGCGGCTGCCGCCGTGACCCTGCTGCTGGCCGCGCCGCTGGCCGGGCTCACCGTGTGGACCGCGCAGAACCTGCTGCAGCCCACCGCCCCGTCAGCGGACCCGTCACTGGCCATCGCACCCGGACCGGCAGCGGCCGGAGATTCCGCCAAGCCCGGCACACCCGGGCTCGGCACGCCGAGGCTCGTTCAGCCGGCCCAGGCCCGCACCCTTCCCGCCACCGCGGTGGACCGCGGCGAGGGGCCCGAACAGTCCAGAACCCTCCTGATCGCCAGCAATGAGGACGGAAGCTTCGACGCAACCCTGATGCGCGGCGCCGGCACCACCCTGGACGGACTGTCCACGATCGCCGCGGCCCGCAGCATCACGGGGGATCCGGGCAAAGAGACGGTCCGCGACGGTGACGCCGTCGCCGGATCGCTCCGCAAAGTCGTGGCCACCATTGTGGCCGGTGAAGGCGTGGACCCCCGGGCAGACCTTGAGCGGCTCGGCGTCGGCTTTGTGGTGCTCCGCGTCGCCGATTCCGCGTCCGAACTGACGGCCAGCCGCATGGATGCGGTGCCCGGCCTGGTCGCCGTCGGCCAGACCGGCACCGGCTGGCTCTGGCGGGTCAGCCCGCTGGACCGCCCGGGTATCAAGGCCTCCGACGTCGCCCACCGGGTGCGCGTGGTGGACGTTTCCGGCAGGACCGTGAGCCTGCTCCCCTCGGAGGAGGTCTCGGCGGCCGGCACCGTCCCGGCCGGCCCAGAGGGCCGTCTGGTGGTGCTCGCCGAGCGGGCCGATCCCGGGTGGAGCGCCTCGCTCGACGGCCGCCGCCTGACCTCGACGACGTCCGGATGGGCCCAGGCCTTCACGCTTCCCGCGCAGGGCGGCGAATTGAGCATCCGCTACGAAGCGCCCTGGGCCGTCCTGACCGGAATCGCGCAGGCCATCGTCATCGGACTGACCGTCCTCCTGGCCGTACCCATGCCTGCCCGCCGGTCCAACGCCGGCCTGTCCAGGGACGAAGCCTCCCTGCGTAAGGAACACCAGCATGTCTAAGGGCGACAACGACAACACGAACGAAAGTTCAGCCGCTTCGGCCGCCGGAACCCCGGCCGCCGGGTCCTCCAGGGCAGGAACGAGACCGCGGAAGCGGGCCGCACCCCGCAGCGGTCTGATCGGTGGCATCCTCTCCGCGGTTGCCCTCGTGGCAGCGGGCGGGGGCCTGGTCTCGGCGGCGTCGCTGGCGCCCCACAGCCCCGCCAGCCAGCATCTCCAGGCCCCCGTGGCCTCGGTGCCGGCCGGCAGCAGCGTCGGGGTCTGCCCGGGGCCCGCCCGGTTGCTCGAAGGCACCCCCGTAGGGACCGACCCCCAGTTCAGCCCGGACTCTGCCACCGCGAAAACCGCCGTCAGCGCGGCCGTGCTCGGCTCAAGCGCGGGCGTGATTCCCGGGAGCCGGCTGGCCCCCCTCAAGGGCGCCCCCCTCGTGGAGATCGCCAAAAGCGCCGCGCCGGCGCCCGCAACCACGGCACCCGCGGCCGGCACGCCTGTACTGCTTGCCGGCGTCGTGCCCCGCCGTCAGGTGGACAACGTCAGCGTGCTCCGCTCCGATGCGCAGGACAACCGCCCCGCGGCTGCCGGCGCCGTCCTCAGCTATACGGCCGAGGACGGGGACCTCCAGGGCTCCGCGGCCGCCGCCTGCCAACAGCCCGGCAACGACCTCTGGCTAGTCGGCGCCACAACGTCCCTTGGCCGGTCGGCCGTCCTGAACCTGACCAATGCCTCCAGCACGCCGGCGACGGTAAGCCTGGATCTCTTCGGCTCCGACGGCCTGATCCAGGCTCCCGGAAGCCGTGGCCTGCTCGTGGCGCCCGGCAGCACGCGCTCCATTATCCTGGCCGGACTCGCCCCGGGGCAGGAACGGCTCGGCGTGCGGGTCCGGAGCGCCGGCGGCCCGGTCGCTGCCGTCATCCAGCAGAGCGTGCTCCGCGGCCTCACGCCAGGCGGCGTGGACTTCATTACCCCCGGCACCGCACCGTCCGAGCGCCAAGTGGTCTCCGGCGTGGCCATTGAGGACCCGGCGGGCCTGGCCGCGCTCACGGCGAAGCCAGGCTTCGCCGACGCCGGACCGGCCCTGGAGATCGCCGTCCCCGGGGCGGCCGACGCCGTGGTCGAGATCAAGTTGTACGGGCGTGACGGCCAGAAGGCCCTGCCTGGCGGCGGCGTGGTGACGGCGAAGGCCGGGGCAGTCACAGAAGTGTCCCTGGCCGGGGTCCCCGCCGGCACGTACACCGTGGCGGCGAGCTCCGATGTGTCCTTCACGGCCGCCGCGCGGCTCACGCGGGGGCTGCGGCCGGAGAGCGCCTCGGACGTCGCCTTTTCCGCCGCCTCGGCCCGGCTGGGCAGCCAGCACATTGTTCCGGTTCCCGGCACGGGTGACCGGCAGCTCGTGTTCGGAGCCCCCGACGGCGCCGCGACAGTGTCCTACACACCCATCACCGCGGACGGCAAGATCCGGACGGCCGCCACCGCCAAGCTCGCCGGCGGGACCACGGTGTCCATTCCGGTCCCCGCGGAAGTCGGCGGCTCCCCGCTGGTGGGCTACGTGGTCTCCGCCGCAGGTGATTCCGCCTACGGCGCACTGCTCCTGGGTAGGGGCGGACGGCAGGACATCTCCGCGGTTGCCGTGGCGCCGGAAGCGGCAGGGGCGCGGCAGGTCGCCGTCACGCTGGGATACTAGGAAGCCGCTGCTGTAGTAGAAAGACGCTGCTGTAGTAGAAAGACGTGGCGGACCCCCGCGGCTCGTGCTGGCCGCCAGCGCAGGACGGGCTAGTACCGGCGGCGGTAGACCGGGTCGAGGGACTCCGGCGGCACGCCGAGCATCTCAGCCGTGTATTCCACAACGACGTCGTGCACCAGGTCTTGAAGTTCGTCGCGGGTTCCGCACGCCTGCTCCACCACCCGGCGGTACAGCGTGATGACCGGTCCGTCCGCCGCGGTCGCAGCCGTGAAGGCGCCCATGGGTGCCGGCGTCCGGTCTGCCACGAGTTGCTCCAGGCCCGGAGGGATCTCGTCGACGGCGAAGCGGACACCGTCGAGGGGCTTGCCCCAGATGTCATGCAGCCGCTGTGCCGAGTCCAGGACAAAGTCATCAAAGCGGTCCGAACGGGTCCGGTAGCCGGGAAGCGTGGGCAGCATGAGCTCGCCGCGAAGTCCGCGGCCGTGCCGGTTCCTGCGGCGCTGCCGGAAGGTCTTGCCCTGGACAGCACCGGGCGAGCCGGCAGGGGGAGCGGGGGCGGAACTGGCGCCGGTAGGTCCGACGCCGGGGTCAGCCAACCGGACCGTGAAACCCGAATCGTGGTGCGATGACTGCATATCTTGACTCTAAACCCGCCGAATGATTTACGCGATATGGACCCCCGGCGATCCGCCGCCGCCAGCCGCGGCACAATCGCGGTCGTTTCAATGCGCGGCACCCGGCTGCAGGGGGAGTAGTCTGTGATGTCGTGGGTGCAATTCGTCTGTGTTCGAGGTCTGCCTGCCGCAATTCGGCGGTGGCGACTTTGACGTACGTGTACGCGGACTCCACCGCTGTCCTCGGACCCCTCGCTACTTACGCCGAACCTCACTGCTACGACCTGTGCGAACAACACGCCGACTCGCTCACCGTCCCGCGCGGCTGGGAAGTCATGCGGCTGGCGATGCCCGCCACGCCGGCCGGGCCGGGCCCGGATGACCTCCTTGCCCTCGCCAACGCCGTCCGCGAGGCCGCCGCCCGGCCGGCCGTGGAGGAACCGGCGAAGGGGCAGCGCAGCCTGCACCCGGCACTGGAAGCACCGGCCCCGGCCGAGGGCACCCGGCGCGGGCATTTGCGCGTCCTGCGCGAACCTTCCTAAGGCGCGAACTGGCGGTAGGGTGGAAACTGCAAAATGCCGTCAGCCACCGGCGCCTTCCGCGGCGCCCATCAGGGAGCGTTCACTATGCCCAAGCTCAGTCCCGAACTGTTGTCTGTCCTGCGATGCCCCGTCACCGGGTCCGCTCTGGTGCACGAAGGCGACGAGCTGGTCACCGTTTCGGCCGATGAATCCGGGACCAAGCTGCGGTACCGGATCGAGGACGGCATTCCCCTGCTGCTGCCGCCGGAGCTCCTGTCCGCCGCCACTGCGGCGGGCCCCGATCAGCACGACGCCGGCCTTAACGACTCAGCAGTGAACGACTCAGCACTGAATGACTCAGCACTGGATGACTCAGCCCAGCGCGATTCAGCCCCGCGCCACGCGGCGGAATAGGCCCACTTATAAACCTGCCGGCACCCATCGGGGATGCCGCCGGCACCGAATGGCTTTAGTCCCCGAAGTACCAGTTGGTACCGGGGCCGAACCCAGCTAGAGACACGCAACGCCACCGGCCAGAACAAAGGATGCACATGACTTTCGATTACAAGATTGCGGATATTTCCCTGGCCGAGGCGGGCCGCCATCAGATCCGCCTCGCCGAGCACGAGATGCCCGGACTCATGTCCCTACGCGAGGAATTCGGCGCCAGCCAGCCGCTCAAGGGCGCCCGGATCGCCGGATCGCTGCACATGACGGTGCAGACCGCCGTGCTGATCGAGACCCTTACCGCGCTCGGCGCCGAAGTCCGCTGGGCTTCGTGCAACATCTTCTCCACCCAGGATGAGGCCGCGGCCGCAGTCGTGGTCGGCAACGGCACTGCAGAGAACCCCCAGGGGGTCCCGGTCTTCGCCTGGAAGGGCGAGACGCTGGAGGAATACTGGTGGACGGCCCAGCAGATCCTCACATGGCCGGGCGCCGACGCCAACCCGGAGCTGGGTCCGAACATGATCCTGGACGACGGCGGCGACGCCACCATGCTGATGCACAAGGGTGTTGAATTTGAGGCCGTCGGTGCCGTGCCGGCCGCAGCGGAGGACGAGTCCGAGGAAGGCCGGGTCTTCCTGGACGTGCTGCGCGCCTCACTGGCAGCCGACCCGCAGAAGTGGACCCGCATCGGTTCCTGCCTGCTCGGCGTCACCGAGGAGACCACCACCGGGGTGCACCGCCTGTACCAGCTCGCGGAGCAGGGCAAGCTGCTCTTCCCGGCGATCAACGTCAACGATTCCGTCACCAAGAGCAAGTTCGACAACAAGTACGGCATCCGCCACTCCCTGCCGGATGGCATCAACCGTGCCACGGACGTGCTCATGGGCGGCAAGGTCGCCGTCGTCTGCGGCTACGGCGACGTCGGCAAGGGCGCTGCCGAGGCATTCCGCGGCCAGGGCTCGCGGGTAATCGTCACCGAAATCGATCCGATCTGCGCCCTCCAGGCAGCCATGGACGGCTACCAGGTGGCGAAGCTGGAATCCGTCCTCAGCGAGGGCCACATCTTCATCACCACCACGGGCAACAAGGACGTCATCATGGCCGAGCACATGGCCGGCATGCGTGACAAGGCGATCGTGGGCAACATCGGCCACTTCGACAACGAAATCGACATGGCCGGGCTGGCGAAGGTCCCCGGCATCAAGAAGGTCGAAATCAAGCCCCAGGTGCACGAGTGGGTCTTCGATCACGGCACGGATGCCGAGCGGTCCATCATCGTCCTGTCCGAAGGCCGTCTGCTGAACCTCG
Organism: Arthrobacter sp. YAF34; assembly: GCF_052113245.1. Classification (NCBI taxonomy): domain Bacteria; kingdom Bacillati; phylum Actinomycetota; class Actinomycetes; order Micrococcales; family Micrococcaceae; genus Arthrobacter; species Arthrobacter sp. YAF34. Next base: position 118,391 of record NZ_JBFRCV010000002.1, read on the forward strand.
GCAACGCCACCGGACACCCCTCGTTCGTGATGAGCAACTCCTTCGCCAACCAGACGATCGCCCAGATCGAACTGTTCACGAAGGCCGGCCAGCCCGAGGGTCAGCGCGAATACGAGAAGCAGGTCTACGTCCTGCCGAAGGTCCTGGACGAGAAGGTCGCCCGCCTGCACCTCGGTGCACTGGATGTGGAGCTGACCGAGCTGTCCAAGGAACAGGCCGCCTACCTGGACATCGAGGTTGACGGGCCGTACAAGCCTGAGCACTACCGCTACTAGAAACACCGCTACTGGAATACGGCAGGGGTCCCGGACGGGAGTCCGGGACCCCTGTTTGTGACCGTTTTGTGAGCGCTTTTGTAACCGGATCGTGGTCGAATCCGGCCGGAGTTCCAAGGTATCTCCCTTATGCTGGCAAGATGACGTGTGGAAACGCCGGGGTCTTGTGATGGCCCTGAAAACCTGGAGTACCGGCCGCAAAATAGCCCTGCTGGGGGTGGTCTGCGCCCTGGCCGCCGGCGGCGGGGCCTTCGCCGCGGCGGCGCCGGGGCTGGCCCAGTCCACGATTTCCTCCGAAGCGGGATCGCCGGCCCGGATGGTTCCGGGCCTTGCCGCGCCGGTAGTGGCCCCCGCGGAACTCGCCGTGAAGCCCGCCGACGGCGCCCAGCAGGTCAACCCCGCGGCGCCGGTGTCCCTCAAGGTGACGAACGGCCGGATTGACCGGGTGGCCCTGACGAGCGATGACGGCGACACCGTGGACGGCACCCAGAGCGCCGACGGATCGGCCTGGACCTCGACCGGGGACCTGAAATTCAACACCCGTTACAGCTACACGTACTCCGTGCTGGACGGAGCCGGCCGCACAACCCAAAGCACCCGCGAATTCACCACCGTCTCCACCGCCAACGAGGCCGACGCCGCGATCTACCCGCTGGACGGGATGAAGGTGGGCGTGGCCCAGCCGCTGCAGATTGTCTTCAGTGAACCCGTCCTGAACCGAAACGCCGTCGAAAAGGCCATCAAGATCACCTCCACCTCCGGGCAGGCGGGCGCCTTCCATTGGTACAACAACAACACGGTCAGGTACAGGCCGCGGGACTTCTGGGCCGCCAACAGCACCATCACGATGGACATGAAGCTGTTCGGCGTCGAACTGGGCAAGGGGCAGGTCGGCAACTTCAACAAGACGGTAACCATCCACATCGGCGACAAGAGGGTGGCAGTCGCCGACGCCACGGCCCACACGTTCTCGGTCAGCATCAACGACAAGCCGGCGGGGAAGTGGCCGGCGACCATGGGTGACAAACGGTTCCCCTCGGCCCGGGGCTACCTGGTCCTGATGGAACAGCACCGCGTGGAGCACATGGATGCCTCCACCATCGGACTCAAGCCCGGGGACCCGGCCTACTACGGCCAGCTGGACGTCAACTACGCCACGCGCCTGACACCCAGCGGCGAGTTCATCCACCAGGCCACGGACTCCGCGCTGCCCTATATCGGCAAGATCAACCTCTCGCACGGCTGCATCGGCCTGGGCCCGGACGGCGCGAAATGGGTCTTCGACCACATGACCACGGGCGACGTCGTCCATGTGGTGAACACCGAGGGGGAGTTCGCTAACTTTGATGACGGCTACGGCGACTGGAACATCCCTTGGAGCCATTACGCCAACTGACGGGGTGGCACCTCGCCGAGCCCAATCCTCTGACGGTAGGCTCAAACCCAGATAAATTGCGCAGTCGGGCGGAGGCCGGGCGGCGCGCAAGCCTACGGAAGCGAAGCTCCACGTGACTGACAAGAGCCCCACCCCGCCCGACCGGCCGGATCCGCACCTGGATCCGACGGAAGACACTGACGAGCCGGCGTTCGATTGGATGAAGCCGTCCACCACAGCCACGCCCGCCGCTCCCCAGGCCGAACGCGGTCCTACCGCTGGTCCTGCAGCCGGGTCCACGGCCGGAAAGGTCGACGGCGCGGCAACGGCCGCGGCGGCCGCCACGGCAGCGCCGGCACCGCAGGCGGCGCCGGCAGCCTCCACAGCCAGCCAGCCGGGTAGCCGTGCCGACCGCAAGGCGGCCGAAGCCGCCGTCGTCCGCACGGAATCCGAGCGGGCCGGGGCCCGCGCCGGCGCACTGCACGACGCCGGGCCCGACGCCAGACACGAAACAGCCGCCGCGGACCAGCCGCAGACCTCGGCCCTGCAGATCCGTCCTCCGCAGGAGGAAGTCGAACGCCGGAATGCCGAACGGGAGCAGGCGGCGAAAGCCAAACCTGTCCTCCCGCGGGTGATGCAGGTGTTGCTTGCCGTGTTTTACCCGGTCATCCTGCTGGTGCTGGCCGTCCGCGCCGTAACCAGCCCCTTGTTCCTCTGGGTGGAATACAACCGTCCGGGCTTCCCGGGCGACGGGTACGGCTTCAATGCCGATGACCGCATGACCTACGGCTCGTACGCGGTGGACTACCTCAGCAACTGGTCCGGCCCCCGCTACCTCGGCGACCTCGTGGACCAAAGCGGAGACCGTCTGTTCAAGGACGGCGAAGTCAGCCACATGGCCGACGTCAAGACCGTCATCCTGTCCGCGTTCGGCGCCGGCGCACTGCTGATCCTGCTGGGCCTCATCGCCGTGATCTACCTGAAGCGGCGCCACAACGGGGGCGTCCGCCGCGGCCTGTTCGCCGGTTCGATCGTCACCCTCGTGATCATCATCGGCCTCGGCACGCTCGCCGTGCTCGGCTGGGAGCAGTTCTTCACCGATTTCCACCGCATCTTCTTCGCCAACGGGACCTGGACCTTTTCGCTTCAGGACACCCTGATCCGGCTGTTCCCGGGCCAGTTCTGGATGGACGCCGGGATGGTCATCGGCGCGCTCGTCCTGCTGGCCTCCTTGGTCACGCTCATCCTGACCTGGCCCACGCGCCGCCGCCGGGGCCTGGGCAGCAAAGCAACCGACGCCCGTCCTGACAAGGACACCGGCAAGGGCGCCGGGAAGGACTCCGGCACGGACACCGGTGCCGACCCCGCGGCTGAGGCCGCGACGGCGGCCGCCGGACCCGCCGGGAACCCCGGCAGCGGCGCGGAGGACACCGTCCGCACCCGCAACACCGTCTGAACAACACAGCAGCACTGAACAACAGCAGCACTGAAAAACAGAAGCGGCCGGCACGAAGGTGCCGGCTGTCCGGGAAGATCGTTTCGACTCTGCTGCCGCGTGCGCGCAGCTCGTCGGCCTGCGCCGCCAGATGCATGCCCCACTCCAACGGCGTCCGTGTTCTGCCGCCAAAGGGCGACAGCACCAGCACGCGTGCGTATCCGGCTGCCAGATCGGCATTCTCGTTGCGTCGGTAGCCGCCGTCGATGTATCGGCCGTCCCCGATCCCGTACGCGAAGCCACTGGCACAGCTGGCGGCGACGGCGTCCACCAGGTCGACTCCGCTGTGGCGGTCGAACACGACCGGTTCACCGGTACGGGCATCGACCGCCGTGATGAACACCGTTCGCTGCGGCCAGCGCTGACTCAGCAGCCGTGCGGCGACGGTCGTGCGGCACCGCGTTTGCCAGGAACTGTCCGAGGCCGCATCCATGTCCAGTGCCGCCGCGCCCATCCTGCGGCGCATGTCGGCCGCATCCTCGGCGGCGGCGATGATCGTGGCTGTTCTCGCCATGTGTTCCGCCGCTGGCCTGGGCGGAACGTGTCCGCTGCCGGATCCGACCGGGCGGGTCCGTTGCTGGGGCGCTGCGGCAAGGATCTGGGCCAGCAGTTCGGCCGGGCCCGCGCCGGCCATCTGGGCCGCGGCCGTGGATCCGGCCGACGTCCCGATGACCAGATCGGCCCCGGTCACATCCAGCCCGGCATCGAAGAGGCCGGCAACGACGCCGATCAGCCACGCGTTGCCCGTCGATCCGCCGCCGCCGAGGACCAGCGCCCGTTCGCCCGCGGCGCGGCCCCGGGTTGTGGCGTCGACCTGCGGCTGGTCCTGGCCGGACCTCGGCCAGTCGGAGGCCGGCGTCGAGGTGACGTGCAGTGGTGAAGAAGGTGTTGTGTTCACGGGAGTCGCCTTTCGCGAATTGCCTGGCGGGCGCTCCCGGTTGCGACTACGTCAGTCGCGCGATCCCGGACTGCGGGGGAGCGCCCATTGCGGATACTGCGTACATGGGTCTCACCTCCTGCCGATGGGTCACGATCACCGGAAAGTATCACGCCGGCGTCGCGGTGCGCAACGGCCGGCGCGGTCCCGGAACGCCCGCTGGCTCAGCCGTAGATGGCGTTGATGTGCTCCGCGTAATCCCGCACGACGGCGGCGCGCTTCAGTTTCAGCGACGGGGTCAGGTGCCCTGATTCAACGGTGAAGTCGGCGTCGAGGATGACGAAGCTGCGGATGGATTCAGCCTTGGAGACCAGGAGGTTCGCCGCATCGATGGCGCCCTGGATGGAAGCCCGGACGGTCTCGTCCGCGGCGGCTTCGGCCGGATTCATGACGGGCACCTTCCGCGCGGTGCACCAGTTGCGGAGTTCGTCCGCATCCAGGTTGACCAGGGCGGAGACAAACGGCCGGCCGTCCCCGATGACTACGGCCTGGTTGACCAGCTGATGCTCGCGGATCTTCTCCTCGAGCGGACCCGGGGCGACGTTCTTGCCCCCGGCCGTGACCAGCAGGTCCTTCTTCCGCCCCGTGATGGTCAGGAAGCCGTCCTCGTCGAGGGAGCCGAGGTCGCCGGTCCGGAAGAACCCGTCCACGAACGCTTCGGCGTTCGCGGTTTCGTTGGCGTGGTAGCCCTTGAAGACGCCGATACCGCGGACCAGGATTTCGCCGTCGTCGGCCACCCGGATGGTGGTTCCCGGCACGGGGATGCCGACCGTGCCCACTTTGGTCCGCCCCGGCGTGTTGGCTGTGCACGGTGCCGTGGATTCCGTGAGGCCGTAGCCTTCCAGGACGGGAATGCCCGCGCCGCGGAAGAAGTGGGCGTCGTTGGAGCTCAGCGGGCTGGCACCGGAGACCGTGTACCGCAGCTGGCCGCCGAATGCCTGCCGCAGCTTGGGGTAGAACAACCGGTCGAAGAGCGCGTGCCGGGCGCGCAGGAGCAGCCCGGGGCCTGTGCCGGTGCCCCGGGAGGCCGCATCCAGGGCCTTGGAGTAGTCGATGGCGGCGTCCGCCGCGGCCGTGAAGACGCGTTCCTTGCCCGCGGCGGCAGCCTTGTGCGCTGCTCCGGCGTAGACCTTTTCGAAGATCCGGGGCACCACCAGCAGGAAGGTGGGCTGGAAGCTGGCCAGGTCCTCAAGGAGTTCCTTGGCGTTTGCCGTGTGGCCGAGGGTTGCCCCGGAAGTCAGGCAGATCACCTGCACCGCCCGGGCCAGGACGTGCGCCAGGGGAAGGAACATCAAGGTCCGGGAGCGCGGCTGCATGAGGATCTCGGGCAGGAAGAGCACGATGTTCTTGGCCACGAGGGCGAAGTTGGCGTGCGTGATCTCGCAGCCCTTGGGTTTGCCGGTGGTGCCCGAGGTGTACACCAGGGAGGCAACGTCCGTCAGGGAAGCGGCGCTCCGGTGGCGTTCGAGCTCGGCGTCGGTCACCCCGGTGCCGGCGGCGGCAAGGCTCGCCAGGTTCGGTGCGGCGCCGTCGTTCTCCATCCGGAGCACGGCGATAACCCGGTCGCCGAGTACGGTGGAGGCGTCCAGGACGCCCTGGACGAGGGCGGCCTTGGTTTGGTCTTCGACGAACACGCGCCGGGCCCCCGAGTCGTGGAGGATCCACTCGACCTGGCTGGCGGAGGAGGTCTCGTAGATCGGCACGGTGACGCCGCCGGCGAACCAGATGGCAAAATCCACCACCGTCCACTCATACCGGGTGGCGGACATGACAGCCACCGTTTCGCCCGGCGTCAGTCCACCGGCAATCAGGCCTTTGGCCAGGGCGGTGACCTCTGCGAGGAAGTGCCGCGCGGAAATATCGGTCCAGCCGCCGGGGCCCTTGCGGGAGTAGAGGGCATGCACGGGATCCTTCGCGTGCTGCTCCAGCAGCAGGTCGGTGACGTTGCTCTCCGGGTCCAGCTCCACGAGCAGTCCGGTGCTTGCTTCTCTCACAGCCGAGTCTCCATTCCTGGTCCGCCCGGAGGTCGGCGGACTTTCCCCTGCAATCCTGCCCTAGATCCAGGAAGGCATCCACATCCGGAGGTGCCATTCCTGGTAAGGGATCACCTCGGCGGTCCAGACCGGGTAGAAGAACGCTGAGAGCAGCACGGCCGCCACACAAAAAAGCGCCACGAGGTAGAACCCGGACCGCCGGCGCCAAAGGGGATCGCTGCGCTGGCCCAGAACCAGACCCAGGCAATAGACGAGCGCCAGCACCAAGAACGGTTCAAAAGACACAGCGTAGAAGAAGAACGTGGTGCGCTCCGGATACATGAACCAGGGCAGGTAGCCGGCGGCCACCCCTGCCAGGACCGCGCCGGCCCGCCAGTCCCGGCGCCCCGCCCACCAGAACAGCAGGATGCCCAGGCTGACGGCCGCGCTCCACCAGATCAGCGGGTTGCCCACCGAAAGGATGGCGGTGGTGCAGTTGCTGAGGTCGCAGCCCGGGCTGCCCTTCCCCGGGGATTCGTAAAAGAAGGACGTCGGCCGGCCCATGACCAACCAGCTCCACGGGCTGGCCTCGTAGGGGTGGTCCGCGGTCAGGCTCTGATGGAACTTGTACGCCTCGAGGTGGTAATGGGCCAGCGACCGCACGGCGTCTGGCAGCCAGCCCCACTCCGCCGAGGGATTCGTCTCGGCCCAGTGCCGGAAGTAGGCGTTCGTGGACCGGAACCAGCCGGTCCACGTGGCGCCATAGACCACAGCGGCCACCGGAACGATGCTCAGGAAGGCCGGGATGCCGTCCCTGAGGATGCCGCCGCTGATCCAGGCGTGGACGCCGGCGATGCGCCGCGCGCTGAGGTCCCAAAATACCGTTAGGAGTCCGAAGCCGGCCAGAAAGAACAGGGCGGACCATTTCGTGCCGACCGCCAGGCCCAGGCAGACGGCCGCGGCGAGGCGCCACCAGCGGATGCCGAGCCAGGGCCCGGTGGTGAGCTGGAGTGCGGAGGGACGGCCGGTGGGGGAGGATGCGGCCTGCCGGCCGAGCCGGACCGCCAGCCGCCGCCGGCCGTCGTCGCGGTCCAGCAGCAGGGCGCCGAAGGCGGCAAGGATCCAGAACATGAGGAAGATGTCCAGCAGCGAGGTCCGGGACATGACGAGGTGGTGTCCGTCCACGGCGAGCAGCACGCCGGCAACGGCGCCCAGGGTCAGGGAGTGGAAGAGCTTCTGGGCGATCAGCGCCAGCAGGAAGATGGACAGGGTCCCCGTCAGGGCCGCGCTAAACCGCCAGCCGAACGGATTGTCCGCGCCGAACAGCCACATGCCCGCGGCAATCATCCACTTGCCGACCGGCGGGTGCACCACGTACTCAGGCGTGGCCAGCAGCACGCCGGGGTGTCCGGCGATGAAAGCATCGTTCGCCCGGTCCGGCCAGCTGCGCTCGTAGCCGCTGACCAGGAACGAATACGCGTCTTTGACGTAGTACGTTTCGTCGAAGACCAGATTGCGCGGCGTGTCCAGCCGGACGAACCGCAGGATGCCGCCCAGCGCCGCCGTCAGGGTGGGAATGAGCCAGTACCAGAGCCGCAGCGACGGCGGGTAGTCCCGCCAGCTCTGCAGGCTGCCGATCAGGCGTTCCTTGAGCGCGTCCGGGGTGTTGGCCTCGGCGGGGCGGCCGATCCAGCGGTGCCCCTCAAGATTGCGGCCGGTGCCAAACCGGCCCCGGCTGCCGGGTCGGCCTTTGGCGCCGTTAGGGCCGGACGTCGGCGATGCTGCGGGGCCTGCCTCGGGCGGCCGGGTGGGGGTCTGGGTCACGTTGCCCATGCTACCTTTCGCGGCTGTGCTCGTCGGGCCGCGCGCCGGCGGCAGTAGGCTGGTCCTGTGGACCACGAACCCAGCACTTCCCCCCAACTCCCTCCCGACGACGGCGCGACCGGCAGCGTTCCTGGCAGCGCCACGGCCGGCGGACCCGGCAGAATCGTCCTCGCCGCGACGCCGATCGGGAACGCCGGCGACGCCAGTGCGCGTCTCGTGGAGTTGTTGACGACGGCGGACATCGTCGCCGCCGAAGACACCCGGAGGCTGCACCGCCTCGTGCAGAACCTCGGCGTCACGGTGGGCGGCCGGATCATCAGCTACCACGAGCACAACGAGGCAGCCAAGACCGCCGAGCTGCTCGACCAGGTCAGGTCCGGCAAGACCCTGGTCATGGTCACCGACGCCGGCATGCCGTCCGTGTCCGACCCGGGATTCCGGCTCGTTGAAGGCGCCGTCGCGGCGGGCCTCACCGTCACCGCGGCACCCGGGCCGTCCGCCGTCCTGACGGCACTGGCCCTGTCCGGCCTCCCGACCGACCGCTTTTGCTTCGAAGGATTCCTGCCACGCAAGGCGGGCGAGCGCTCCTCGCGGCTGGCGGAACTCGACGCCGAGCGCCGGACCATGGTGTTTTTTGAGGCGCCGCACCGGCTCGAGCCGATGCTGCGGGCGCTGCACGAACGCTTCGGCGCGGACCGCCGGGCCGCCGTGTGCCGTGAACTGACGAAGACCTATGAAGAAGTCATCCGCGGCACATTGCGCGACCTGCTCGAATGGGTCGAAACCAACGAGGTCCGCGGCGAAATCGCCGTGGTGGTGGGCGGCGCGCCCGAGCGCGAGCCGGGCCGCCCGGAGGACCACGTCGCTGCCGTCAAGGGGCTGATTGCCCAGGGCATCCGGTTGAAGGAGGCCGTCGCCGCGGTGGCCGACGACGCAAAGGTCAGCAAGCGCGAACTCTATTCCGCGGTGCTGGCCGCGAGGTGAGCCAGGCGGTGGGGTCGGGGACGTCCGGGCCGCCGGACGCGGCCCGAAGCCGGGGCCGCCACTGCTTGTGCAGCTGCACAGCATATTCAGGATCGGGTAGTGCGCGCATGCATAGACTTGCCTGTCGGCGCGGCAGTACCGTGGCAGTAATCCAGACGTCCGGTCCTGCGGGGACGAGCGCCTGCGCCGGCACATAGTGCCGACAAACCAGTAACAAAAACCGGGCCCCACCTGACGAGGGCCAACCGAATTGCTGACGAGGGAGTCGTTGTGACTGTAACTGCCCAGCCCATTGTTTCCGCGGAGCGGGAGAGCGCCCTGCTGGCCTCGGTCCCGACGGGCCTGCTGATCAACGGCGAGTGGCGTCCGGCCGCGTCCGGGAAGACCTTCGAGGTCGAGGATCCGGCAACGGGCAAGGTGCTGCTGAGCATCGCCGACGCCGGACCCGAGGACGGCAAGGCGGCTCTTGACGCGGCCGTTGCCGCGCAGGAGTCCTGGGCCAAGGTCCCGGCCCGGGAACGCGGGGAGATCCTGCGCCGTGCCTTTGAACTGGTCACCGAGCGGGCCGAAGATTTCGCGCTGCTGATGACCCTTGAGATGGGCAAGCCGCTGGCCGAGGCCCGCGGCGAGGTCACCTACGGCGCCGAGTTCCTGCGCTGGTTCTCCGAGGAAGCCGTCCGCGCGTTCGGCCGCTACTCGGTCTCTCCGGACGGGAAGTCCCGGCTGCTGGTGACCAAGAAGCCGGTGGGCCCGTGCCTGCTGATCACGCCGTGGAACTTCCCGCTGGCGATGGCCACCCGCAAGATCGCCCCGGCCGTCGCCGCCGGCTGCACCATGGTGCTGAAGTCCGCGAACCTGACCCCGCTGACCTCCCAGCTGTTCGCCGCCGTGATGGTCGAGGCCGGCCTGCCCGCCGGTGTCCTGAACGTCATCCCCACCTCCACCGCCGGCGCCACGACGGGGCCGCTGATCAAGGATCAGCGCCTGCGGAAGCTGTCCTTCACCGGGTCCACCGAGGTCGGCCGCCGGCTGCTCTCGGATGCCTCCGAGACGGTCCTGCGCACCTCGATGGAGCTCGGCGGCAACGCCCCGTTCGTGGTGTTCGAGGACGCCGACGTCGATGCCGCCGTCGCAGGGGCGATGCTGGCGAAGCTGCGGAACATGGGCGAGGCCTGCACCGCGGCGAACCGGTTCATCGTCCACGAGTCCGTCGCGGACGAGTTCGCCGAGAAGTTCGCCGCGAAGATGGCGGACATGACCACCGCCCGGGGCACCGAGGCCGAATCCAAGGTCGGTCCGCTGATCGATGCGAAGAGCCGGGACAAGGTCCACGAACTTGTCACCGACGCCGTGAACGCCGGTGCGGTCGCGGTGACCGGCGGTTCCGCCGTGGAGGGCCCGGGCTACTTCTACCAGCCGACCATCCTCAAGGGCGTCACCGAGGGCACCCGGATCCTGTCCGAGGAGATCTTCGGCCCTGTCGCGCCGATCATCACGTTCGACACCGAGGACGAGGCCGTCCGGCTCGCGAACAACACCGAGTACGGCCTGGTGGCCTACGTCTTCACGAGGGACCTCAACCGGGGAATCCGGATGGGCGAACGCCTCGAAACCGGCATGCTGGGCCTGAACGCCGGCGTGGTGTCCAACGCGGCCGCACCGTTCGGCGGCATCAAGCAGTCCGGCCTGGGCCGCGAAGGCGGACTCGAGGGCATCGAGGAATACCTCTACACCCAGTACATCGGCATCGCCGACCCTTACGCCGGCCAGGTCTAGGACCGGGCCGTTGGCGGGCCGGTGACAGCCCGCTAACTCGGGCGCACTAACTCCGGCGCACCCGGCGGACGGCGTCGCGGATCTTCCCCCAGGATCCCGCGAGCCGCCGCCGGGTGCGTTGTGCTGTCGGGACAAGGATCCGGCGGGGCCGCGGGAGGACGCGCTGCCAGCCGGACATGACCGACGGCGGCAGCCATTCCGCGCGCAGCCGGACAAGGGGCTTCGCGTGCGCCCGCAGCGACGCCTGGACGAGGGCGATCCTGGCCGCGGCTGAGTCGGCAGGGTCCGCGGCCGCCGGGTTCCCGCCCGTCCCGCCGGAGCCCGGGGCAGTGGACGGCCGGCCGTACTGCTCGCGTTCGAAGTCCGCGGTCAGCGAGGCCGCGGCACGCTGGGCGGCCCCTTCGGCGGCGCCGGGCTTCCCCAGCGCCGCCGAGGCGCGCAGCCGCTGGGAAAAATGCCGCGGTGTTTCGCTGGCTCCGGGCGCCACGCCGTAGTCCATGGCCAGGTCCCGCAGTTCCGCCCAAACCGGCAGCGCCGATCCGGGCTCCCCGGAAATGCCGCGGTCCGCCGTCCTCAGCCTGCGGCGCCGCACGCCGCTGCGGACAAGCCGGGGGGCGGCCACGAGCAGCGCCAGCAGCAGCACCGCGCCAAGGCCGTAGAGCGACTGCGCCGGGTGCGCGTTCCCGGGCGCCGGTGCCCCGGCGCCCGGGAGGGGAACCGGGGCGGCCGTGGGGGCCGGTGCCGCGGTGGAACGGCTCCCCGGAGTCAGGGCGTCGTTGCGTTCATTGGTGCTGGCGCCGCTGGGCGTGGCGGCCTCCGCGGCGTAGGCCGGCACAACGCCCCGGGAGGGCGTCGGCTCAAACGGAACCCAGCCTACGCCCTGGAAGTACAGCTCCGGCCACGCGTGGGCGTCCCGGGCATCGACCTCGTACTCCGGCAGCGGCCCCTGGCCGGAGACGGCCACGGTGGCTCCGGTGGAACGCCCCGGGGCGTAGCCCACGGCGATCCTGCTGGGGATGCCTTCCAGCCGGGCCATGACGGCCATGGCCGAGGCGAAATGGATGCAGTAGCCGCTCTTCAGGGTCAGGAAGTCCGCCAGCACGGACAGGCCGTTGCCGTCGTAACCGCCCTGTACGGGGGACTGCAGGGAATAGCTGAAGTCGACGGAGCGCAGGTACTTCTGGATGGCCATGGCCCGCGCATACGGCGTGGCGGCTTTGGCCGTCACGGTGTCGGCTGTGGTGCGCACGATCTCCGGAACGTTCGAAGGCCGGGAGAGGAACTGCTCGGGGATCCCGCGGACCGGTTCGGTGGCCGCGGCCAGCAGCGCGGCCGTGAGCTGGGGCGTGACTGACGTGACCACGTACTGCTGGTCACGGGAATCCGTATCCACCCCCTTGATGCTGAGCGTGGCCGGATCCCAGCTCCAGCGCCCTGTGAGGCCGTTGACCGATTCCGGCGCGTAAGGCGCCGGGAGATAGGGGCTCGTATACAGGCCCGTGTTCACGGCCGTGGTCACGCGGACCTCCGTTGCGGCCGTATCAAGGCCGGATTCGATCCTGCCGGTACCCTGCCGCCGGGTGGATTCCCGGTCATCGGGCGCCCAGGAATCGCCGTCAAAGCTGTCCACCGTCACCGAGCGCAGGTACGGTGCCGTGGGCGCGTTCGTCGCGAAGGTGATCCGGCCGTCGCCGGCGGGGCTTCGCAGGCTGGTGCCCAGGCTGATCATCGGGTTCAGTCCGGTGGCGGCGCCGAACGGGTTCAGCCGCGAACCCTGCGGGAACGTGCCCTGGTCAAAACCTGGAATCACTGGCTGCAACAGCAGCGTGACGGCCAGCGCCATGACGGCCGTGACCGCAGCGCGCCGCAGCTGCCCGGGGTTCCGGGCGGTATCGGCCCGGGCGCGGGCATCCGGGGTGAACCAGTGGCTGGATCCGAGGATCAACAGATAGCCGACGGCGGCCCCGACGAACCCGAGAACCCCCACACTTTGCGGCTTGACCATGGCCGGCACCACAAGGATTGCCAGGATCGCGAGTCCGCTGGTGGCCGGCAGCGCGAGCCGGAACGCGAGGGCATCGATGAGGATGACCAGCAGGCCGAGGACGGCGCAGATCAGCATGACGATCCCCGCGTTGGGGGCCACCGGGGTGCTCTCGGCCAGGACGGTTTCGCTGGCGCGCCGGAGGAACTTGGCCAAGTAGCTGAGGGTGTCCGGCGACGGGATAATCCCGGCGATGCTCTGCTGCCGGAAGAAGATGAACGTCAGGTCCACCGTGAGCGCCGCCAGGCCGCCGGCGGCCACGAGCCACGCCGGGGCACGCACGGACCGGAGGACCGCCATGGAGAACGTCACGGCAAGGACGGTGGTGAACACGGGGGAGTACCAGGCCCACCCGCGCAGAACGCCGTTGAATCCGAGGGCGGCCCCGGCCACGGCCACGGCGACGGCGGTCGCCATCACCCAGGGCTGGGTGCCCGGGCTATCCCGCCGGGACGGCGTGCCGGGGGCAGGGACCGTCGGCCTTTCGCCGCCGCCGGTACCGGCGGACGAGCCCGTGCTGCGGTTCGGCGCGAGGGTCATGGCCGGCCTCCTGCGCCGCGGCGGACATCGGCGGCAGCGGACCTGGCCGGGTCTGCCTCGTCGAAGGCGGCCCACGCGTCGGCCAGCGGACTCCGGGCGGATACCGCCACGGCCCGCCACCCGCCCAGTCGCAGCGCCTCCAGTACCTCCGGCACCTCGACGGAATCGGGTGCGTGGTCCGTGACGAGCAGGGCGAAGGCGTTCGCGCCGAACCCGGCCGCCGGGGACAGCGCGCGGGCCTCTGCCGGGCTCAGGTGGCCCAGGACCGCCAGGATCGGTCCCCGGAGCCGGTGGGCGGAGAGCTTGTCCATGAGGGCATCGTCGAAGGCCGGTGGTGTGGCCGCGGACCCTGCGGCACCCCGGGAACGGGAGGCAGCCGGCCCCGGAAATGCAGCCCTGGCTGCCCCGTTTGCCGCGGTGCCGGACTGCCGGCCGGGCTGCGGAGTGCGGCCGCGCGGTGCATGGACGGAATGCGGGCCGGTGAGCTGGATGGCGGCGAGGCTTTCCGCGATGGCCTGCAGGCCGGACGCCCCGGTGTACTCCTCCGCCTCCGGATCGGGGGCGGAGGAGGAATGCCGGAAGGCCGGGCCGCCCGCGCTGTCCAGGAACCGCAGCGAGTAATTGCGATCCGCGAGGTGCGCGGCGATCGACATCGCCGCGGTGACGGCCCATTCGAAGGCGTCGGACGTGAGCAGTTCATGGCCGTCCGCGTTCGCGGTCCCTGCCGGTCCGGGCCGGCCCGCGGAGGAAAAGGCGCCGTGACCGAACACGCCGTGCGGATAGGCCGCGAGCCGCTGGTCCAGGATGATGGTCGCTTCGGGGGTCGTGACGGACTCCTCCTGCCGCACCATGAGCGCCCCGTGGCGGGCGGTGGCCGCCCAGTGCACCCGGCGCATCGGATCCCCGTGCCGGTATTCGCGGGTCATGACGTCGTCGTCACTCGGGTTCGCCCGGACCCGCGTGGCCGTGACACCGTCTTGTCCCCGCGCGCCGGCCAGCCCCGTCTCGGGGAGCTGCACGGCGGCGGGCGTCACGGTCAGGAGGTCGCCGTCGTCGATCGCGTGCCGGTGGAAGGACAGCCCGAAGGGATCGCTGAACTCGGCCGTGACCGGCCCGATCAGGAACTGGCCGCGCTTGGCCGAGCGGAGGTGGTATTCATAGCGGCTGGTGCCGCCGGGGGCTGAACGGGCCGGGAAGCGGAAGACGGGGCTTTCGCCGAACCGGGCAGGCAGGTGCTCGTCCATGATCGCGTGGCCCGTCCCGGCTCCGGCCCGCGCGACAGCCAGCCGTACCGTGGTGAGCGCGGACGTTTCGACCGGCGACGGATTGAACTCGCGGTAGACCCGGAATCTGGGTTTCAGGAGGCGGGTTCCGGCCAGGGAAAGCAGCGGCAGAACCAGCAGGAGGACGGCCAGCGCCAGCAAGTCCCGGCGGCCCATGATCTGGGCGGCAAGCAGGAACACCGCACCCGCGCCGAGCAGTCCCCAGCCGCGGGTGCTGAAGATGTGCCCCGGAAACCGGTCCCTCAACGCCACGGCGGGACCGGTTCCTAGCGCGGATTCGGAAGGTTGGGCGGCGCGGCCGCCAGGGCCGTCGCCTTGTACCGGCCGGCCCGGCCGGTTCCGCTGGCCGACGCCGTCGCCTCCGGGGTGACGGGGATCTTGGCGATGATGGCCCGGATGACGCTTTGCGGCGTCTCGCCCGCGCTGGCCGCCTTGCGGTCGAGGATAATCCGGTGCGCGAGCACCGCTTCGGCGACGGTGACGACGTCGTCCGGCAGCACGAAGTCCCGGCCCTCAAGCGCGGCCGTTGCCTTCGCAGCGCGCAGGAGCTGCAGCATGGACCTGGGGCTGGCGCCGAGCCGGAGAAGTCCGCTTTCACGGGTGGCCCGTCCCACGGCGACCGTGTATTCCTTGATCGAGCGGGACACATAGACCTGCTGCACCGTGGCAATCATGGCCGCCACTTCGGCCGCGGTGACCACCGCCGTCACGCGGGCCAGTGGAGACGATGCCTGGTGGGTTTCCAGCATCTCCATCTCGGACTCCCGGTCCGGGTAACCCATGGAGATCCTGGCCATGAAACGGTCGCGCTGGGCTTCG
This sequence comes from Arthrobacter sp. YAF34, assembly GCF_052113245.1. Classification (NCBI taxonomy): domain Bacteria; kingdom Bacillati; phylum Actinomycetota; class Actinomycetes; order Micrococcales; family Micrococcaceae; genus Arthrobacter; species Arthrobacter sp. YAF34. Next base: position 133,716 of record NZ_JBFRCV010000002.1, read on the forward strand.
GGCAGCGGGTAGGTGCCCTCCATCTCAATCGGGTTCTGGGTTGCCACCACCATGAACGGCTCATCCAGCCGGTAGGACGTGCCGTCCACCGTGACCTGGTGCTCTTCCATGCACTCCAGCAGGGCAGATTGCGTCTTGGCCGAGGCGCGGTTGATTTCGTCGCCGATGACGATGTTGGCGAACACCGCGCCGTGCCGGAATTCGAACGACCGGTTCGCCTGGTTGTAGATGGACACGCCCGTGACGTCGGACGGGAGCAGGTCGGGGGTGAACTGGATCCGGCTGACGGTGCAGTCGATGCTCCGGGCCAGGGTCTTGGCCAGCAGCGTCTTGCCCACCCCCGGGACGTCTTCCAGGAGCAGGTGGCCCTGGGCAAGGAGTACGGTGAGCGCCAGCTGCGCCGCTTCGGCCTTGCCGTCGATGACAGTATTGATGGCCGAGAGGATCCTGGTGCTGGCGGAGCGGAAGGCGTCTGTCCCCATGGCGGCCGGCTGATGCGGCGAGGGCCGGTGTCCGGCCGGTGGTGCATCCATGGCGTCGGCGTCCATAGCGACTGGATCCGTGGCGTCCGTATCCATGGCGTCACTATCCATGGTGGGGCGGCCCGGGAAGCTCTGTCCTTCTGGGAGGACTTCGTCCAAGGAAGTGCGGTGATAATCCATCGGCAGCCTTTCAGCACTGGTGGGTCCCGGAACGGACCGGCAACGGCCGCCGGGCCCCGCAGTGGGGTTCGCCTGTTTCCCTTACTGGTAAATATCAGAGTATTAACAGACTACTAACACAACTGCCGGGCCTGACAGAGAGTTCCGAGGAATTCTGGGCGCCGGTTAGGGTGGAAGAATGCTCAATCCCCTCACGCCCGTCCCGTTCCGGCAGCCCGGAAATGACGGTACCGGACGCGCCGGGTATCCGCCCGCACCGGAACCACTGCCCGTCCCTGTCATGGACAACCACACACACCTGGACTTTCCCGACGCGGAGCTCTCGGTGAGCGTCAGGGATGCCCTCGACGCCGCCGCGGCAGTGGGCGTCCAGGGTGCCGTGCAGGTGGGCTGCGACCTGGAATCGTCACGGTTTACGGTCAAGGCCGTCGACCTCGATTCCCGGCTGCTGGGCGCGGTCGCGCTCCATCCCAACGACGCCCCCGGCTACGCCCGCCGCGGCGAACTGGAGGGCGCACTCGCCGAGATCGAGGCGCTGGCCGCCCACCCGCGGATCCGGGCGATCGGCGAGACCGGCCTCGACTTCTTCAGGACCGAAGGGGAGGGGCTGGCCCACCAGCGGTATTCGTTCCGCCGCCACATCGACATTGCCAAGCGACTCGGCCTGACGCTGCAGATCCACGACCGGGACGCCCACGACGACGTCGTCCAGGTGCTGCGCGAAGAAGGGGCCCCGGAACGGGTGGTCTTCCATTGTTTCTCCGGCGACGAGGCGCTCGCCCGGACCTGCAACGCGGAGGGCTGGTACATGTCCTTCGCCGGAACCGTGACCTTTAAGAACGCGTCCAACTTGAGGGCGGCACTGGCCATCGCGGAGCCGGCCCGGATCCTGGTCGAGACCGACGCGCCGTTCCTCACGCCGCACCCGCACCGCGGCCGCCCGAATGCGAGCTACATGGTTCCTTACACGGTGCGCGCCATGGCCGATGTGACCGGATCCGAGCTTTCCGGGCTGTGCGCGCAGATCGCCGAAAATACCGTGCAGGCGTACGGATCCTGGGCCTGAAACGGTCCCGCCCGGCGGCCTTTTGACAATACCGGGTATGCACAAATTCTTGGTTGGTTTATAACGCTACGGTTACAGTGGTCAACTATTAGCCGGGGTCGGGGAAGGCCTACGGATAATTTCACTCCAGCAGGGCGTGCATTGTGGCAAACGAACCACATGTGCGCTCTCGTTTTGGGTGAGGCAGTGCACGCATGTTCCGTGACCCTCCGGACCCAGTCCGGAGCCGCCTCTGGCGCGCTCGCGGGGGTGATCAGGTGCACTTTATCCCCGTGCCCGGAAGGTCCAAGAGATTCGGGCAATCGTGGTCAAGTTCTTCACATCGGACGGCAAGTTCAGTTTCGTCAAGGTCGGCACCCAGCTTGTGGTGCTGGTGGCATTGGTGCTGGGCCTCGTGGCCTTCGTCGGCAACAACAAGACGATCACCCTCAACGTGGACGGCAAGGTCAGCTCGGTCCAGACCTTCGGCGGCACGGTCGGCGAGGTCGTCAAGACTGCCAAGGTTGAACTGCAGCCCTCCGACCGGGTGTCGCCGTCGGTCGACTCCCACGTGCAGGACGGGGCGGTCATCAACGTCAACCTCGCCAAGGCCGTCAAGATCAGCCTGGACGGCGCCGAGCGGACCGTCAACACCACCGCGCCGAACGTCGAAGGGCTCGTGAGCGAGCTCGGCGTGGCCAGCGCCTCGCAGGTGTCCGCGCCGAAGGACGCGCAGCTGGCGGTCTCCGGTTCGTTCGTGTCGATCTCGACGCCCAAGAAGGTAAGCATCGTCGCCGACGGCAAGGCCGCAGCGACCACGACGACGGATGCCACCGTGGCCAAGGTCCTTGAGGACGCCGGAATCAAGCTCGGAGCCAGCGACCGCGTCTCCCAGCCCGGAAACGCCCCGGTGGTGAACGACATGGTCATCAAGGTCTCCCGGGTGGACGCCAGCAAGACGGCTGTCACCACCGAGCCTGTCGCATTCGAGACGCTCACCACCGAAAGCGCCGACATGTTCATGGGTGAGAAGACAGTCACCCAGGCCGGCGTCGCCGGTACTACCAAGAAGAGCTACAAGCTGGTCCTCGTGGACGGCCGCGAAGCCTCACGGACCCTGGTGTCCGAGACGGTGAGCGTCCAGCCGGTCACCGAGAAGATCACGGTGGGCACCAAGGACAAGCCCAAGCCCGCCGCCGAGGCGGCCGCCGCCAACACCGGCGCCGCGGCCCCCGCGATGATGAACGAGGGCATGTGGGACAAGATCGCGCAGTGCGAGTCCGGCGGCAACTGGTCCATCAATTCCGGCAACGGCTACTACGGCGGCCTGCAGTTCGACGTCCAGACCTGGCTCGGTGCCGGCGGCGGCGCTTACGCGCCGAACGCTGCTGCGGCCAGCAAGGCCCAGCAGATCGCCGTTGCCAACCGCGTCTACGCCCAGCGCGGCCTCGGCCCCTGGGGCTGCGGCTGGGCTGCCTCCAGCTAGCACCCGACGCCGGCCATTGACCGCCGGCTCTTGACCGCCCGTTGCCGCGGCGGCTGACCACAGCCGCGGGAGCCGCACAGGCCGGGTCCGGATCCCTCCGGGCCCGGCCTGTGGCGTACCGGCGCCGGGATAGGATACCTAGGTGACTGAACCGAGCCCCTCCGCCCCCGAAAGCCTGCCATCAGCGGCGCCCGCACCCCTGATGGGCGCCTCCGATATCCGCCGGCTGGCAGAGGAAATCGGGGTGCGGCCCACCAAGACACTCGGCCAGAACTTCGTCATCGACGGCAACACCATCCGTCGGATTGTCGCCGCCGCGGACATCCGGGCCGATGAGACTGTCCTCGAAGTGGGGCCCGGCCTCGGTTCGCTGACGCTTGGCCTGCTGGACGCCGCCCGGACCGTGGTCGCCGTCGAAATCGATCCTGTCCTCGCCGGTCGGCTGCCGGCCACTGTCGCTCAGTGGCGGCCTCACGCCGTCGGGAATTTCCACCTCGTCCTGGCCGACGCCATGAGGGTCACGGAACTGCCCGCGGAACCGACAGCCCTCGTGGCGAATCTTCCCTACAATGTCGCCGTGCCCGTGGTCCTGCACCTGCTGCAGCACTTCCCGAGCCTGCAGCACGGCCTGGTCATGGTCCAGGACGAGGTCGCCGACCGCCTGGCCGCCGGACCGGGTTCCAAGACCTACGGCGTGCCTTCGGTCAAGGCCGCCTGGTACAGCAGCATGCGCAAGGCCGGCGTGATCGGCATGAACGTGTTCTGGCCGGCACCCAAGATCCATTCCGGACTGGTCGCGTTCACCCGCCGGGAACCGCCGGTGACAACTGCCACGAGGGAACAGGTGTTCGCCGTGATTGATGCCGCGTTCGCGCAGCGCCGCAAGACGCTGCGGGCGGCACTGGCCGGATGGGCAGGCAGTGCTGCCGAGGCCGAACGCTGCCTGCGGGCTGCCGGCGTCGATCCTTCCGCCCGCGGTGAAGTGATCGACATCGCGGCGTTCGCCAGAATCGCCGAAGCCCACGCGCGGCCGGACTCCTGAGTAAGTGTGACTCCGGCGGGCCCGTCCCGTGCTTGGAGCCACAGCCGGGATGCCATAGCGTGGAGCCATGAACGCAGTGAGAGGGCGCTTTGCCGCGAGGACTGTCCGGGTCAAGGCTCCAGGCAAGATCAACGTCTCACTGGACGTCGGACCGCTGCGGCCGGACGGCTACCACTCGGTCGCCAGCGTCTACCTGGCGGTGTCCCTTTATGAGGAAGTCGCCGCCACCAGCACCGAGACCGGCGGCATCACCGTCAGCATCAGCGACGCCAGCACCCTGGACCTCGACGGCGTGGACATCCCGCTCGATCACCGCAACCTGGCCTACAAAGCGGCGGCCATGATGGCCGACGTCTCCGAGCACCCCACCGGCGTCCATCTGGAGATCACCAAGCGGGTGCCCGTGGCCGGCGGCATGGGCGGCGGATCGGCGGACGCCGCAGCGACCCTGCTGGCATGCGACGCGCTGTGGAACAGCGGACTGTCCCGCGACGAGCTCGCCCATCTCGCCGCAGAACTCGGCGCGGACGTGCCGTTTTCGCTGGTGGGCGGCACCGCCGTCGGCCTGGGCCTGGGCGATGAGCTCTCGCCGGCCCTCGTGAAGGCGCAAACGGACTGGGTCCTGGTTACCGCCGACTTCGGCCTTCCCACCCCGGAGGTCTACCGCACCCTGGACCGGCTGCGTGCCGCGGAGGGGGTGGCGGCCGACGAACCGGTCGCCGTCGACCCCGGCGTCCTCACGGCACTGCGCAGCGGCGACTCCGATGCCCTCAGCCGGGTCCTGGTCAACGACCTCCAGCGCGCCTCGATCGAACTGGCCCCGGGCCTGCGCGACACGTTGGGGCGCGGCGAGGCCTGCGGCGCGATCGCGGGCATCGTCTCCGGCTCCGGTCCCACTGTCGCCTTCCTCGCGCACAGCCCGGCCGCCGCCGTCGGACTCGCCGAGGAACTCCGGCACCACAGCCTCGATGCGATGGCGGTCCACGGCCCGGTGCACGGGGCCCGCATCATCTCCGATACGCTCCTTTAGGAGCTTTGACGCACCGCATCGCATGACTTCACAGCAATATTTCACCGATACACCTAAGAAAGCAGTTCCCTGTGGCACACCTGCTCGGCGGCGAGAACCTCACGGTCTCGTATGCAACCCGCACCGTCCTCGACGGCATCACTCTTGGCCTTGAAGAGGGCGACCGGATCGGCATGGTGGGCCGCAACGGTGACGGCAAGTCGACCCTCATGCGGCTGCTGGCCATGCGCTCCACCCCGGATTCCGGCCGGGTGACCAAGCGCAGCGAGGTCAACATCGGCTACCTGGACCAGAGCGACGTCCTCGACGGCGACCTCACCGTCGGTGCTGCGATCGTGGGGGACCAGGCCGACTACGAATGGGCCCGCAATCCCCAGATCCGTGAAGTCATGGGCGGACTCGTGTCCGACGTGGACTGGCACGCCAACGTCCACGCGCTCTCCGGCGGGCAGAAGCGCCGTGTGGCGCTGGCCAAGCTGCTGATCGAGGACCACGACGTCATCATGCTCGACGAGCCGACCAACCACCTCGACGTCGAAGGCGTTGCCTGGCTGTCCCGGCACCTGAAGACCCGCTGGCGGCCCAACCAGGGCGCCTTCCTCGTCGTCACCCACGACCGCTGGTTCCTGGACGAAGTCTGCACCAAGACCTGGGAAATCCACGACGGCATCATGGACCCGTTCGACGGCGGCTATGCCGCGTATGTGCTGGCCCGCGCCGAGCGTGACCGCTCCGCCTCCGTGATGGAAAGCAAGCGCCAGCAGCTCGTGAAGAAGGAGCTCGCCTGGCTGCGCCGCGGCGCCCCGGCCCGCACCGCCAAGCCCAAATTCCGGATCGAGGCCGCCAACGCCCTGATCGCCGACGTCCCCGAGCCCCGCGACTCGACCGCCCTGAGCAAGATGGCCACCGCCCGGCTCGGCAAGGACGTCCTGGACCTCGAAAACGTCTCGCTGGACTTCCTTGGCGGCGAGGCCGGGCAGAAGCTCTTCGACAACATCACCCTGCGGCTGGCTCCGGGTGAACGGCTGGGCCTCGTGGGCGTCAACGGCGCCGGCAAGACCACCCTGCTGAAGCTCCTCAACGGTGAGATCCAGCCCACCTCCGGGAAGGTCAAACGCGGCAAGACGGTGGTCACCGCGGTCCTCACCCAGGAGGTCAAAGAGCTCGATGACGTCTCGGACCTGCGCGTGATCGAAGTGATCGAGCGCGAAAAGCGTTCCTTCAACGTCGGCGGCAAGGAGTTCACCGCCGGCCAGCTCGTGGAGCAGCTCGGCTTCACCAACGAGAAGCAGTGGACCCCGGTCAAGGACCTCTCCGGTGGTGAACGCCGCCGGCTGCAGCTGTTGCGCCTGCTCGTGGGGGAGCCCAACGTGCTCATGCTCGACGAGCCGACCAACGACCTCGACACCGACACCCTGGCCGCCGTGGAAGATGTGCTCGACGGCTGGCCCGGCACACTCGTCGTCGTCAGCCACGACCGCTACCTGCTGGAGCGCGTCACGGACCACCAGATGGCGCTCCTGGGCGACGGCAAGATCCGCGCCCTGCCTCGCGGCGTGGACCAGTACCTCGAACTGCGCGAAGGCGCGCTGGCCGGGTCCACGATCACCGGCGGCGGCAACCCCGTCACGGCGTCCGGCGGGAGTTCCGCACCGGCCGCCTCCGGACCTTCGGAAGCCGAAAAGCGCGACGCCCGCAAGGCCAAGAACCGAATCGACCGCCAGCTGGGCAAGCTCAAGCAGCAGGAAGACAAGATCCACGCCCAGATGACGGCAGGGGCCGGGGACGCCAGCAAGTTTGACCAGCTCGCCGAACTCAACAAGAAGCTCCAGGAGCTCGCCGGGGAACGCGAGGCCCTCGAGCTCGAATGGCTCGAGGCCCTCGAGGTGCTGGGGGAGTAGTCCCGGGCACCGCGCCGGGACATGCCCCGTGTTCCACGGCGCGAATGGACATGTCCCTTCGTGAGGCCGGGCACTGGGCATGTCCCTCGGTCCATTCACATCCCTCCGGACACGTCCCTCTCTGCAGGCCAGGGATGGACATGTAGGTGTTATGTCCATTCCCCGGGGCCAGCGCAGGGCATGTCCCAGGGAAGATTTGGCCTCCGAGGGACATGTCCCTTGGAAACCTGGAAACTCGTAGGGCATGTCCCGTGGAGCGCTCGAAGTCCTCGGGACATGTCCCTCGGCGCGGGCCATGAATGGGCAAATTGGCATTATGTCCATCCCTCGGTGTCAAGGGAGGGCATGTCCCGTGGAGCGTTCAACGGCCTGAGGCCAGGTCCGCCGGGGAGCGCCCCAGTCTCTCTGGCCCGCGCCGGGACCTGCAGGCGAGCTTCGCGCCGGGCCCGCGATTCAGTCGCCGCTGCGCAGCCCCGGATCCTTCTGCAGGCCGGTGAGGCCGTTCCAGGCCAGGTTCACGAGGTGCGCGGCGACTTCGCGTTTGTCCGGCGTGCGGCTGTCCTGCCACCACTGGCCGGTCATCGCGACCATCCCCACGAGCATCTGGGCGTACATCGCCCCGTCGGCCGGGCTGAAGCCGCGGCGGGCAAGTTCGTCCTCCAGGATGTGTTCCACGCGGGCCGTCACCTGCGAGAGCAGCGAGGAGAAGGCGCCCTCCGGCTGGGACGGCGGTGCATCGCGCATGAGGATCCGGAAGCCGTCGGTCCGGTCCTCGATGTACGTCAGCAGCGCCAGTGCGGCCCGCTCCACCAGCACGCGCGGCTTGGCGTCCTCGGCCAGGGCTTCGTTGATGGAGGTCAGCAAGATGTGGAACTCATGGTCCACCACCTGGGTGTACAGGCCCTCTTTCGAGCCGAAGTGTTCATAGATCACCGGTTTGGAGACGCCGGCGCTGGCGGCGATTTCCTCGATGGTGGTGCCGTCCAGGCCGCGGATGGCAAAAAGCCCCCGGCCGATGCCGATCAACTGCGTGCGGCGCTGCTGGCCCGTCATTCGGGACCGTGGAACGTAGCCGGGGGCACGCACGGGCTTGCCGTTGCCGCCGTCCGCCCCGCCGGATGCGTCTCCACTCTTGCTCACAGCACCATCATGCACTACCGCGACGCCGGACCGCCCCGCTACCGCGACGCCGGACCGCCCCGCTGCCGCGAGGCCGGACCGCGACACCGCCCCGCTGCCGCGAGGCCCAATCGCCTGCCCCAGCGCCCTTCCTCGGAGCGCTGAGTCGCACGAGCGTCAACCTTCGTGGCAGAATTGGTTCTCGTGCCACAGGTCATCCCCGGCACGGTCCGCTCTGGTGTAATGGCAGCACCCCGGCCTTTGGAGCCGTGGAGTATAGGTTCGAGTCCTATGGGCGGAACTGGCGAGACACACTGCGCAACCTAACAAGGAGAGCCAACACGTGAGCCCCGAGAACACTGGCCCAGCCGCCGTGATCGTACTAGCTGCAGGGGCCGGTACCCGGATGAAATCCCGTACGCCAAAGATTCTCCATGAGATCGGCGGCCGCTCCCTGGTCGGCCACGCGCTCCATGCGGCCCGCAGCATCACCCCCCGCGAACTTGCCCTCGTGGTCCGGCACGAACGCGACCTTGTGGCCGCCCACGTCGCCGCCCTCGATCCGAAAGCCCTGATCGTGGACCAGGACGACGTGCCGGGCACCGGCCGCGCGGTCGAAGCCGCACTGGAGGCCCTCGACGCGCTCGATCCGCAGGGTCCGCTGAGCGGAACCGTCGTTGTCACCTACGGCGACGTCCCGCTGCTCACGGGCGGACTGCTCGCACAGCTCGTTGCCGCCCACGAGGCCCAGGGCAACGCCGTCACGGTCCTCACGGCCGTGCTCGACGACGCCACCGGCTACGGACGCATCCTCCGGGCACCAGACGGATCCGTCACGGGCATCCGCGAGCACAAGGACGCCACCGCGGAGGAACGCGAAATCCGTGAAATCAACTCCGGCATCTACGCCTTCGACGCTGCCGTGCTGCGCGACGCGCTCGTCCACGTCACCACGGACAACGCCCAGGGCGAGAAGTACCTCACCGACGTCCTGGCCCTGGCCGGTGCCGCGGGCGGCCGCGTCGCCGCCGTCGTCACCGAAGACCGCTGGCAGGTTGAGGGCGCGAACGACCGCGTCCAGCTCTCGGCCCTGGGAGCCGAGCACAACCGCCGCACCGTCGAAGCCTGGATGCGCGCCGGCGTGACCGTCGTGGATCCGGCCACCACGTGGATCGACTCCACGGTGACGCTCGACGAGGACGTCCGGCTCCTGCCCAACACCCAGCTGCACGGCGCCACCTCGGTGGCGCGCGACGCCGTCGTCGGCCCCGACACCACCCTGACCGACGTCACGGTGGGGGAGGGCGCCAAAGTGATCCGCACCCACGGCTCCAGCTCCTCGATCGGTGCCCGCGCCAGCGTCGGTCCCTTCACCTACCTGCGCCCCGGCACGGTCCTGGGCGAGACCGGCAAGATCGGCGCGTTCTACGAGACCAAGAACGTCACGATCGGCCGCGGCTCCAAGCTGTCCCACCTCGGCTACGCCGGGGACGCGGACATTGGGGAGAACACCAACATCGGCTGCGGCAACATCACGGCCAACTACGACGGCGAGAAGAAGCACCGCACGGTGATCGGCTCCGGCGTGCGGACCGGCTCCAATACCGTGTTCGTGGCCCCCGTCCGCGTCGGCGACGGCGCGTACAGCGGCGCCGGAACCATCATCCGCCAGGACGTCCCGGCCGGCGCCCTCGCCGTGACGGTGGCCAAGCAGCGCAATGCGGAGGGCTGGGTCGCGGCCAACCGCCCCGGGTCCGTCTCCGCCGCCGCGGTCGAAACAGCCGCGGCCGCCGCCCCAACATCCTCCACTACTCCGGCACCGACAGAAGAGGGCTAGCAATCATGAGCGAAATTACGGCACGCGGCGAGAAGAAGCTGGTGCTGGCCGCGGGGCGCGCGCACCCTGAGCTGGCCAAGGAGATCGCGAAGGAGCTGGGCACCGAGCTGCTGCCCCTGGACGCCTACGACTTCGCCAACGGCGAGATCTACGTGCGTGCCGGCGAGAGCGTCCGCGGCACCGATGCCTTCGTGATCCAGGCCCACCCGGCCCCGCTGAACAACTGGCTCATGGAACAGCTGATCATGATTGATTCGCTCAAGCGGGCCTCCGCCAAGCGCATCACCGTCGTATCCCCGTTCTACCCCTATGCCCGGCAGGACAAGAAGGGCCGCGGCCGCGAGCCGATCTCGGCACGCCTCGTCGCCGATCTGTACAAGACCGCCGGTGCGGACCGCATCATGAGCGTGGACCTGCACACCTCCCAGATCCAGGGCTTCTTCGACGGCCCCGTGGACCACCTCATGGCCATCCCGCTCCTGGCCGACTACATCCGCACCCGCGTCGGCTCGGACAAGGTCACGGTCGTCTCCCCGGACACCGGCCGCGTCCGCGTCGCCGAGCAGTGGGCCGAACGCCTCGGCGGCGCGCCGCTGGCGTTCGTGCACAAGAGCCGCGACCTGACAGTGCCCAACCAGGCCGTCTCCAAGACGGTCGTGGGCCAGATCGAAGGCCGCACCTGTGTCCTGATCGACGACATGATCGATACCGGCGGAACCATCTCCGGCGCCGTCCAGGTGCTCAAGAACGCCGGCGCCAAGGACGTCATCATCGCCGCGACGCACGCCGTGTTCTCCGATCCGGCGGCCCGCCGCCTCTCCGAATCCGGCGCCCGCGAGGTTGTTGTCACCAACACGCTGCCGATCACCGCGGACAAGTACTTCCCGCAGCTGACAGTGCTGTCCATCGCCCCGCTGATTGCCCGCGCCATCCGCGAAGTGTTCGACGACGGCTCTGTCACCAGCCTGTTCGACGGCAACGCGTAGCGGGCCCGCGCGGGCACGTTTTCACGAAGTCGTGCCCGCGCTGGTAACCTTGTTACGAAACCTTGGCGAGGGAGAGCGCCGGCATTCCGTATTGATTGTTCCGTTTTAATGGGAAATCAATCGGGAACCGGCTGCTGGTCTCCGTTATCGACTGGGTCTGAATCTCCTTCTGAAGGTCAGCTGCACGGCAGCCCGGCGTTGAAGGTCGCAAACAGACCTCCGCCCTTGCTAAGCACCGTTTAGTCCCACCGCTTGAAATCCCACCAGGAGATATCCATGTCTGAGCAGAAGCTCGCAGCAGAAGTACGCACCGAATTCGGCAAGGGCTTCGCCCGCCGCGCCCGCATGGCCAACCTGATCCCGGCCGTCATCTACGGCCACGGCGCCGAGCCGATCCACATCACCCTGCCCGCGAAGGCCACCACCCTGGCCGTCCGCACCGCCAACGCCCTGCTGACCCTGGACATCAACGGCGAACAGCACCTGGCCCTCGTCAAGGACATCCAGCGCAACCCGATCAAGCAGATCATCGAGCACCTCGACCTGCTGACCGTCCGCACGGGCGAGAAGGTCACCGTTGACGTCCCCGTCCACCTCAGCGGCGAACTGGCTCCGGGCAACGTCCACAACCTGGAGATGACCACCGTCTCCCTCGAGGCCGAGGCGACCCACCTGCCGACCGCCATCGAGGTCAGCATCGAAGGCCGCGGCGCCGGCGAGCACATCCACGCTTCCGACCTCGTCCTGCCGAAGGGCTCGACCCTGCTGGCCGACCCCGAAGCTCTCGTTGTCAACATCTCCGAGGCCGTCGAAATCCCCGAAGAGGGCGAAGAAGGCGAAGAGGCTGCACCGGCAGCCGAAGCAGCTGCAGCCGAGTAGTTCCGGCGCATTTCGCGGCGGCCGGGTCCTTCAGGGGCCCGGCCGCCGTCGTCTCAGGGGCATCCCACTCCGGAGCCTCTCCCCGCCGGGCGCCTCGGCCGGTCCATCCGGCCCGACGCGTCCTGCCCCGACCCGGCCCACCGAAGGACTGATCCATGACCGACACCTGGCTGATCGTAGGCCTTGGCAACCCCGGACCCGAGTACAGCCATAACCGGCACAACGTCGGCCAGATGGTCCTGGACGAGCTCGCCGCGCGTGTCGGCGGCCGTTTCAAGTCGCACAAATCCCGGGCCCAGGTCCTGGAAGGGCGCCTGGGCATTGGCGGTCCCAGAATCGTGCTGGCCAAGCCGCAGTCCTACATGAATGTATCCGGCGGTCCGGTCTCGGCCTTGGCACAGTTCTACGGAATCGACCCCGCCCATGTCATTGCGGTCCACGACGAGATCGACATCCCCTTCGACACCGTGAAGCTCAAAATCGGCGGCGGCGAAGGCGGCCACAACGGGCTGCGGGACATCTCCAAGGCCCTGGCCACCAAGGACTACGTGCGCGTCCGGGTGGGCGTCGGGCGCCCGCCGGGCCGGATGGACACCGCAGACTTCGTCCTACGCGACTTTTCCGCCCCGGAGAAGAAGGAACTGCCCTTCCTTCTGGACTCAGCGGCCGACGCCGTCGAAGTCCTGGTCAGGGACGGACTCCTGGCCGCCCAGCAAAAATTCCACCCGGCCAAGGCCCCCTAGGCGCCCACCGGCCCGCTCCGGGCCGGGGCCGGGCGCCCCGGTTTCGCCATATGGCGGGTTTCCTTTCCAAGCTTTCCGCATTCCAGCTATGATCTGTCTACTCTCATGTCGGGGGATAGGGATACGCTACTTCTAAGTGGACAGCCTGGGGTTGCTGCCTACAAAGCGGTACGAAGGAAACTACATGTCGAGGGATTCGCTGGGCTGGGGGAATGTTTCCACTACATTGGCACCCGCCGAAGAAGAACAAGCGGCCGGTCCGGTCGCTAGGCACGGCTGGTCCGGTCTGGCGCGGAACGCCGATGCCGAGCGCGTCCGGACGGAACTGCTTGCCCATGACCGGATGGGCGTCGTTATCACCGGCGACCGCGGCGTAGGCAAGACACTCGTCGGCCGGACTGCCCTCGCCGGATTCGGACCCGAGGTCTACACGATCCAGCTCCGCAGCACGGGACCGGGTGCGGCAACACCGTACGGGTGCCTCGCCTTCACCCTCGCCCGGCTCCCGCAGAGCTCCCTCGGCTCGCCGACCGCCATCCTGCACGGCATCACCTCGCTGATCCGCGACGACGCGGCCGGCCGTCAGTGCGTGATCCTGCTCGACAACGCCGGGGCGCTCGATGAGCTCAGCACCGGGGTGCTGTTGAATTTGCTGCAGACCCGGACGGCCCGGCTGATTGCCACGGCCCAGCGCACCACAGACCTGCCGCCCGACTTCTACTGGCTGATCACTTCGGGCCATCTCGCCGAGGTCCGGCTCGCCAACCTCACCGAACTCGAGACGCTGGAGGTCCTGCAGTCGGCCTTGGGCCATCGGGTCTCCACGGCGCTGGCCAGCCAGCTGCACCAGCTGGTCGGTGGCAGCCCCACGCTCCTTCAAGCCGTCGTCTCGGAACAGATCGAACGCGGAAACCTGGTCCTGTCCGGGTCGGTCTGGACTTTGGTCGATGAAGTGGTGCTGGACGGCCGGACGGCGCTGGAAGATATCGTCAGGGCCCGGTACGCCAGGGAAACACCCGAGGCCCGCGAGGTCATCGACGTCCTCTCCTGCGCCCGGACGCTGCCCCTGTCGCGGCTGGCCAGGATGTACAGCCCGGGCGTCATCGCCGACATGGAAGAAGCCGGCCAGATCGTCGTCGACCGCACGGACCGGCACCTGGTCACTCTGGGCGATCGCTACCTCGGCGACATCGTCCGCAACTGGCTCAGCGTGGAGCGCCGGCTGGAGCTCCGGGACAAGGTTCCCGGACACCAGGAACACGAACTCGACGAACTGACTGTCGAGGATCTGCTCGCCTATGCGGCGTGGACGCACGACTGCCACGCCCAGCTCGCCCCCGCCCACGCCCTGGCTGCTGCCAGCGCGGCCGTCAGGTTCTTTGACCCGAAGTTTGCCCTCAAATGCGCCGGCAGCCTGTCTCCCTCGGACGCTGAGTGGGCCGAGGGGCAGCTCCAGAAATCGGCTGCCTACCTCCAGCTGGGCCTGCCGCTGCAGGCGATGTCAGCGCTCGACGACGTCTCCGATCAGCAGGTCCAGGAACTCCCGGTCGAGACGTTTGCCGAGTTTATCGCGGCCAAGGCCGACTGCATGGCCTGGCTCGAGGACCGCTCCGGCAAGGTCCCGGAGCTCCTCCGGGAGGCCAGGATCCGGCTCCAGGATCTGGGCCTGGAGGAGCCGCCAGCCGCCCCCGGCGCCCTTTCCCGGGCCGGGCTGTGCCTGGATCTCTGCGAGTTCAACTTCTTCTCCTTCATCGGAGACTTCGAACCCATGATGGAGCGGCTCACCGCCGCAGCCACCACCGACGTCCCGGGTGCCGATCCCGTGCACCGGCTCCGGTCCGCCATCATCCTGATGGAAGCCTGGTGCATGACGGGCCGGGAACTCGATGCCCGCAAGCTCATGAGAGAAATCGGCGGCCAGCTGGGCGAGTGGTCCAACGTGCCGCGCATCCGGGAAAACTTCGCCTGGCGCTCCTACAACGTGCTCCTCCTTTCCGGCCTGTGGCGCCAGGCCATTGACATGCTCAAGGACGCCAGCGGCCGGGCAGGGCACGGGCTGCATTCCGGTAGCGCCGCCACCGACCTCGCCGTAGGACTCGCTTACGTCTACGCGGGCCGCGGCTATATGGCGCTGGATCCGCTGCTGGCCGCAATCGCCCAGCTTGAGGTCCGGGCGAGCCTGCAGTCCCTGCGCCAGGCCTATGCCGCCACCGCTTTCGCCTATGCCCAGACCGGCAACTCGGTCCAGGCCTCCATCTACCTGGACCGGGCCCGCTCGGCCGACGGGCCGGCCCGCTTCGCGGTCAGCAGTTCCACGGAGTTCTGCATGGACATGGCCTCACGTTGGCTCGGTGACCCGGCGGCCAAGGACAGGCTCATCCGGGCCGGCGAGGCGCATTTCCGCAAGGGCCGCTACACCCTGGCCGGCATCTGCATTTTCGGTGCCACCGTCAACGGCACGGTCAAGGAGTTTCTGTTCCTGGAGGAGCTGGCCGGGCTCCGGCAGGGCCCGCTTGCCGAATTGTCCCGCACGGTCGCCGTCGGCAGCCGGAAGAAAGATGCGGTGATCATGCTCGAAGCCGCCCAACAGGCCGCCGGGCTGGAACTGGATGCCGTGCAGGCCCGGTGCGCGGCACTCGCGTTCGACTTCGCCAAGAGTGCCGGGCTGACCTCCAGCGCCAACGCCGCATACAGCATGCTCGAGAGCCTCTCGGATTCTGTTCCGGCGCTGCCGATCATGCCCCGCAACAAGGGCCCGCTGCTGACGGAACGGGAGCGGCAGATCGCCACCCTTGCCGGAAACGGGGTCTCCAACAAGGACATCGCCCTGGAAGTGGGCATTTCCGTCAGGACAGTGGAGGGCCACCTGTACCAGGTGTTCACGAAGCTCGGCGTTTCTTCGCGAAGTGATCTGCTTGGACTCATCTAGGGCCCCGGCGGGAGACCCCGGCAGCGAGGCAAAGCGTGCCCTGACGGGGCGGTCGGAAGATTTGATGTCCGCAGCCGAGGCCCTCCAGGGCGGCAGCCACGTGGCCGTCTTCGTCCTCGGCGATAGTGGGATGGGCAAGTCCAGGCTCATCGAGGCGGTTGTCGCGGAGCTCGGCTCCGAGGTGACGCCGGTGCGGATCCACGGCAGCGCGTCGCTGTCCCGGGTGCCGTACGGTGTCCTCGGCCCTTTCATTGTCGGACTGCCGGTCCAGGAGGCCACATCCCAGCTGGCCGTGCTGCGGACGCTGTGGGCGCACCTGGAAGAACAGAAGCGCACCACCCAGAAGCCCCTGCTGCTGATCGTCGACGACGCCCACGACCTCGACGAGGCGACGGCGGGAATCCTGGCGGAGCTGGCTGCGGCGGGCTGGGCAAAGTTGCTCGTGGGCGCCGCCGCCCGCCCGGGATTGCCGGAACCGCTCCTGCAGCTTTGGTTTGAAGGCATCGCAGAACGGCACGATCTCCGGCCGCTGACGCTCGCGCAGACCACAGAGATGCTGGAGGGCGAGCTTGGCTCCCAGGTGTTGCCGAACGTTGCCGAGATCCTCTGGGAAGCCTCGGGCGGCAACCCGATGCTCCTCAACGGGCTCCTCGACGACGCCAGGAAAGACGGGACGCTGCGCCGGCGCAACGGGGTGTGGTTGTTCACCCGGCACCTGAACAGCCACGGCGACCGGCTGACCGACGTCGTGCGCCGCCAGCTGCTGCTGCGGTCGCCGGAAGAACGGCAGGCCCTGAACCTCGTGGCACTGGCCGAACCCGTGTCCAGGGAGCTGATAGAGTCCGTGGCCGGCGAAGGGGCCGTGGGCTCACTGATCGACAGCGAACTGATCCGGGTGACGAATCCTGCGACCGGTGAGCTGCGGCTGTGGCATTCCGTCTACGGCGACACCTTGCGGAACTTGATTTCGCCGGCGAGGAGCCTCCAGCTTCGGCAGATCCTGCTGCGCCGCATGGACAGCGAGCCGGCCTCGGCCGAGGGGTTGCTGCGCCATGTGAGCTGGTCGATCGAATGCGGCGCGGAAGTCGAGGACCGGCAACTCCTCCGGGCCGCCGTCCTGGCCAGCCGGCTCTTCGAGGACGAGTTCGCGCGCAAGGCCGCCGCCCTGGTCAGAGATCCGGAACTGCAGATGGCGGCCCGTGCCGTGATAGCACGCACACGCTACAACGCCTCCGACTACACCGCGGCGCGGGAAATCCTCGACGCCGATTTCGGCAAGGGCAACACCCTCCCCAGCCTGCTCGCCGGAACGCTGCTGTGGGCCGCCGTGATGACCGCGCTGGGCCACCCACCGGAAGACATCTTGCAGCGCGCACAGGTGGTCCAGCGTGCCGCTGAACGGCTGGCGCGGGCCCACCCGGACGATGCCGAAGCCATTCTCGCCGCCACGGCGGAGCGCCTGGAGACCATGGAGGCGCTCGTCAAGGCGCTGGCCGGTGAGTACCGGGCGGCCCCTCCGGCTGCGGTGGCGGCCGCCGGCACCCGCCCGCCGAACAACCTCGAAGCGGCGTTCCGGCTCTGCGTCGACGCGGAGCGGCTGCTGGCCCGTGGCAAGGGACAGAGCGCCTTTGCCGTGATGACCCAGGCGATCCAGGCAGCCGGAAGCGATCACGACGAGTTGTACTTCCTCACTGACTTCCTGATGGTCCGTGCGGCTGCTCCCGCGATCCACGCCGGCGACTGGGCGGCCGCGGAAACCCTCCTGACCGGCATTGTCGCCGGCTCCGGACCCAGCCTGATTTCCTTCGGCGGAGGGGTCCACGCGGCGCACGGCATCATCCTGCTGTACCAGGGCAAGGCCACCCAGGCGCTGAACACCCTGAGCGCCGCCCTCGAGGCCCTGCGCCTGACCGACCCGCAGCAGCTCTTCGCACTCACGGCCGCCATGGCCTTTGCGGCGGCCGCCGAAGTCGGTTCCCCGACGAAAGCCGAGCTTTTCCTTGCCGACTTCGAGAACGCACCGGCAGCGTTGCCGCACTACATGCGCTCCCTGGCCGCGATTGCCGTGGTCTATGGAAAGGCCAGGCTCGGGAACTACCCCGGCGCCATCGCGGAACTGAAGCGGCTCGGACGCCCGGACCCGGACGTGGACACAGCCGGTCTCGAACTCGACGCGCTTGCCTTCTGCCTGGCCCTCGGAGACACGGATTCGGCGCCGAGGCTGCTGGAAATCCGGGACGGCCTCGAGGGCCCCCGGCCCGACGCGATCTGCGCCTATGCCTCAGCCCTCAGAACGGACAACGCTGCGGATTACCTTGACGCCGCGAAGACCTGCGAGGCGGCGGAGCTGTGGACCTTTGCCGCCCTTGCCTATGACGGCGCGGCACATGCCTACCGGGCCGCAGGCGACACGCTGAGGGAGCGCATGGCGAACTCGCAGCGGAAGAGGTGCCTGGACCGGGCCGATGACCTCCCCGGCGAGGACACGGCCAAGAACGATGATTCCCTGGGTATCCTGACCCGGCGCGAACGCGACATCGTCGCGCTTGCGGTCCGCGGCCTCACCGACCGGCAGATTGCGGCCGAACTCCAGGTGTCAGTGCGCACCGTCGAGGGCCACCTCTACCGCAGCTACGCCAAGCTCAACGTCAGAGGCCGTGAACAGCTGCCCGGGATCGACGGACGCTAGCGGGCACGCCTCCGGCCAGGTTCCGGGCTTCCGGAACCCTACGGACAGGGTCACCCGCCGCCGGTTTTGGACTACTTGGTTTTCACCATGTGGCCGCGCGGGTCCAACTGAGTACAGCTACGTAGGGCCGGCTGAATACTCGTTGCGTATTCGAGTACTACTTACGCATACCGAAAATACGCGTAGTCCATACGGTGGAGATATCACCGCTCACACTCACTGATCGCACACTCACTGATTGCAAAGGTCTCTCATATGTTCCAGCAAGACGCCGGCTTGCCTGCGGGTAGCGGCCAGACTGAAGCCATCTTTCCGGCGCAAAGAAACAGGTTCGGCCGCCATAAGGACAGCCCCTTCACCCGCCAGCAGCTGGTTGCCGAGGTGGTTGAAACCCTTACCTCGGGTTCCGGCTGCGGCATTGTGCTCGTGGGCGACCACGGGGCCGGCAAATCCTTCATCGCCCAACGCGCCCTGGAGCAGCTCGGCGACGAGTACCTGGTGGTCCAGGTCAGGGGCAGCTCTATTTCCTCAAAGCTTCCGTACGGGGCCTTGAGCGTCCTGCTGAACGACCTCGACGCATCCCACCTCGAACACCCCCTGATGGTGCTGCGCGGCCTGATCCAGCTGCTCCGCAACAAGTCCGAGGGCCGGCGCGTCGTCCTCTTCGTGGACAACGCCCACGACCTCGACGAGCTCTCAAGCATGATGGTGGCCCAGCTGAGCGCAGGGGCCCACGTTACGTTGCTGGCGGCGTGCGTGGACATGCCGCATGTCGGTGGCGACATCATGGGCCTGTGGAAAGATGATCTGCTCCGGCGGGTGGACCTTGGGCCGTTCGACTTTGCAGAGACCGCGGCAACACTGCACCACGAATACGGCGGCCGGTTCTCCCTGACCGCCGCCCGGGCGCTCTGGAGCGCCAGCGGAGGCAACGCCCTGTTCCTCCATTCGCTGACCCGGGAACAGATCAAGCTCGGCACCGTGATCCGCCAGGACGGCGTGTGGTTCCTGGGAAACGGCCCCATCGCGTTGACCGGCGAGATCCGGGACGTCGTGAAGGCACGTCTCAACCGGCTGGGCACCGGTCAGCGCGACGTCTTTGAGCTGCTGGCGCTTGCGGGCGCGGTTCCGCTCCAGACCCTCATGCTGATCGCGAACCCACAGGACATGGACGCGCTCCAGGAACGTGCCCTGATCCGGGTCACGCATAACCATCCGCCGATGGTCAGCGTCGCCAATCCGGTGATCGCCGGAATTGTTGCCAGCGTTGTCCCGCCGGGCCGCAGCGCAGAACTCCGCCGCCGGCTCACGGCCGTGCTCCAGGAGTCGGAGGCCCTGTACGCGGGCGGCGCGACCGGCGTCGCCTGGGCCCTGGACTGCGGCGAACAGGTCAGCCCCGGGGTGGCCCTGGCCGCGGCCCTTGCCGCGAACAGCGCGTCCGACCCCGCAGCCGCCTTGCGGTTCATCCAGGAGATCGAAGGAGACGAACCCGCCGTCCCCATGGCCATCGAATCGATCAGCGCCCATATTTCGGTGAACGACGAGGAGTCCGCGCGCCGGGCGCTGGAGACCTGGGATGACACCGCGTGCCGGGATCTGCCGCTGGCCGAATGGACCGCCCTGCAGCTCCTGCGAGCGGAGCTGGAAAAGCGCAGCACCGCTCCGGGATCAGATCCCCAGGCGCGGTTGCGGGAACTCGCGGAGCGGCTTTCCGCAGAGACCACCCACACCCCCGCGGTGGAGTCCGCCCGGGCTCGACTCCGCCTGGCCGAGGCCGGCCTCGCCAGCTTCCAGGGGCGCTACGCCGATGTCCTGGCCGTAACCGATGGTGTGGACGCAACGGACTTGGGCACCGAGCCGCGTCTTCTGACCGCCAGCGTGCGCTGCGAGGCCCTGGCCGTCACCGGCAACGTGGTGCAGGCCCTGGCGCTGGGGAAGCAGGTCCTGGCGGCCACAGCCAGCGTACGGCTCACGGACCGGGCTGTGCGTGAGGTCAGGGGCAGGTACCTGCTTCTGCTGCTGCTCTCGGCCAAGTTCAACGAGGCTTCCGCGTTCCTTGAGGAAACCTATGCAGGCGGAGAGCCCCAGACCCGGCTCGGGGGGATGTTCGAGATCGGGCAAGGCGTCCTTGACGTCCACGCCGGCCGCCTCGACGACGCCGTCTCCCGGCTCCAGGCGGGCAGGTGGCAGCTCCGGGCGCAGGATCCCGACACTTTTGCGGGCCTGGCCACGGCAGTCTGTGCCTATGCCGCCGCACTCCAGGGGGAAGAGGAAACGGCCGGCCTCCTGCTGGGCGACCTGGCCCAGGCCGGGCCACCTGCGGCCTGGCTGGTGGAGCGCCTCGCACGCTATTTCGAGCTCTCGGCCCAGGCCGAGCTCGGTCAGCGTGCTGCCTCGATCCGCACCCTCATGGCCGAGGCCGACAACGACACGGACACCTCGGCGCTGGCGCCGGCGCTCCTGTTCCTGTCCGCCGCCGCCCGGCTGGGTGACCGGCAGACTTTCCAGAAGCTGGGCAATCTGAGCGGCCGGGTGAGCGGGCAGTTCGCGGCCCTGTGCTCCCGGCTGGCGGAGGGCATGCGGGAAGCCGACAGCGAACGGCTGCTGGCGGCATCCAAGGACGCTGACGCGTCCGGCAACGCCGTCTTCGCGCGGGATGCGGCCCGGAAGGCCGTCAGTTGTGCCAACGACGCCGGCAACCGGATCGCGTTGCGGATCGCCCAGCGGGCGCAGCAGTCACTCGATGACAGATTCGGCAGCCCGAAGAACGGGCTGCACTCCCTGACAACCTCGACCCTGACGGCGAGGGAATGTGAAGTGGCCGTCCGCGCCGCCGCCGGCACGACCAACCGCAAGATCGCCGAACAGATGCACGTGTCGGTTCGCACAGTAGAGGGACACCTCTATCAGGTGTACTCGAAGCTGCACGTCGCCAGCCGATCGGAACTCAAAGATGTCATCTCAACTCCGGCAGACAGCGCCCGGCTCGGCTGACCCTGGCAGGCCGCGCGCGGCTTTCCAGGCGGCTTCCTTGGACAGGCATGAAGCGGCAGGAAGAACCGGCCATGGAAAGCTTGACTGAGACCGCCCCGCTGATCGAGCGGTCAGCGCTGGTCAAGGATCTGGTCCGTTGCCTGCGTGACAACAGCAGGTCAGGCGCGCTTGTCATCGGCGGGGCGGGCGCGGGCAAGACCGCCGTCGTCAAGGCTGCCATCGGGCAACTCGGGCCCGGCAGCCACGTGATTCGGCTGACAGCGACACGCGCCCTGTCCGCCGTGCCCTTTGGGGCGCTGGCGCCGTACCTGTCGCGGCTTCCAGACCGCGAACTAGACTCCTATGCCGCCGTCGTGCAAGCGATGACCGGCAGCCTGAAATCCGAGGCCGAACGCCCCCTGTTCGTCGTCGACGACGCGCACTTCCTCGACCACGGGACCGTCGGACAGCTCGCGCAGGCCGCGGCCACCGGCGCAGCCGCGGTCCTGGCGACCTGCCGGCCCGGGCCAATGATCCCGAACGAATTCCTGTCGATCTGGGACGACGGAATCATTGCCAAGTTCGATCTTGCCCCGCTCACCCGGACCGGCACCCACCAGCTGTGCGAACAGGTCCTCAAAGCCGATGTCTCACCGTGGGTCAGCGCGCTGTTCCACGACGCGGCCGACGGGAATCCGCTCATGCTGATGTCCCTGATCCAGCATGCCCGCGCCAGCGGAGCGTTGGGCTTCCGGCACGGGGTCTGGTTCCTCCTGGCCAACCCCGACATGGCCCGGGTTCCGGCCGCCGACGTCGTTGACCGTCAGCTGCGCTCCATGACGCCGGAGGAAAAGACCGCCGCCATAATCGTTGCCCTCGCAGGGCCGCTCTCGCTGGCCCAGTTCCTTCGGATCAGCGGTCCCAAAGCCGTGGACGCGTTGGACACCGCAGGACTCATCGCTGTCTCCACCGGGCACGACCGGCTCGTCCGGCCCGCGAGCCCGATAGTCGGCGAGATCATCCGCCACCGGGTTCCGGCCGGCCGCAGTTCAGCCCTGCGCTCGAGTGTGCTGTCGCTTCCCTCAGCGCATGCGGCCGTTCCGGGGGCGGCACTGAACCGGCTGCGCTG
This sequence comes from Arthrobacter sp. YAF34, assembly GCF_052113245.1. Lineage (NCBI taxonomy): Bacteria > Bacillati > Actinomycetota > Actinomycetes > Micrococcales > Micrococcaceae > Arthrobacter > Arthrobacter sp. YAF34. The sequence continues at coordinate 156,166 of NZ_JBFRCV010000002.1, forward strand.
GTCCCTGGACTGCGGTGTGGAGATCCCTCCCGTTCAGCTGTTGCAGGCCGCTGTCGCCGCGAACACGGCCCTGGATCCTGCGACTGCCGCCCGGGCGGCGGCCGCCATCCGGGACGCAAATTTTCTCTCCGAGGCCCGGATCCAGCTGGCCTACTCCCACTTCATTGCCGGGCGCCCCCAGGCTGCTGTGGCGAGCCTGGAGTCCGCGCGGCCGGTGCAGGGCGGACGGCCGTCGTACCTGGCCGCGCTGCTCGCCGCCCGGTTAGGGTCGCCGGCGCCGCCCCGTCCACTGAGCGCCTCGGGGGAGCAGCTGTGCGGCGGAACTGCCGTTGCTTCGCTGGCCGGGACCCTGGAGCGGGCAGGGGACGGGAGAACCCTGCCCGCCGGATCCGGACTGCGCGAACTTATCGACAGGGCCGGCATCCCGGCTGAAATCCGCGTCCCGGCAGTGTCCGCCGTCGCCGAATTACTGACAGCCCAGGGCCGGCTCCGGACCGGGCTGCAACTGGACAACGAGGCGTGGAACGGTGCCCGCACCGCGAGCATGGAGCTTCCCCTGGTGTACGAGGACCTGGTGGTGCGCCACTGCCTGAACCTGATCCGGGCCGGAGACGGCGAGGGTCTCGGACGGGTCTTGGACGACTACGCGGCCCGGGAACCCGGGCGGTTGCTGTACAGCGGCGGCATGCTCCACCTCATGCGGGGATACTCCAGGCTGAGCCAGGGGCGGATGCGCGAAAGCCTGGCCGAATTGCGGCTGGCCGTAGAGGAACTCACCATAGCCGACCCCTTGCTCCTGCTGCCGTTCGCCTACGCCGTCGCAGCGTACGCGGCGGCCGCCGTCGGTGGCCATGGCGAGGCCAGCCAGTATTCGCTGGCCTACCGGCGCTTGGAGTACCGGGAACCGAAAACCCTTCGTCTGCTGGCGGAGGCATACTGCCGGGCGGCGGAGTCCGGGCCCGGACCCGGGGCGAGACGCGGAATGGCGTTGGCGCGGCTGGCCGACGAAGCGCTGCACGAAGGACTGCGGGGCATTGAAACAGAAATACGGCGGCTCGCCGTCCGCAGCGGTGACGCCTCGGGAGCGGAGGACCTTGCCCTCAGCAGCAGCGCAGTGGACGGCCCGGAGGCGCGTCTGCTGGAGTCCTACGCGAAAGCGGTTTCTGCATCCGACGCTGTGGACCTCATGGGCATCAGCGACGACGCGCTCGCCGGCGGGCATGGGCTCCTGGCCCTGGAAGCCGCACAGCAGGCGGAGCGGATCCTCGCCGACGACCCGGACCGGTGGAGGCTCACCGCGGTCCAGCGCCGGGTCCATCACCGCCTCGTGGAGGCCGGCATGTCGGCACAGTTGGAGATTGTCCGCAGCGATCACAGTGCCGCATTGACCGCACGGGAAACGGAAGTCCTGGACCTGGTATCGGGCGGGGCCACGAACGCCGAGATCGCCGGCGCCCTCTGCGTATCGCAAAGGACCGTGGAGGGGCACCTGTCGCGGATCTTCGGCAAGCTTGGCGTCGGCCGGCGTGCGGATCTCTTGGACCTGGGGGCCTTGGACTCCGGGCAGAAAAAGCCCTAGGAACCATGGATGCCCTGAACTGCAGAATCCTGACCGGGCCGCTCCTGCTGTCGCGGACGCCGGGCGCTCCCGAATCTGCCGGCCGCGGGCGCCTTAGGCCTGCGTACAGCCCGGGTGGCCCGGCGGACCGGCGGGGGTATCCCCAAGTAGTTCCACGGCGCGCGGGGCGGCAGAATTCAGGTAAACGCTACTCGTGTGCAGATCAGGCCCGGGCGATTGACTTAAGTCAGTTCCACCAACAACCCATCACGATCTCAAAATAAGGTCTCACAATATGAGCGCAACATAGGGTCAGAATGAGGAACTTCATGGCGGCGATCGGGCCGGGGCATGTCCTGCGGTAGTGCAGGGTCCCAAGGCCCCTTGCTTGCTGAAGCGGCCACTGCCACCATTAGAGGTGGTTGAGCCGTAACCCGCTCCACTGAACTCCTTCATTGGAATCGTACGGTGCCTTCACCGGCAGCCGTGCGCCAAGGTCGGAGCCGGCGGCGTCAGAGCCTTCTGAGACCGAGGCTCTCCCCCCAGCCGCCGCCGGCTCCCTTAATCGGTCTACGTCCGGGTCCGCGCCGCAGGGAATCGCGGACCCGGGATGAGTACCGGGGATGAGCGCCGACACCGGGCGCCCAGGATGGGTGCCGTGCATGACCGTCGCGAATGAGCGTCGAGGATGAGCGCCCGCGGCCGACTCCGGTGAAGAATCACGACGCCGGACCCCCTGCCGTCAGCGCCGCGCCGTCAGCGCCGCACCGTCAATGCCGCGCCCGCCCGCACCGGAGGCCGCGCAGGAGGGCTGCGGGAACGTGGGATAATTAGGGTTAATCTGTGTGACGTATTTCCTTCGGCCGGCTGTCCGGCCGGACCGGGGGTACGCCGCAGCGAACGCCGATCCAGGAGTCTCCGCCATGGTTGCCACCCCAGCCCACCTCCGCCGCTCTGCCACCGCGCTCGGAAACGAAGAGGTCCTCAGGATCCGCAACGACTTCCCGATCCTTCAGCAGCACGTCAACGGCCGGCCGCTGATCTACCTGGACTCCGGCGCCACCTCGCAAAACCCGCTCAGCGTGCTCGAGGCAGAGCAGGAGTTCTATGAGCAGCGGAACTCCGCAGTCCACCGCGGGGCGCACCACCTCGCCGTCGAAGCCACAGAGGCGTTCGAAAACGCCCGGGAAACGGTGGCGGAGTTTGTCGGGGCGGAATGGGATGAGCTGATCTGGACCTCCAACGCCACGGAGGGCCTGAACCTGCTCACCTATTCCTTCCTCAACGCGTCCCTGCCCGGCGCGGGATCCGAGGCGGCCCGGTTCGCCCTGGCCCCGGGCGACGAAATCGTGGTCACCGAGATGGAACACCATGCCAACCTGATCCCCTGGCAGGAACTGGCCGCCCGGACCGGCGCCGTCGTGAAGTTCATCCCCATCGACGACGCCGGGGCGCTGGACCTGGCGGCCGCCGCCGGCATCATCGGCCCGCGCACCCGGATCCTGGCGTTCACCCACGCGTCCAACGTCCTGGGCACCATCAACCCGGTGGCCGCACTGGTCGGCCTGGCACGGTCCGTGGGGGCCCTGGTGGTGCTCGACGCCTGCCAGTCCGCGCCGCACCTGCCCCTGGATGTCAAGGCGCTCGACGTCGACTTCGCGGTGTTCTCCGGGCACAAGATGCTCGCCCCCACCGGAATCGGCGCCCTCTACGGCCGCTCGGAACTGCTCAACGCGATGCCGCCGTTCCTGACCGGCGGCTCCATGATCACCACCGTCACGATGGAACGTGCCGGGTTCCTGCCGAGCCCGCAGCGCTTCGAGGCCGGCACCCAGCGCATCTCGCAGGCCGTGGCACTCGCCGCGGCGGTGAACTATCTGACCGAAACCGGGGTGGACCGCATCCACGCCTGGGAAACCGAACTCGGCCAGCGCCTCGTACGGGGCCTCGGCTCCATCCCCGGAGTCCGTGTGCTGGGCCCCGCTGCGGGGGAGGAGCGGATCGGCCTGGCGGCATTCGATGTTGCCGGCGTCCACGCGCACGACGTCGGGCAGTTCCTGGACAGCCGGGGGATCGCCGTGCGGGTGGGCCACCACTGCGCGCAGCCGCTGCACCGCCGGCTCGGCCTGACGGCCACCACGCGGGCCAGCACCTACCTGTACAACACCACGGACGATGTGGACGCGTTCCTCAACGCTGTCGCTGATGTCCGCGCCTACTTCCAAGCCTAGGACGGACATTCATGAGTCTTGACCAGCTCTACCAGCAGATCATCCTGGAACACGCCAAGGCCCGGCACGGCAGCGGCCTGGGCGCAGCGGCGGCACCCGAGGGCGTGAGCAGCGGCCAGTCCCACCAGCTGAACCCGACCTGCGGCGACGAGATAACGGTGCGGGTGTCCGTGGCCGGCGGGAAAGTCAGCGAACTGCGCTGGGACGGCGACGGCTGCTCCATCTCGATGGCCTCGGCCTCGGTGCTGACGGACCTTGCCGAGGGCATGACGGTCGGCGAACTCCGCACCGTGATTGACAGTTTCCGCGAGGTACTGCGCTCCCGCGGCAAGGTGCCGGCCGATCCGGAGGTGCTGGGCGACGCCGCCGCCTTCGAGGGCGTGTCCCGTTATGCGGCGCGCGTCAAGTGCGCCATGCTCTCATGGGTGGCTGCCGAAGACGCGCTCGGTCAGGCGCTGGCGGCCTGACCGCAGCCGGTCAGGGACGGCCCAGGCCCCTGTAGGTCCAGCCGGCGGCCCGCCATTTGGCCGGTTCCAGGACGTTGCGGCCGTCCAGGATGCGCGGCGCGGACACGAGCGTCTTGGCCACGTGCGGATCCAGCTCCCGGTAGGCCTTCCACTCGGTCAACAGCAGCACGGCATCGGCCTTGTGCAGCGTCGATTCAAGGTCCGGCTCCAAATGGAGTTCCGGGAAGCGCTTGGCCGCATTGTCCAGCGCCTGGGGGTCGGTGACCGTCACCACGGCCCCCTGCAACTGTAGTTGCGCGGCAGCGCTCAGCGCCGGCGAGTCCCGCACGTCGTCGCTCTCGGGTTTGAAGGCAGCCCCCAGTACGGCGATCCGCTGTCCCATCAAAGTGCCGCCGCAGAGCTCCCGGGTGAGTTCCACGACGCGGGTCCGGCGCCGCATGTTGATGGCATCCACTTCCCGCAGGAACGTCAGCGCCTGGTCGGCGCCCAGCTCGCCGGCCCGGGCCATGAACGCCCGGATGTCCTTGGGCAGGCAGCCGCCGCCGAACCCGATGCCGGCGTTCAGGAACTTCCTGCCGATCCGGTCATCGAGCCCGATCGCATCGGCCAGCATGGTGACGTCGGCCCCCGTGGCCTCACAGACCTCGGCCATGGCATTGATGAAGGAAATCTTGGTGGCGAGGAACGAGTTGGCGGCCGTCTTCACGAGCTCTGCGGTGGCGTAGTCCGTCACCAGCCGGGGCGTCCCGCCCGCGAGGGGAGCCTCGTAGACCCGGTCCAGGACGGCCACCGCGGGATGGCCCTCGCTGCCGTCCGGTGTCCCGTAAACGAACCGGTCCGGGTTCAGGGTGTCCGTCACGGCGTGACCTTCGCGCAGGAACTCCGGATTCCAGACCAGGGTGGCACCAGGCTCGGTATCGGCCAGGACCTCGGCCAGCCGTGCGGCGGTTCCCACCGGGACCGTGGACTTCCCAGCGACGACGTCGCCCGCCGAGAGATAGGCGGCAAGAGCCGTGACGGCGGCATCCACGTAGCGCAGGTCTGCCCCGTTCTCGCCGCGCTTCTGCGGCGTACCCACGCAGATGAAGTGGACCTCCGCGCCCCGGGCGGCCGACATGTCGGTGGTGAACCGCAACAGCCCCGACTCTTCAAGCTCGGCGAGGAGATCATCCAGCACAGGCTCGTAAAACGGGGCGTGCCCCGCGGACAGCTGCGCCACCTTGTGTTCGTCGACATCGATGCCGACAACCTCATGCCCCAACTTTGCCATGCACGCGGCATGGACCGCGCCCAGATAACCGCAACCGATAACCGAGATCCGCATACGCCCGCTGTCCTCCCGTCGTGGCCTGTTCACAGCGTAAGCGGGTGGCGCCGGGATCACACAGCCGCGTGGAGTGCTAGTGCCGGCATAACAACGGGGCATGAATTCCGGCTAAATTCCGGCGCGCCGGGGGAGCTAACCCCCGGCGTGCCGGTGCGCTAGGCGAGGAGCCCGGCGATGCCGATCGCCGCCGTCGCGGCCCCCAGCAGCATGGAGATGCTGACGAGGACGACGTGGACGGTCAGGAAGCGCGTGGCCTTGCCGTCGGCGTCACGGGCGCGCGGGTCCTTCATGACCCGGCGCAGGAACTGCGGCCAGACCACCAAGGACCAGACTCCGGCGATAATCAGGACGACGGCGAGGAACGCGGGCAGTTCCATGGCGTCAGTGGCTCTCGAGCCAGGCCTGGGCCTGCTGGGACTGCAGGTTCAGGGCCTTGCCGACCATCGGTTCGGCGGCATCGGCGATCTTGCCGCCCAGGAACGGCACCGAGGAGGTGACGTTGCCCTCAAGCTCGATCCGGGTGCTGCCGCCGTCGGACACGAGACGCTGGACAGCGTTCACATCCAGCGGCGCGCCGGACACCTTGAGCGAGATCTTGCTCTGCCGGGAACCGTCGGCCGCGGGGGCCTCCCAGGCCTCCAGCTGCGTCACCTTCAGGCTTTCGCCGACAAATTTCCGGGCGATGTCGGGCATCCGGGTGGTGGGGATGGTCCGCACGGTGGTGGTGCTGAACGCGCCGGCGGGGTCGCCGTCAAGGGCAAAGGATTCCAGGGTGCCGCCGACGAGTTCGCTCGTGTGGCGCAGGAAGTCTTCATCGACGAAAACCGCGGTCACGCGGTCGACGCTGTGCGGAACGGTGGTGGATGCACTCAGGGCCATGTGGGGTCCTCCATGGTGTGGAAGTGGACGTTTCGGGCTCCAACATCCTACGTGGTGTGCCGGGCAGGCTCCGATTCGAGGTTTTGCAGATCCCGGGCCGCGGCGGTGATATTCCGCGACATGGCGGGAAATATGACGCTGTGGAACGGCAGCACGGCGAGCCAGTAAAGCCGGCCGCTGAGGCCCTTGGGGAAGAAGATGGCCCGCTGACGGTAGCGGCTGCCCGTGCCCTCGGGCTCCACGGAGAGTTCGAGCCACGCCCGGCCCGGGGCCCGCATTTCGGCCCGCAGCCGGAGCAGCCGGCCGCGGTCGATCCGCTCGACCCGCCACCAGTCCACCACCTCGCCTTCGGCCAGCAGATGCGGGTGCCGGCGGCCGCGGAGCAGTCCCGCACCGCCGGTGAGCTTGTCCAGCCAGCCGCGGACCTGCCAGGCCAGCGGCAGGGAGTACCAGCCGTTTCGGCCGCCGATGCCTTCGATGACAGTCCACACGTGTTTCGGGTCGACGTCGCTCCTGAAGCTGCGCTCGTCCAGGTACACCGTGTGGCCGGACCATTCCGGGTCGCTGGGCAGGGGATCGGCGTCGACGCCGGCGCTCGCCCACGTGGTCTCCACCTGGCCGTCGCGTTCCTTGCCCAGTGCCAGGGACACCGCGCGCCGGTAGGAGGTCAGGCCGCCCTCCGGCACGGGGACGTAGGCATCGATGTCATGTTCCCGGGCGACGGCGTCGTGCTGGAGCGATTCGACCAGCGGCAGGGACATGGAGAGCGGGATCGGGGTGGTCAGGGCCACCCACATGCCGGCCAGCTTGGGGGCGGGCACCGGCAGGGCCAGGACCACCCGGTGCGGCAGGCCCGCCTCGGCCGCGTACTCCTGCATCATTCCCGCGTAGCTGAGCACTTCGCGGCAGCCGATATCGAACGTCCGGTTGATGGGCCCCTCCAGCGACGCCGCGGCCACGAGGTAGTACAGGACGTCCCGGACCGCGATCGCCTCGATCTTGTTCCGCACCCAGCTCGGCGCGGGCATCAGCGGGAGCGTTTCGGACAGGTGCCGGATCATTTCGAACGACGCCGAGCCTGAGCCGATCACGACGCCGGCCTGGTAGACCACGGCGTCCACCGGGCTGTCGAGGAAGACCTTGCCCACCGCCTCGCGGGAGCGCATGTGGGTGGACAGTTCGGCGCCGGCCGGGTGCAGTCCGCCCAGGTAGACAATCCGGTCCACCCCGGCCGCCGCGGCCGCCCGGGCAGCCGTCCCGGCCATCGCCTTTTCCTTGGCCTCGAAGCCGGCCCCCGCCGCCATGGAATGGACCAGGTAGTAGAGGACATTCACGCCGTCGAGCGCCTCGCGCAGGGCGGCGCCGTCGTCGAGGCTGCTTTGGACCACCTCGACGTCGTCCAGCCACGGCACGCCGGCGATCTTGGCCGGCGTCCGGACCAGGACTTTGACCCGGTGTCCGGCCTCCAGGAGACGGGGGACCAGGCGTCCGCCGATGTAACCGGTGGCCCCGGTGACGAGCACCGTCTTGGGATGTGCTGCTTTGGGGGTGCCGTTCATTGTGGCTCCTTTGTCATTGCGCATATAGGCCATTCGGAGCGCCGGCCGCCGCGGACTGCCTGGACCGGCCCACTGCCAGCTTAGCCCCGCGGGCCCGACTGTCCCCGGCTCCGCGGTAGGCTTGGAGGACCCGGGATTCTCGCGAATTCCGGCTATTCGTGTTGCCTGCATCCCCGTGATCACATCAGGAGCTCCAGCCATGAGCCTCAACGGCCCCACTCTCACCGGTTTGCGCCGTGTCCTCGCCGAAGACCGGAACTACGCCCGGATCCAGGCCGAGGCGGCCCGCGGGTTCGCCGCCCGCAGCGAGGATTACCAGCTCAGCGCCCCGGCCGGAATGCGGTCCACGTTGCTCGCCGAAATGGCGGACGGACTCGCGACGCTCGCGGCGGCCGAAGCTGGCACTGCCGAAACTGGCACTGCCGAAACTGGCCCAGCCGGGGCCGGCCGGCAGGCGCCCGTCGTCCTGGCCGTGACCGCTACCGGCCGCGAGGCCGAGGACCTGACCGAGGCCCTGCGCGCCTTCCTGCCCGCCGAGACGATCGCCGAGTTCCCCAGCTGGGAAACCCTGCCGCACGAGCGGCTCTCCCCGCGCTCGGACACCGTCGGCCGGCGGCTCTCCGTGCTGCGGCGGCTCGCGCACCCCGAATCGTCCACCGCCGGTGCGCTGCGCGTCGTGGTGGCCCCTGTACGCGCCGTCGTGCAGCCGATCGTCGCCGGTCTGGGCGAACTGGTGCCCGTGACCCTGAAGGTCGGCCAGGAGGCACCCTTCAGCAGCGTCGTCAAGAGCCTCGCCGACGCCGCCTACGCCCGGGTGGACATGGTGACCCGCCGCGGCGAGTTCGCCGTCCGCGGCGGCATGCTGGACGTCTTCCCGCCCACCGAGGACCATCCCATCCGGGTCGAGTTCTTCGGCGACGAGGTGGATCAGATGCGCTGGTTCGCCGTCGCCGACCAGCGCTCGCTGACCGCGCCCGGCCTGCACCACCCCAATGAACTTCATGCCCCGCCGTGCCGCGAGATCCTGATCACGCCCTCCGTCATGTCCCGCGCTGCCACCCTGAAATCCCAGCTTCCGGCCGCCGCGGACATGCTGGAAAAGATCGCCGGCGGCATCGCCGTCGAGGGCATGGAATCCCTGGCCCCGGTGCTGGTGGACGCCATGGTGCCGTTCCTGGACCAGCTCCCGGCGGGTTCCATCGCGGTGGTGATCGAGCCGGAGAAGGTCCGTACCCGGGCGCACGACCTCGCCGCCACGAACGAGGAATTCCTCGAGGCGGCCTGGTCCACGGCGTCCGACGGCGGCACGGCACCGCTCGATTTAACTTCCGCGGCATCCGAGGCCCTGCACTCGGCCAGCTTCCGTTCGCTGACCGAGACCCGCGCCGCCGCCCTGGCACACGGCGTCTCCTGGTGGTCCATCACGTCGCTGGCCACCGATGAGGAGCTGCTGCCCGACGTCGACGTGCTGAACCTGCACGCCCGGGAACCCCGCGGCTACCAGGGCGACGTGGCGGAAATGATGGACTTCATCGGCTCCCGCGTCCGGGACCAGTGGCGGATCGTGGTGGTCACCGAGGGCCCCGGCCCGGCCCAGCGCCTGGCCGAACTCTTCCACGACAACGACATTCCGTGCGCCCGGGTGGACACCCTCGAGGCGGAGCCGCAGGCCGGGCTGATCGAGGTGACCACCGCCGCCGTCGGCCGCGGTTTTGTCCTGGACCCGCTCAAGCTGGCGCTGCTGACCGAGGCTGACCTGCTGGGGCGAACCTCCGCAGGTTCCACCAAGGACATGCGCCGGATGCCGTCCAAGCGGCGGAACGCCGTGGACCCGCTTCAGCTCGTGGCCGGCGACTCCGTGGTCCACGAACAGCACGGCATCGGCCGGTTCGTGGAGCTGATCCAGCGCCGGGTGGCAGGCGGCGGCGACGGGGTACGCGAATACCTGGTCCTGGAATACGCCCCGTCCAAGCGCGGTGCCCCGGGCGACCGGCTCTTTGTGCCCACCGACCAGCTGGACCAGGTCACCCGGTACGTCGGCGGCGACACCCCGGCGCTGAGCAAGATGGGCGGCGCGGACTGGGCCAGCACCAAGTCCAAGGCCCGCAAGGCGGTCAAGGAGATCGCCGGCGAGCTGATCCGGCTGTACTCGGCCCGGATGGCCTCCCGCGGATACGCCTTCGGCCCGGACACGCCATGGCAGCGTGAGCTGGAGGAAGCCTTCCCCTACGTGGAAACCCCGGATCAGCTGACCACCATCAACGAGGTCAAGGCCGACATGGAGCGGGAGATCCCGATGGACCGGCTGATCTCCGGCGACGTCGGCTACGGCAAGACCGAGATCGCCGTCCGCGCCGCGTTCAAGGCGGTCCAGGACGGCAAGCAGGTCGCCGTGCTGGTGCCCACCACGCTGCTCGCCCAGCAGCACTACGAGACGTTCACCGAACGCTTCTCCGGCTTCCCGCTCGTCGTCAAGCCGCTGTCCCGCTTCCAGACGGGCAAAGAGGCCAAGGAAACCGCCGAGGGCGTGAAGAGCGGCTCCGTGGACGTCGTGATCGGCACGCACCGGCTGCTGTCCAAGGACTTCGGCTTCAAGGATCTCGGCCTGGTGATCGTGGACGAGGAGCAGCGCTTCGGCGTCGAACACAAGGAGGCGCTCAAGAAGATGCGCACCAACGTGGACGTCCTGGCCATGAGCGCCACCCCGATTCCGCGCACCCTGGAAATGTCCCTGACCGGCATCCGCGAGACCTCCACCCTGGCCACCCCTCCCGAGGAACGCCACCCGGTGCTGACCTACGTGGGCCCTTACACGGACAAACAGACCTCCGCCGCGATCCGCCGCGAGCTGATGCGCGAAGGCCAGGTGTTCTTCGTCCACAACCGGGTGTCCACGATCGACCGCACCGCGGCGAAGATCCGCGAACTGGTCCCGGAGGCCCGGGTGGAGGTGGCACACGGGCAGATGTCGGAGAGCCGGCTGGAACAGATCATCGTGGACTTCTGGGAAAAGCGCTTCGACGTCCTCGTCTGCACCACCATCATCGAGACCGGCCTGGACATCTCCAACGCCAACACCCTGATCGTGGACGGCGCGGACAAGTACGGCCTGTCCCAGCTGCACCAGCTCCGTGGACGCGTGGGCCGCGGCCGGGAACGCGCCTACGCCTATTTCCTCTACCCCTCGGAAAAGCCGCTGGGCGAGGTGGCGCTGGAACGGCTCAAGGCCGTCGCGACGCACAACGAGCTCGGCGCGGGCATGCAGCTGGCCATGAAAGACCTGGAGATCCGCGGCGCCGGCAACCTGCTCGGCGGCGAGCAGTCCGGCCACATCCAGGGAGTCGGCTTCGACCTCTACATCCGGCTGGTCGGCGAGGCCGTGGCCGAATACCGGGGCGAGGCCGAGGAGAAGGCCGCCGAAATGAAGATCGAGCTGCCGGTCAACGCGCACCTGCCGCACGACTACGTGCCGGGGGAGCGGCTGCGGCTGGAGGCGTACCGCAAACTTGCCAGCGCCATCACCTACGAGGCGATCGACGAGGTCCTCGCGGAGCTCGTGGACCGGTACGGCGACCTTCCCCTGCCCGCCACAAACCTGATCGACGTCGCCCGGTTCCGGGTGGGGGCGCGCGAGGCCGGCCTGTCCGACGTCGCGCTGCAGGGAAACTTCATCAAGTTCTCCCCGGCCCAGCTTCCCGAGTCCAAGCTCATGCGCCTCACCCGGATGTACCCCGGCGCGCAGGCGAAGCCCGCGCTGGACGCGGTGCTCGTCCCCAAGCCCAAGACCGCGAGGATCGGCGGCCGGGACCTGCAGGACGCCGAGATCCTCGAGTGGGCTAACGGCGTCATCCGCAACATCTTCTCCGACGCCCCGCTAGCGGTGAACTAAAAGCATGATGGGAGGACATCACGCCGCGTCGGGAGCCGCGGCGTGGGTAGCCATTGCCTCGACCGGCCCGTACGCGCTCGGCTGGTACCCCCTCGATCCCACCGGAATCGTGATCGGCGCCATGGCAACGGCCGGGACCGCGCTGGTCTGCGACTGGGACCACCGGGCCAGCACGGTGGCGCACGCGCTGCCGCCGCTGTCCAACCTGGTGGCCCGCGGCATTGAGAACGTCAGCGGCGGCCACCGGCAGGGCACGCACTCGGTGCTGGGCGCGGCGTTCTTCGTGCTGCTGGCCACGATCGCCGGGCAGCTGCAGCTGCACACCCGGTGGGGGCTGCTGTCCGTCGGAGCCGGCCTGCTGTGCATGTTTATGATCAACATCGCCGCGAAGGCACTGAAACTCTTCGGGAAATCCGGCTGGATCAGCAACTGGATCGTCGCGCTGCTTATGGCGGGCCTGGTGACGTGGTTTGCGCCGCACCAGTGGACCTGGCTGCCGGTCTCGATGCTCACCGGCGTGCTGGTCCACATTGTGGGGGACATGATCACCACCGGGGGAGTGCCGCTGCTTTGGCCGCTCGTGATCAAGCCGCCGAAGGCTTTGCGGAAGCTGCCGCTGCTCAAGAACATCTGGCGGGCCAACGGGGCGTTCTCCATCCCGCTCCTGGGCCGGGCAGGGTCCCGGCGGGAATGGTTCGTCCTGATCCCGGTCAGCGGCTACGCGATGGTGGGGATGTTCGGCGCCGGCCTGGCCGTGGCCAAGGCGCACTTCCCGGCAGCCCTGGCACTCGGCACGGGGCTGGTCAGGGGCCTCTTCGCGCTGGTGCCCGGGTAGGGTGCGTCGTTACTTTATGGTTGCGCGGCGGTACTCTGAGCCGCATGGAGATGCATCCTGATGGTGTGCAGGTGCCAGTGGCCGGGTCATCCGGGGTGCCAATCCTCCTGATGTCAGGGATGCACATCTGGACCGACAGCGAACCTGGGAGTAGCGATGAAGCTGATGACAGTGGTATGGACGGCGGCTGCGACAGCCGCGACGGCGGCGGCCGGCGGAGTTTCGACGGATCCGGACGGAGGGTGGTATCGGCGGCTGCGCAAACCTGACTGGCAGCCGCCCGCCATCGCGTTTCCCGTGGTCTGGACAGCACTTTACGCGGACCTCGCCGTAAGTTCCGCCGTCGCGCTGGACAGCAACGATGCGCCCCACACCCCAGCCAGCAAAACCCGGCGGCGGGAATTGGCCGCTTACCGGGGTGCTTTGGCGGCAAACCTCATTCTCAATGCGTCTTGGAGCTGGCTCTTCTGGCGCGGCCGCCGGCCGTGGCTGGCGGCGGCAGAGTGCGCCGTACTGACGGCGAGCAGTGCCGACCTGGTGCGCCGGACGTACAAACTGAATCGCGGCGCCGGCGTGGCCCTTGCCCCCTACGCCGCGTGGTGCGGATTCGCCACCGCTTTGTCAACGGCAATCGCGAAACTCAACCCCCGGGCCGCTACCATCTGAGCTCGGTGACCGCGGGCGTTCCTTAAATGACTGCAGCCCCGGATGTTCCGGGGCTGCAGTCATTTAAGGAACGCTTAGTTTTCGCCGGCCGAGTTCGAGCGTCCCAGCAGCGTCTGCGGGATCCAGAACGCGGCTGCGAAGAGAATCAGGCAGACCGCCATCGGCCAGGTGTTCTCCAGCGTGAGGAAGGTCAGCGAGTAGATCGCACCCAAGAACAGGAGCATCATCGGCACGAACAGCGCGATGCTGGATCCGAGGCTGTTCTCGACCTGCCGGGACTTGGTGGTGTTGTTGGACATTCGTTCCTCCTCGGCCCCGGGGGGCTCAAAACTGTGGGCGCTGCCGGCACGAATCAGTACGCGGACGAACCCTGTTCACCCGTGACGATCGAGATGCCGGAGCTGGCGCCAATACGTGTTGCACCTGCAGCAATCATAGCCTGTGCATCAGCCAGGGAACGCACGCCGCCGGAGGCCTTGACCCCCAGGTCCGGGCCCACCGTGCGGCGCATGAGGGCGACGTCCGCGGCAGTAGCTCCGCCGCCGTTGAAGCCGGTGGAGGTCTTCACGAAGTCTGCTCCCGCTTCGACCGCGGCCTCGCAGGCGAGCACCTTCTGCTCATCGTTCAGCAGCGCCGTCTCGATGATGACCTTCAGGATGGCTCCGCCCTCGTGGACGGCTGCGGCGACGGCGGCGATGTCATCGACCAGCGCGCCCTTGTCATTGGCGCGGGCGGCGGCGATGTTGATGACCATGTCCACCTCCTCGGCACCGTCCAGGACGGCGCCGCGGGCCTCGAAGGCCTTGACGTCGCTCGGGGTGGCGCCCAGCGGGAACCCCACCACAGAGCAGGTCAGCACGCCGGAGCCCTTAAGCGCGGTCTGGACGGTCTTGACCCAGACCGGGTTCACGCAGACCGACTTGAAGTGGTACTCGGCCGCCTCGGCGCAGACCTTGAGGATCTCCGCCTCGCTGGCCTCCGGCTTGAGCAGGGTGTGGTCGATGTACGAGGCGATGTTCGGCGTGCCCCCGGCGGCGGCTTCGTGGCTCATGGTGGTCCCTTTCCTGGCGGGCCCGGGACGCGCGGTCCCTTCCCGGGCCTCGTGGGCCTGCGGGGCCCTGGCGGCGCCGCTCGGTTCGCGGCTTATCAGGTGACCATCTTGCCATAGTGTCGTGCCCGGCGAATGCCCCCGCTGGGCCGTCCCGGCCCGCTCAGGCGGCCGCCGTCAGGGGCCGGCCCATGGTGGCCTGTAGCAACTGGGAGGCGCACACCGACGCCGCGGAACCGGACGCCACGAGCAGCCCCAGCCGGACGCCGTCGTACGCTGCGGCGTCGCCGATCGCCCAGATCCCCGGCACGGAGGTGCGGAAGTCCTGGCCGATGACAATCCCGCCGCCGGGTGCGGTGGTGAGCCCGGCCGTGGCGGCCAGCCCGTCCCGGGCAATGCGCTCCTCGGCGAGGACCACGAGGTCACCGTTCATGCTGGAGCCGTCCTCGAAGACGATCCCGGACGCGGGCAGCACCGACCCTGCGGGTGTGGGAACGACGGCGGCGGGACGGACGGTGGTGCGGACGGGGCGGACCCCACGGGCCCGGAGCACGGCTTCGGCCTGGCCGGCGGCCGAGCCCGTGCCGACCAGGATGCCCAGAGGCCGCCGCCCCAGGACCCGGGTGACGTCCTTGACGGCGTTGCCGAGCCGGGCGGCGTCGTCGATCGTGGCGTAGCTCAGGCACCGCGAGGCGCCTTCCATGGGCGTATCGGCGGGAGCGGACCCGGTAGCGATGACGAGCTGGTCGTAGGCGAATTCCATGCCGTCGGCGGTGGTGACGTGGCGGTCCTGCGCGTCGATGTAGCTGGCGGGCTGGCCGAAGCGGACCGAGACCTGGGGCAGGGCGGCGAGTTCCAGCAGTTCCTCGGGCGCGTCGTCCCGGTTGCTGAGGACCGTGATGGCGCCGGCAAACGGGGTCCGGGTGAGGTGGCGGACAAGAGCCTGGGCCGCCGGGCCGGCGCCGGCGATCACGATCCTGGGCCGGGCGGCCGCGGTGGTGGATTCGGTGGCTGCCGTCGAGGACGACGTGGTGGGAGACAAGGCCGAGGCGGACATGTGCAGGCCCTTTCGCTGGGGTGGCCCTGGTCAGGCCGGTGTGCTTGATGAACCCCAGCGTAGGCGGCCGATTTTTCCGGGGTGTTTCCCCGGTGTTGCAACTTTTGCCCTGTCTGTTCGCCAGTATTTACCGGCCGGTAATGCCGTGCGTCACACCGTCCCGAAGAACCGCCGGCAGCAGAGCAACGCGGGGTCAGTTGGCGCCCATAATTGGCGGTGCGATGGGCGCTAGGTGACCCCGCGTTGCTTTACACCCGGATCCGGTAGCCGCGCTTGACCACGGTTTCCACCAACCGGGCGTCCGGCAGCGCGGACCGCAGCCGGCTGACGGTCATGTCCAGGGCGTGCACCGAGCCGCGCAGTTCCAGGAGGTCCGAGAGGGCTTCGCGGGACAGCACCGCCCCGCCGGCGCCGACCAGCGCGCGCAGCAGCAACAGCGGTGCCGGCGCCATGTCGATCGCCTCGCCGTTGATGCGCAGCGAACGGCCGCGCAGCTCCACCCTGCCGGAGGCGGTGTCCAGCCGGCGGACGTGGTTGAGTGCCAGGTGCTCGCAGACCAGCCGGATCAGGGCACCCATCCGGAATCGCTCCGGGACCAGCGGGTGCAGCCCGGCGTCGAGCAGCGGCTGGGCCGTGATCGGCCCGACGACGGCGGTCGCCACGGTGGTGTTCAGGCTCTCGACGAGCTGCTTGTAGACGCCCATTTCGTGCGCCGTGCTCCACATCGCGTCGACGGCGGGGGCGCTGGTGAAGGTCAGGACGTCCAGGTTTCCGCTGCACGCGGCTTCGATGAGTTTGGGCAGCCGGTCGGCGCCGTCGGGCTTGACCCAGCGGTACGGGGTGACGGTCATGACGGTGGCGCCGGACATGCGCAGCCGCTCGAGCTGCCGGACGTCGGTGTAGCCGTGCAGCTGCACCGCGACGGTCTTGCCCCGCACCCCCTCGGCGAGGAGCATGTCCACGAGCGTGGAGGTGGTTTCGTCGCTGCTGATCCCGACGTCGGCGAGCCCGGCCGCGCGGACCGCACCGCGGGCCTTGGGCCCGCGGACGAACATGCGGGTGGCGGAGAGGGTCTCGAGCAGCTGTTCACCAATGCCAAACGTGTCCGCGGCCTCGCACCAGCGGCGCATGCCGTACGCGGTGGTGGCGATGCAGAGGTCCGGCCGGGCGGCGATGATGGCCCGGGTGTCCTCGATCAGGCTCTGGTCCTCCCGGACGGGGGCAATCTTCAGCGCCGGAGCATGGAGCACCTCGGCGCCGCGGCGCTCCAGAGCCTCGATGAGGTCCTGGGAGCGGCGGTGCGAGGTGACGCCGATCCGGAAACCGTCCAGCGGCAGGCCGTTCTCCGGCCCGTCCTCCGCAGGCTCCGGAAAGGCGGCGGCGGCATTTGGTGCGCTCATGAGCATCCCTACGCTTCCATCAGTGATGCGGCCAGGCGGTCGAGCTCTGCGGCGGCGCCGGCGCCGCCCCGGTTGGCTTCGGCCACCCGGACCACCTCGCCGATCACCAGGACGGCTGGGTTGCTGCAGCCCGCGGCTGCGGAGGTGATGGTGCCCAGCTCGGCGATGGTGGTGCGCTGGCCCGGGCGGTAGCCGCGCTCGACGACGGCCATCGGCATGTCCGCCCGCATCCCGGCCCGGCGGAGCCCGGCAGCGAGGTGGTGCAGGGTGCCGATGCCCATGAGCACCACAATGGTTCCGCCGAGCCCGGCGAGGTGTGTCAGTTCGTCCTCGGTCAGCGGGGCATGGCCGGAGACCACGGTGAAGAGGTGGCTGACTTCGCGGTGCGTGACCGGGATGCCGGCGGCCGCCGGCACCGAGATGGCGCTGGTGACGCCGGAGATGACCCGGACCGGGACCCCGGCTGCGACGCAGGACGCGACTTCCTCTCCGCCCCGGCCGAAGACATAGGGGTCCCCGCCCTTGAGCCGGACCACGTTGTTGCCGGCCAGCGCGCTGTCGACCATGAGCCTTTCGATGTCGGCCTGGCTGACCTTGTGGTGGCCGGGCTTCTTGCCCACATCCACGAGCTCGGCCGAGGTCAGGGACGGCAGCTCCTGGTAGGGGGCGAGCCGGTCGTAGAAGACGACGTCGGCGTCCCGCAGCGCCGCCACGGCGGCGACGGTCAGCAGGTCGGCCGTACCGGGGCCGCCGCCGACCAGCATGACGTGTCCCGACGGGCCGGCCGCCGGCTCGGCCGCCACCGGAATGCCGGTGGCCCGGCACCGGCGCAGGAGGGCCTCCCAACCGGGCTGGCCGTCCTCGACCGCCGCCACCAGGAACGGGCGCTCGGGCAGTGGGCCGTCCACGTCGGCGCCCAGCGGGGTGCTGAGGCGGTACACGACGGCCCCCGCCGCCTCGTAGCGCCGCACGGCCTGGCGTGCGGCGTGGTCGGAACCGGTGACCAGGACTTCGCGTCCGGTGAGGTCGATGCTGAGCTGCATGGCTATGCCTCGTTCTCGTCGGGCAGTTCCGTGGGGGTGGCACGGACCGGAATGGTCGCACCGATCAGGACTGGCTGCCGGGCGGCCAGCGCCTTTTCCTCTGCCGTGGCCGGGCGCATCTGGCCGCGCTCGTCGGGGACGAAGGTAATAGAGTCGTCCAACTGGTCCGGAGCGTTCACGAACGAGCGGAAGCGGCGGAGGCGCTCGGGATCCTTCAAGGTGTCGGCCCATTCGTCGACGTACGTGTCGACGTGCTTGGCCATGGCGGCCTCCAGGTCCGCGGCGATGCCGAGGGTGTCGTGCACCACCACGTCCTCGACGTGCTTGATGCCGCCGTCGAGCTCTTCCTGCCAGCGTGCGGTGCGCTGCAGGCGGTCGGCGGTGCGGATGTAGTACATGAAGTAGCGGTCGATGTACTTGATGAGGGTTTCGTCGTCGAGGTCCTTGGCCAGCAGCTGGGCGTGCGCCGGGGTGGCCCCGCCGTTGCCGCCGACGTACAGGTTCCAGCCGTCCGCGGTGGCGATGACGCCGACGTCCTTGCCCCGGGCCTCGGCACATTCGCGGGCGCAGCCGGAGACGCCCATCTTCAGCTTGTGCGGGCCGCGGAGGCCGCGGTAGCGCAGCTCAAGCGCGATGGCCATGGCCACCGAGTCCTGGACGCCGAAGCGGCACCAGGTGGAGCCGACGCAGGACTTCACGGTGCGCAGGCTCTTGCCGTAGGCCTGGCCGGACTCGAAGCCGGCGTCCACCAGCACCTTCCAGATTTCCGGCAGCTGTTCCAGCCGGGCGCCGAACATGTCGATCCGCTGGCCGCCGGTGATCTTGGTGTAAAGGCCGTACTGCTCGGCAACCGCGGCGATCACGCCGAGCTTTTTCGGCGTGATCTCGCCGCCGGCGATGCGCGGGACCACCGAGTAGGTGCCGTCCTTTTGCATGTTGGCCAGGGCGCGGTCGTTGGTGTCCTGCAGGGTGCCGCGCCCGGCGTCCAGGACGTAGGCGCTGTTCTGGCTGGCCAGGATGTTGGCGATGGTCGGCTTGCAGATATCGCAGCCGGCCCCGGAGCCGTGCTTGGCCATGATCTCCTCGAAGGAGGTCAGTTCCAGGACACGGATGGTCTCGAAGAGTTCCTGGCGGGAGAGCCCGATGTGCTCGCACAATGCCTTGGAGACTTCGACGCCGGACTTGGTCAGTTCGCTTTCGAGCAGCTTCTTGAGCATCGGCACGCAGGATCCGCAGCTGGTTCCGGCGCGGGTGCAGCCCTTGAGCTCGCCGAGTTCCTGGACGGGGGCGTTGCCGTCGCAGGCGCCGCAGCCGCCGATGGCGTCCCGGATGGTTCCGGCCGTCACGTTGTTGCAGGAACACAATGTGGCATCGTCCGGCAGCTGGCTCTCCAAGACTTCGTCCCCGGCGTTGCCGCCGCCGGCGGCGGTGAGGTACGCGCCGGGTTCGGCGGCCAGCTCGCGGCCCAGCATGGGGCGAAGGGAGGTGTAGGGGGCGGCGTCGCCGACGAAGATGCCGCCGAGGAGGGTCTTGGCGTCGTCCGTGGTGACGATCTTCTGGTAGACACCGCGGGCGGGGTCGGCGTAGACGATCTCGAGTGCGCGGTCGGTCCGGGCGAACGCGTCGCCGAAGCTTGCGACGTCGACGCCGGAGAGCTTGAGCTTGGTCGCCGTGTCGAACCCGGGGAAGGTGGCGTCCCCGCCGTGCAGCCGGTCCGCGACGATTTCGGCCATCGTGTTGGCCGGGGCCACGAGGCCGAGGCACATGCCGGCGAAGTTGGCCACCTCCCCGATCGCCCAGATGCCGGGAACCTCGGTGGAGCAGTCGTCGGAGATGACCACGCCGCCGCGCTGGCCGAGCCGGAACTGCTGCGTTTCCCCTTCCGCGGCCCGGAAGAGCTCGTCGCGGGGCTTGACGCCGATCGCGACGATCACGATGTCGGCGTCGATGATCCGGCCGTCGGCCATGAGGACGCCGGTGACGTGGCCGTCGTCGTCGGAAAGGACCTCGGAGGGGAACACGCCGCCGTGGACGGTGAAGCCCTTGGCCTCGATCAGCCGGCCGAGCGCCTGCCCGGCGCCCTCGTCCAGCTGGGTGTTCATGAGCCAGGGCGAGCCGTTGATGACGATCGGCGTGGCCCCGAGCTGCCCGGTGCCGGCCGCCGACTCCAGGCCCAGCAGGCCGCCGCCGATCGTGACCGCGTTGACCTGGCGGCCCAGCTTCGCGGTGAGGTCCGCGATGGCCGTGTTGATGGACCAGACGTCCTCAAGGGTGCGGTACACATGGGTCAGTTCTGCACCCGGGATGGGCAGCCTGGCCGCGTCCGAGCCCGTCGCGACGACGAGCTCGTCGTACGGGTAGACGGTTCCCGCCGCGGTGGTGACGGTCTTGCCGGCGGCGTCGATGCTGACGACGCGCTCGCCGGTCACCAAGTTGAGGGCCGCGTGGTCCCACATGGAGGCACTGCCCAGGGTCAGGTCGACGTCGCTGTCCGTCAGCGCCTTGCTCAACGCGACGCGGTCGTAGGGGAGGTGGGCTTCCTCCGTGAGGACTGTTACGTGCCAACCGCCCAGGCCGCGGGCGTGCATGGCATCGGCGAAGCGGTGCGCGGCGGGGCCACCGCCGGCCACCACGATGCGGCGCGGGGCGGCGCTGGCTGCGCAGGCTGCATTGGCTGCGCTGCGGTTCGGGTGGCTTGAGGGGAGTCCGGTCACGGTGGGCCTTTCGCATGGGCCGCAGACGGTGCTCTGCAGCTTGTCGTTCCAGCCTAGGCAGGGGGAATTTCGCTTCAGTTTCCCTTATGTTTCGTGATCTTAACTTCTGCATCACGAATGCATTTCCGTCCGGGTGAGCTCTCTTTTACGCGCCGGACACATCCGGCGCGGCCGGCTGAAACACCGCGGGCCTAGCGTGAAGAGGTGGCCGCAGCAGCGGTTGAGCCCGCAAGGGATGGATCAGAGAGGGGCCGGGATGACCGCCGTACTTGAAAGCGCAGCGCGCGACGCACTACACGTTGAGGACCCAAGTGCTGAGCCGGCTGGTCGGTCAGCGGCCGGCTGGCGCCGGGTATGTGCCGTCGCGGACCTGGAGCCCGGCTGGGGCGAGGCCGCACTGGTTTCGGGACGCCAGGTCGCGTTGTTCCGGACCGTGAACGGTGAGGTTTTCGCCGTCGCACAGCAGGACCCGGCCACCGGCGCGCATGTGATGGCGCGCGGCATCACCGGCTCCCGCGGCTCCCGCCCGACCATCGCCTCGCCCCTGCATAAAGAGGTCTACGACCTCGAAACCGGGGAGTGCTTCGGCAGCCCGGAGCTGAGCCTGGCCTCCTACCGCACCCGGATCGTCGACGGGTTCATCGACGTCGAGGTCCGTTAGGGGGCAGCTGCGGGCCCGTTGGAGTCCCGTCAGAGGGGGTCCCGTCAGAGGCCGAGGGCCTCGCGGACGTCGGCCAGGACGCTGTCCAGCGCGGCGCGCGCCTCGGTCCGGGCCTCCGGCAGCTCGGCGGCCGAGTCGACACCGCGGATGACTTCGAGATAGCACTTGAGCTTCGGTTCCGTGCCGCTGGGCCGGATGATGACCCGGCTGAGGTCCTTCGTGAGGTACAGCAGGCCTTCGGTTGGCGGGAGGTGCTCACTGCCGACGGCCAGGTCCGTGACGGTCTCGACGCCGGAACCGCCAAACGACTCCGGCGGGCTGACCCGCAGCCGGTTCATCATGGCATCCAGCAGGCCGAGGTCCGCGACCCGGATGCTGAGCTGATCGCTCGCGTGCAGGCCGTGCACCAGGTAGAGCTCATCCAGGGTGTCGAAGATGGTCTTGCCCTCGGCCTTTGCGGCTGCCGCGAGTTCGGCGATGAGGACCGCGGCCGAAATTCCGTCCTTGTCGCGGACAAGCGACGGCGCCACACAGTATCCGAGCGCCTCCTCGTAGCCGTAGACCAGTCCGGGCACGCGGGCGATCCACTTGAAGCCGGTCAGGGTTTCCTCGTGGGCGTAGCCTGCTGCGGCCGCAATCCGCGCCAGCAGCCGGGAGGACACGATCGAGTTGGCGAACACGCCGTCCGGTGCCTCGCCGGCGGCGGCCAGCCGCGCCACGACATGGGCGCCCAGCAGGGCTCCGACCTCGTCGCCGCGCAGCATGCGCCAGGCGCCGGTGGCCGGGTCCTTCGCGGCCACGGCTGCCCGGTCGGCGTCGGGATCGTTGGCGATCACGATGTCGGCGTCCTCGCGTGCTGCCGTCTGGAGGGCCAGGTCCAGCGCTCCCGGTTCTTCCGGATTGGGGAAGTTCACCGTGGGGAAATCCGGATCCGGCTCCGCCTGTTCCGTGACAAGCGTGACGTCGGCGAAACCTGCGGCGTTCAGCACGGCCACCGCCGTTTCCCCGCCCACGCCGTGCATGGGGGTCAGGACGATCTTCAGTCCGCGGGCCGGGAAGTGGTCCGGAGCCGTGAGGGCTGTCACGGCGGCCTCGTACTCGGTGGCGATGGCCGGCTCCAGCACCGTCCAGCCGTCCGCGGCCAGGACGATTGAGTCAAGGGCGCCGACGGCGTCGATCCGCGCAGCGATCAGGGCATCGTAGGGCGCCACGATCTGGGCGCCGCGGCCGCTTTCCTCAACCGCATGACGGCCGAGGTAGACCTTGTACCCGTTGTCCTGCGGCGGGTTGTGGCTGGCCGTGACCATGACCCCGCCGTCGCACTCCAGCGCCCGCACCGCGTAGGCGAGCAGTGGGGTGGGCAGCGCGGCCGGCATCAGGAAGGTCTCAACCCCGGCAGCGGCAAGGATCGCCGCCGTTTCTTCGGCGAAAATATCGGAGTTATAGCGGGCGTCGAAGCCGACGACGGCGCGCGGCCGGGTGCCGGGGGAGGCCTGTTCGACGGCGCTGGTGAGGAACGCGGTGAAGCCGGCAGCGGCGCGGCGCACCACCACCCGGTTCATCCGGTTCGGTCCCGGTCCGAGGGCCGCGCGCAAGCCGGCCGTGCCGAACTGCAGGGTGCCGCTGAAACTGTCGGCCAGTTCCTGGCGGGCGGCCGCGTCGCCCCCGTCGGTGAGGCGGATCAGCTCAGACAGGGCGGCGGCAGTGGCGGGGTCCGGGTCCTGGTCTGCCCAGTCGCGGGCGTCGCTCAGGAGTCGGGCCAGTTCGGCATCAGAAGACGTCATAGGAACCAAACTATCGCCAATCGCCTGCGATTCCGCCCCCCGCAACCGAGAGTTGGGGTTTCAGTTCCATCACACCGGGCCGAACCCCGGACACGGGCGCGGCCTTGACACGGAAATTTCCGGACACGTAGCGTCTGGAATATGAAGATGGGCCGCGGGGTGGAATGGGCGGTGCACAGCTGCGTCAACATGGCATGGACACCGCCGGGTGAACCGGTGAACAGTGCCCGGCTCGCGGATTACTACCGGCTCCCCGCCGCCTACCTCAACAAACAGTTCCAGTCGCTGGTCCGGGCCGGGGTGCTGGAGTCCGTCTCGGGGCCGCACGGCGGATTCCACCTGGCCCGCAGGCCGGAAAACATCACCGTGCTGGACATCGTCCTGGCCCTGGAGGGCCAGGACCCGGCCTTTAGGTGCGAGGCGATCCTCGGCAACGTCCCGGAGCCGGCCCGGCAGGAGAACTTCGCCCGGACGTGCCTGATCTCCCAGACCATGCGCCAGGCCGAGCTCGCGTGGCGGCAGGCGCTGGCACGCCAAAGCATCGCCGGGATCGCGGACTCGATGGAGCGGCGGTTCCCGGCAGACAAAGTGAAGGTCCTGGACTACCTGGCGGCGGAGTAACCGCGGCCGGCGGTCCAGGACCTGTTGGGCACGTTTACCCCTCGGGCACCCGACAAGGGGCAGCACTCAGAGCTTGGCGATGATCCCCGCGAGCAGCTGGGAAATGCGCGGTCCCGCAGCCTGTCCGGCCTCAAGGACCTCCTCGTGGCTGAGCGGCACCGGGCTGATCCCGGCCGCGAGGTTGGTCACGAGCGAGATGCCGAAGACCTCCATGCCCGCGTGGCGGCCGGCAATGGCCTCCAACGCCGTGGACATGCCGACGAGGGAAGCGCCGATCCGCTTGGCGTACTGCACCTCGGCCGGCGTTTCGTAGTGCGGGCCCGTGAACTGGGCATACACGCCCTCATCCAGCGACGGGTCCACTTCGCGGGCCAGGCCGCGGATGCGGGAGGAATACAGGTCCGTCAGGTCCACGAACGTGGCGCCTTCCAGCGGCGAGGTGGCGGTGAGGTTGATGTGGTCGCTGATCAGCACGGGGGTGCCGGGCGTCCAGTCCTCATTGAGGCCGCCGCAACCGTTGGTCAGTACCAGGGTCTTGCAGCCGGCGGCCGCGGCGGTGCGCACGCCGTGGACCACGGAGCGCACGCCCTTGCCCTCGTAGTAGTGCGTGCGCGCGCCGAGGACGAGGGCCCGTTTGCCCTCCTTGGTCAGCACCGAACGGATGGTGCCGACGTGCCCCACCACCGACGGCGCGGTGAAACCGGGGATCTCGGACGCGGAGAGGGTGGCGGTGGTCTCGCCGATCAGGTCGGCGGCGTCACCCCAGCCCGATCCGAGTACCAGCGCGACGTCGTGGGAATCGACGCCCGTCTCTTCGGCGATGTAGTTGGCGGCGTCGCGGGCGGCATCGAAGGGGTCCGCGTTCAGGAATTCTGTATAGCTCACTGGTACAAGTTATCGCGCGCCGGGCCCGCTGCCCAGCACCTGCTGCCCCGCCGTAGGACTGTGCCGGGCACCGCGCCCGGCACCACGCCGGGCACCGCGGCGGCGGCCGGACCCGCGGCCGTCCGGATTCTTGGTGGCTCCGGTTCGGATAGTGGACAATGGATGATTGTGACTACGCATCCCGATTTCAGCTCACCCCGCATCGCAATCCTCGGCGGAGGGCCCGGCGGCTATGAAGCTGCCATGGTCGCCGCCTCGCTGGGGGCGCACGTCACCATCATCGAACGCGCGGGACTGGGCGGATCTGCGGTACTGACCGACGTCGTCCCCTCCAAGACCCTGATTGCGACGGCGGACCTGATGACCCGCGTCGGCGAGGCCGGGGAGCTCGGCGTCAAGTTCGATCTCGACGGCGGCGACTGCAGCCCGACGATGCGCGCGGACCTCAAGCACATCAACGACCGGCTCCTGCGGCTGGCCCGAAAGCAGTCGGAGGACATCCAGGCCGGGCTGGAACACCAGAACGTCCGCATCCTGATCGGCTCCGGCCGGCTGGTCGATAACCACACCATCGAGGTCCTGACCTCCGACGGCACCGAAACTGTGGAAGCGGACACCATTCTGCTCGCGGTCGGCGCCCACCCCCGCGAGCTGCCCACCGCGCGGCCGGACGGCGAGCGCATCCTGAACTGGGCCCAGATCTACAACATGGACGAACTCCCCGAGGACCTTATCGTGGTGGGTTCGGGCGTCACGGGCGCGGAATTTGCCTCGGCCTATAACGGCCTGGGGTCCAAGGTCACCCTGATTTCCAGCCGCGACCGGGTGCTGCCGGGCTCGGACACGGACGCCGCCGAGGTCCTCGAGGGCGTGTTCGAACGCCGCGGGCTGAAGGTGCTCTCCCGCGCCCGCGCCGAGACCGTGGAGCGCACGGACGACGGCGTGGTGGTTACCCTTGGCGACGGGTCGAAGGTGACGGGCAGCCACTGCCTGGTCTGCGTCGGCTCGATCCCCAACACGGCCGGAATCGGCCTGGAGGAGGCCGGCGTCGCGCTCACCGAAAGCGGCCATATCAAGGTCGACGGCGTCTCCCGCACGACGGCCCCGAACATCTACGCGGCGGGCGACTGCACCGGCGTGCTGGCGCTCGCTTCCGTGGCCGCGATGCAGGGCCGGATCGCGATCGCGCACTTCCTGGGTGACAGTGTCATGCCGCTCAAGCTCCACCAGGTGGCGTCCAACATCTTCACCTCGCCCGAGATCGCGAACGTCGGCGTCTCCGAGGCCGAGATCGAGTCCGGCAAATACCAGGCCGACGTCATCAAGCTGTCCCTGCGCAGCAACGCGCGCGCCAAAATGCGCAACCACCGCGACGGCTTCGTCAAGATCTTCGCCCGCAAGGGCTCCGGCACCGTGATCGGCGGGGTCGTGGTGGGCCCGAACGCCTCCGAGCTCATCTTCGCGATCTCCCTGGCGGTCACCCAGAAACTGCACGTCGACGACGTCGCCAGCACCTTCACCGTGTACCCGTCGCTGAGCGGCTCCATCTCCGAGGCGGCGCGGCGACTCCACGTTCACATGTAGCTCGCGCCACACGTCAAAAGGGTTCAACGGTCACCGCCGTTGGACCCTTTTTGCTTGAGGCCTTCGGTGCCGATGCGCCGGCCCGGCTCGACAACAGCTGGTTTACATTCTGACACTATTTGCATATATTGTCAGGATGAATGATCGTTCAACCGAAATCATCGACGCCGCCTACGTGTGTTTCACCCGTCACGGGGCACGCCGGACGACGATGCACGACCTGGCGGACCAGGCGGGCATTTCCCGCCCGGCCCTGTATCAGTACTTCCGCAGCAAGGAGGACGTGTTCCGCTCCCTGGTGGACCGTCTGCTGGCCAGCGCACTCGCCGCCTCCGAACGTGCGGCGGCAGCGGAAGGGCGGCCCGAGGAGCGCCTGGCAGGGATCCTGTCGGCGAAACTTGCCCTCGTGATGCAGATCTGGCGCGACAGCCCGGCCCACGCGGCCGAGCTCCTCAGCGTCGACACCCGGGCCTCCTCCGAGGTGCTCGGCCGCTACGAGGAGTCAATGCACCACCTGCTCACCCGGACACTCCAAGAGTTTTACCCCGCGGCGGACGCCCGCGAAGGGGCCGAGATCCTGCTGGCCTTCACCCGCGGCCTGGAGGCGGGAGTCGCTGACCCGTCTGCGTTGCCCGACCGCCTGCGCCGCGGCGTCGACGTCTTCGTCGCCGGCTTCAACACCCTGACAACTGCGAAGGAACAACCATGACTACTGCTGTACTGATCACGGGTGCCTCGTCCGGCATCGGCCGCGCGAGCGCCGAACGGCTGGCCAAGCGGCCCGGCTTCACCGTCTACGCCACCGCCCGGCGGCCGGAGGCGATCGCCGACTTGGCGGCGGCCGGGGCGAAGGTCCTGGCGCTCGACGTCACCGACGAGGATTCGATGGCAGCCGCCGTCGACGCCGTCCAAGAGCAGCACGGCAGCGTCGGGGTCCTCGTCAACAACGCCGGCTACGGCGAATACGGGACCATCGAGGAGACGGGAATGGACGCGGTCAGGCGGCAGTTCGAGACGAACGTCTTTGGCTTCTCCCGGATGATCCAGCTGGTCCTTCCGGGGATGCGCGCCGCCGGTTCCGGCCGGATCGTGAACATCGGCTCGATGGGCGGCCGGGTCACTTTCCCTGTTGGCGGCTACTACCACGCCACCAAATATGCCGTCGAGGCCATCACGGACGCGCTTCGCTTCGAGGCCGCGCCGTTCGGGGTCCGCGCCACCGTGATTGAACCGGGGCTGATCCGCACCGGCTTCGGTGCCACCGCGGCACGGACCATGGCAGCTTCGGGGGAGCCCTCCGGACCGTACGCCGGGCTTCGGGCCGCCGCGGACGAGCAGATGACCACGGCGTACGCCTCCGCGGTCCTGGCAGCCGAACCCGACGCCGTCGCCAAAGCCGTCGAGCGCGCAGCGACTGCCCGCCGGCCCCGCGCCCGCTACACCATCACCCCAGCGGCCAAGACCATCATCCACTCGCGGCGGCTGCTCGGCTCCGGCATCTTCGACACCTACCTTCGTTTGCAGTTCAGGAGCACCAAGTGAACCCCACCGGCAACTGGCCCGCACCCTATGCCCCCTCCACAGGCCGGGTCTACGCCTACAACGAGCTCCGCACGCATCTGTCCGCCGAGCAGCTCTGGCCGGTGCTCATCGACGCGGCAGCGTGGCCCCGCTGGTACCGCAATGCCAGCAACGTGAGCATTGACGGCGGAGGACAACAGCTGGCCGGCACGTCGACCTTCACCTGGACCACCTTTGGCCTCCGCGTGGCCAGCACGGTCCGGGAGTTCGCCCCCTACAGCCGGCTGGCCTGGGAGGGCGCGGCGCCCGGATCTTCCGGCTACCACCGGTGGGACCTGCAGCCAACCGCCGACGGCGGCACGCTGATCGTGACCGAGGAGGTCCAGACCGGGTTCATTGCGCGGCTTCTCGGTCCCATGGTCAAGCGGAGCATCGAAAAGCAGCACCAGCACTGGCTCGAGGCGCTCATCCGCACGGCGGAGGCCGGTCACGCCTAGAACGGGTACGGCGCGATGTCCGGCCGCATGGTCAGCCACTGGATTTCCGTGAAGGATTCCATGTTGGCGTGATGGCCGCCGATCCGTGAGCCGTTGCCCGAGTTCTTGACCCCGCCGAAGGGCGAGTTGGCCTCGTCGGACACGGTCTGTTCGTTGATGTGGACCTTGCCGGAGTCAAGCCGGTCGGCGATCGTCATGGCCATGCCGACGTCGCCGAGAATCCCGATCGAGAGCCCGTATTCGTTGTCGTTGGCCAGGGCCACGGCCTCATCCACGGTAGAGAACTTCATCACCGGGGCGACGGGGCCGAAGATCTCGTCCTTCCACGCCGGGCTGGCGAGGTCGAGGTCCGCGAGTACGGTGGGCCGGTAGAAGCGGCCGTCATGGCTGCCACCGGCCGCCAGCCGCGCGCCGCCCTGCACCGCGTCCTGGACGATCGTGTCCACCCGGTGGAGCTGCTTCTCGTCGATGACCGGGCCCAGTGCCACCGTGCCGCTCTTGGGGTCGCCCACGGGCAAATGACGGGCTTTTTCCGCGAGGGCGCTGACGTAGTCCTCGTAGATGTCCTCGTGCACGATGTGCCGGCCCGATGCCATGCAGATCTGGCCCTGGTGCATGAAGGAGCCAAACGCGGCGGCGGAGACAGCTTTGGGGAGGTCGACGCCGGGCAGCACGATCATCGCGTTGTTCCCGCCAAGTTCCAGATGGGCGCGCTTGAGCAGCCGGCCGGCTGTCTCGCCCACTTTGCGGCCGGCCGCCGTCGACCCTGTGAAGGCGATAACGCGGACCTCGGGCGCCTCGACGACGGCCGAGCCGATCTCGGCCCCGCCTGGAAGCAGGGACAGCAGGCCGGGCGGGAGCCCGGCCTCCTCGAACACCCGGACCAGGGTGACGCCGCCACAAACCGCTGTGCGCGGGTCAGGTTTGAGCAGCACGGCATTGCCAAGGGCCAGCGCCGGGGCGACGGCACGGATGGAGAGGATGAGCGGGAAGTTGAAGGGCGCGATCACCGAGACGACGCCGACGGGGCGGCGTCGGGCGAAGGACCAGCGGTTCTCGTTCGAGGTCAGCACGTCGCCGGCCGGGAGGGATGGCAGGGCCGAGGCGTCGTAGCATTCGTTGGCCGCGATGTGGGTTTCCAAGCCGGCCTTGGGCGGGATGCCGCCGGATTCCCGGACGATCCAGTCCTGGATTTCCGCCGCATGCTCCTCCCAGAGCTGTCCCGCGCGGCGCAGCACGGCGGCGCGGTCCTCCGGGTTGCGGGCCGCCCATTCCTTTTGCGCTTTCGCGCCCACTCCGGCGGCCTCGCGGACATCTTCCACGGAAGCCACGCCATAGTGGCCCAGCGTTCCGCCGGTGGCAGGTTCGACGGCGTTGGCGGTCCCGCCGCTGCCGGGCCGCCAGCCGTTGAGGTAGATCTTGCCCTCCCACAGGGCGGAGTCGAGCAGGGCCATGGGGTGTCCTTTCGTCGTGGAGCCATGAGTGTGTACCGGCCGGTCGAACGAGAACCGGACCGGGCCTGGGTCCATCTCATGTCGGCGGGCCGCCGTCGTCAAGAGCGCGGTGGTCAAGAGCACGGTCGGGAGAGGGGCGTGCCGTAACGGGCGCCGGGGGACCTTCGGCCGTATCGCGTTACGGCCGGAGGCTCCCACCATGGAACATGGCCAAGATCTATATCCCTTACGGGACCGTTGAAGGACAGACCGCCCAGATCGCCGATTACATGGCCGAGCTGATCCGGGCGCACGGGCACCAGGCGGAGACGGCGGACCTCAAGCATGCCGGCGATACCCTTCCCGACGGCTACGACGGCGTGATCGTGGCGGCGTCGGTCCATATGGGCAAGCACGAGGGGCACGTCAAGGACTTCGTGAAGAAGAACCGGGGTGAGCTTGAGAGGCTGCGCTCCGCACTGGTTTCGGTCAGCATGGCCGCCCACGGGGACGAGGAAAACGCCGAGGGTTACGTGGAGAAGTTTGAGGAGGACACCGGCTGGCGGCCCACGCACGTCGGGTTGTTCGCCGGGGCGCTCCTCTACACCCACTACGGGTTTATCAAGAAGCACCTGATGAAGAAGATCGCCGGCGATAAGGGATCGCAGGACACCGATACAACCCGGGACTACGTCTACACCGAGTGGGACGGCGTGCAGCGCTTCACCGAGGACTACCTGGCATGGCTGGCTAAGCCGGCGGTTCAGACGTAGCTTCGGGCGCGGGGCCTTGAAGCGTAGGGCCGTGAAACTTAGGGCTTAGGAGCAGGCGTAGGGCGGCACGGAGTCGCCGGCCGCGAAGGGTTTGAACCACTGCCCGAAGTCCAGCTGGTCGGCGTCGTCCTCGAGGACATCGAGGCTGTCGGAGAACAGCGCTTCACTGTCGGCATCCTCGAGGAGGACTTCCTCGACGTCGGCCCGCCAGTCCTCGGGAAGGTCCAGTTCGTAGATGTCCTCGGTGATTTCCGCCTGGTCGAGCAGGCAGCGGACGGCGAGTTCCGCCGCGAGGCACCCGGGGGCGGTCCAGCCGCGGGCCAGGGATGCGGTGACATCGGCGGCGACCACAATGAACTTCTGGGTGAACTTCGCGTCGTAGCTGGCCGCGAACTGCGGCGGCAGCGAGGACAGGACCGAGGTGCCGGCGATGTCGGACGGGGTGATCGTCTCAAGGGCGCTGAGCGTTCCGAGATCGCGGAACAGTTGGTCGATGAGGATGCTGGCCGAGTTCCACAGGAGCCCGGCGAGCAGGCGGGTCTGGTGGACGGCCGTCCGACGGTCTTCCGGGGCGACGGCTGCCATTTCGGTCAGGTCCTCCGGGTCAAACTGGAGCCGCTGCTCGGCCGTCATGTCGTCCGGATGCGGGTCGAGTCCCAGCAGTTCCAGGCTCAGGCCGGTGAGTTTCCCGGCGTCGGCCAGCAGGTCCTCGGTGATGTCGTCGTCGGCGCTCATGGCCCCGATGCTACCTGCCGTTTGGCTGCGGTCCGATTCGCGTTACGCGGACCCGGCGGTGGCGCTGCAGTGTTAGGCGGCCGCCGGGTGAATGGTTCCCGACGTCGATCCGGCCGCGGCCATCCGTGCGGACACCAGGTAGGCGATCCCGCAGACCAGGGGAACCACGCTGGCCGCGATGAGCGATCCGACCGCGCCCGACCGTCCGATGATCGTGATCAACAGCGGCAGCACACCCAGGGCCACCAGCAGCCAGCCGGCCAGTGCGGTGCGTTTCAGGCCGAGGACGGCGGCCGGGAACGCCAATGCGAGCACGCTGACGGCGATGACCGGTCCATTGTCACTGAGGAAGGCGCTCAGCGCGGCGCGGTCAAACGCAAGCCACACGCACGCCGCGATGAAGGCAGAGGAGAGGGCGAGCAGCAGGGGAGCGGTCGCCGCCGGCCAGAACCAGGCCGCGACCGCGAGGATGAGCATCGGCAGCACCCAGGCGAGCGTCATCAGCATTCCCGTTGTTCCGCCCGGCTCCTGCATCGCGTACCCGCCGATGAAGATTCCCCCGAGGAGGGTGAACGCCGCCATGACGGCCGCTCCAGTGCGCGTCAGGGCCGTGGCCCGCCGCTGCGGATCCTTTTCGCGCGCCATGACAACACCCATAACGACGGCGAACACTACAATCGCGCCGAGCGCCAAAATCACCGGAACGTTCATGGGATGCCTCCTGCGGACGAACGGAGCCTATCGTCCATTGCATCGCCGCCCTTCGGCCATGCCAAGGGGAGAAAGGCCCGCTTCGGGGGAGGAACCGGGCTGCTGATCGTCCTGACCTGAGGCACGATCAAGGGACCGGGACCTCAGTCGCGTGCGGACCGTGCAGACGACAACTCCCGTGTCGGCGATCGGGGATTAAGACCTCTTTTTCTGGCGTGTCGCATGTGCGATAGTGGCGTCATGTTCATTTTCGTGCTACTGGCGATCTTGTTACTGGTCTTATTTTGGCAATACATCTTGGCCGGGCTCGGCATTTGGATGCTCGTGCTCATGATGCGCGCCGTGATCAACTGGATGGTGGCCGACACGAGGCCGAGCTACCCCCGGAAGCCCGTCCAGACCCGGCCTGTGGCCAAGCCTGTCCAGACCCGTCCTAAACCGAAGCCTGTTCAGACCAGGCCTGCTCGCGAGCTGCCCGCGCTTGAATATTTGCCCAGGTGGACTGCCAGCCGCCGGCTCGATGCCGGCCGCGAGCATGCCCAGTGGCAGAAGACGTTCGACAGCGCAGCGCAGTAATACGCCGCTGCCAGGCCCAACACCGATATTCGGGCAACGTTTCTGGGTTGTGCCTCAGGCTTGTTAGGTCTGCGCGCCTTCAGGGCGTGCGGCCGTCAGGCAACCGCACCCTGAAAGTGGGCCTCGATGATTCCTTTGATGTCGTCGTGGCAGCCGCCGCAGCCCGTGCCGGCGCGGGTGGCCGCGGAGATTTCAGGCACCGTCCCGCAGCCCTCGGACACGGCAGAAGCAATGGCCGTCCCGCTGACGCCCGCGCACCGGCAGACCGTCCGGGCGGGGTCGGCAGAACCTGGGGAAGGGGCCTGGTCCGGGCCGTCCAGGCGCAGGAGCAGCGACCGGTCCGCGGGGAGTTCGGCACCGCGTTCGAACAGCTGCACGAGCTCGGCCGCGGTGCGCGGCATGCCCACGGCCACCAACCCCTCCAAAACCCCGGCACGGGTGGTCATCTTGACGTAGCGGCCGTGCTCGGGATCGGCCCACTGCGCAATCTGCAGCCGGGCCCGCCCGTTCACGGCTCCGGCGGTCAGGGCCTCCTCGTCCCACGGGTCTGCCGATACGTCCCCGGCCACCGCCATGTTCATGCCGCGGGCCTTGAGCACGATCACGCCCGGCAACTCCGCCGACAGGGACGGCAATCCTTCCGCCTCGGCAGGAGCCCCGGTTGACAGCAGCGTCAGGTAGTCGGCGAGCCATTCAGCCTGCCGCCAGCCCGGGCCCACCAGCCCGGACGGGCCGCGCGCGGTGCGGCACTCCACGCATTCACGGTCCGGGCAGCGGACCTCGGCGCAGTCGCCGATCGCGAAAATGTGGGGCTCGTGGTGGGCGCGGAGTTTGTGGTCCACCAGGATCCCGGCGGCGGTGGAGAGCCCGCAGCCTTCGGCGAGTTCGGTCCGGGGCCGGACACCGCAGGAAAGCACCAGGAGGTCGCCGTCGATCGCGGAGCCGTCATCGAGCAACAGCGCGGAAAAGCCGCCGTCGGGGGCGTTGCGTTCGACGCCGGTGGAGCGGGCGTTGCCGGCCACGCGCACGCCGCAGTTCCGCAGCGAGGCCGCGAGCACGGCGCCGCCGCCGCGGTCGATGTTCCGGCCCAGGGGATGCGGGCCGTTGTGCACCACAGTCACGGTGGCGCCCTCCTCGGCCGCGGCCAGGGCGGTTTCCAGACCCAGGATGCCGCCGCCCAGGACCACCACGCGCTTCCCGCCGGCTACCGCCGAGTGGAGGACCGAGGCATCGCGGAGATCGCGCAGGGCCGTCACGCCCGGCGGCAGGACGGGGGCGGCCGGGTCCGGGTTGAGCCCGGTGAGGTTCGGGATGACCGGCCGGGAACCGGTGGCGAAGACCAGCCGGTCGTAGCCGGGCGAGGTGCCGTCGGTGAGGACAACCTGCTGGCGGGCGCGGTCGACGCGGCGGACGCGGACACCGAGCCGGACGTCGACGCCGTCGCCCACTAGCGCCGCCGCGTCCGCGAGGGCCAGGGCGGCCTGTGTGGTCCGGCCGACGCCGAGATCCGCCACCAGGACACGGTTGTACGCGGCCTCGGACTCCTCGCCGATCACGGTCAGGTGCGCGATACCGCTGCGCACGGCCGGCAGCAGCTCGTCGATCAGCCGCGCGGCGACCGGCCCGAAGCCCACCACCACAATCCGCCCCGTCATGAGGTCTCCTCTGCTTGAAGGACGCGCCCTGGAACATGGGCAGCGGCACCGGCCGGGACGGCCACGGAAACCGCTTCCGCAGAAACTGCCGCCCGGATCCACACTTTGCTGGTTTTGAACTCGGGCATCCCGGAAATCGGGTCCGTGGCCGCCTCGGTGAGCCGGTTGGCGCTTTCGAGTTCGGGGAAGTGGAACGGCAGGAACACCGTCTCCGGCCGGACGTCCGTGCTGAGTTCGGCACGGCAGCGGACCTCGCCGCGCTCGTTGGAAATGGAGACGTAGTCGCCGTCGGCGATCCCCTGGGCGGCGGCCGCTGCGGGGTGCAGCTGCAGCCGCGCCTCCGGCCGGGCCTCGGCCAGCGCGGCCACCCGGCGGGTCTGCGCCCCGGACTGGTAGTGCTCCATGAGGCGCCCGGTGGTGAGGGTCATCGGCGTTCCGGCATGATCGGCGCCGGTCCGGGCAGCGCCGCCGCGCTTTGCGGTGGCCGCGGAAGAAACAGTACGACGTCGGGGCGTCACTGCCGTGAACACGGCCCGGCCGTCGGCGTGGGCGAAAACGTCGAGGAAGAGCCTCGGCGTGCCGGAGCTTCCGGCGGGGTAGGGCCAGTAGGCGGCCTCGCCGCGGTCCAGCATGGCGTAGTCGATCCCGGAGTAGTCGGCCAGCCCGCCGGAGGACGCGAGCCGGAGTTCCTCGAACACGGTCTCGGGATCCTCGCTGAAGGTGGAGGGTGCATGCAGCATTTCAGCCAGCCGGGCCATGATCCACAGCTCGCTGCGCACCCCGGGCGGGGGAGTGAGGGCCCGGCGGCGGCGGAGTACGCGGCCCTCAAGGTTGGTGAGGGTTCCTTCCTCCTCAGCCCACTGGGTCACCGGCAGGACCAGGTCCGCCTCGGCCGCGGTCTCGGAGAGGAAGAAGTCGCACACCACCAGGAAGTCCAGGCTGCGCAGGCCTGCGATCACGGCGTTGGCGTCCGGGGCGGACACCGCCACGTTGGCGCCGTGCACGAAGAGGCACCGGACGCCGTCGGGCTGGCCCAGGGACCTGAGGAGTTCGACGGCGGGGAGGCCGGGGCCGGGGATCAGGGTTTCGGGTACGCCCCAGACCCTGGCCATGTGGGCGCGGGCGGCGGGGTCGGTGATCTTCCGGTAGCCGGGGAGCTGGTCCGCCTTCTGGCCGTGTTCGCGGCCGCCCTGGCCGTTGCCCTGCCCGGTGAGCGTGCCGTAGCCGCTGCGCGCGGAGCCCGGAAGGCCCAGTAGAAGCGAGAGGTTGATGGCGGCCGTGGCGGTGTCCGTGCCGTCGACGTGCTGTTCGACGCCGCGGCCGGTGAGGATGTAGCTGCCGCCCTTGCGGGCGCCGTCGGCCAGCCGCCGGGCGGTGTCGCGGATCAGCCCGGCGGGGACGCCGGTGATCGACTGGACCCGCTCCGGCCAGAAGCCGGCCACGCTGCGGACCACGGCATCGTAACCGCTGGTGCGCGCCGCGATGTACCCGGCGTCGGCGAGGCCCTCATGAATCACCGCGTGGGAGATGCCCAGGAGCAGGGCGAGGTCGGTGCCCGGCAGGGGCTGCAGGTGCAGGCCGCCGCCGTCGGACGTGAACGCCGCGGTGGCCGAGCGCCGGGGGTCCACCACGATCAGCCCGCCGGCGTCGCGCGCACCCTGGAGGTGCTGGACGAAGGGCGGCATGGTCTCGGCCACGTTGGAGCCGAGCATCAGGATGGTGCTGGCGGCGCCGAGGTCCGCCAGCGGGAACGGCAGCCCGCGGTCCAGGCCGAAGGCACGCATGCCGGCCGCGGCGGCCGAGGACATGCAGAACCGTCCGTTGTAGTCGATCCGCGAGGTGCCCAGCGCCAGCCTGGCGAACTTGCCCAGCTGGTAGGCCTTCTCGTTGGTGAGGCCGCCGCCGCCGAACACGCCGACGGCGTCCGCCCCGTGCGCGGCGCGGGCCTGCCGCACCGCGGCGACGATCCGCAGGAGGGCCTCGTCCCAGCTCACCGGGCGGTGGACGCCGTCGGCGCCCCTCAGCAATGGCTCCGTGACGCGGCCCGGGTGGTCCAGCAGTGACGCGGAGGTCCAGCCCTTGCGGCACAGGCCGCCGCGGTTGGTGGGGAACTCCCGTCCGGTCACGGCGAGGAGCGGCGCGTTTGGGACGGGTACGACGGCGGCGTGCGCCGGCGTGGGTGCCGGCGTGCGGTCGGCGGGCTCTGACCCCGGCCGGACAGCCGGGGTCAGAGCCGCTGGAGAGGTGAGCGTCATGGCGCACTGCAGGGCGCAGTAGGGGCAGTGCGTGTCGGCGCCGGTGGTCATGTTAGACGTGTCCCATCGCGTTTCGGTTGGCGTTGCGGATGTAGCAGAACCAGCAGACGGCCAGCATCAGGATGTAGGCCCCGACGAATCCATAGAACGCCGAGGTGTAGGAACCGCTGGCGGTGTTAGAGGCGTTGAGCACCTGCGGGATGATGAACCCGCCGTAGGCGCCGATGGCCGAGATCAGGCCCAGGGCCGAGGACGCGAGCCGCTGGGTGGAGTGCGTGCTGGCCCCGGAGCGGGCGGCCCGGCTGGAGGTGGCGAAGATGATCGGGATCATGCGGTACGTGGCGCCGTTCCCGAAACCGCTGGCGGTGAAGAGGAACAGAAACAGGACCAGGAAGAGCCAGAAGTTCTTCAGCGGCAGGGTCCAGAGCATGGTCAGCGTGATCACGGCCATGGCGGCGAAAGCTGCAACGGTCATGCGGGCCCCGCCCATCCGGTCCGCCATGCGTCCGCCGTAGGGGCGCGCCAGGGATCCGACCAGCGGGCCGAGGAAGGCCAGAGACAGCGCCACGGTGCCGACGGGGATGGACGAGAACGCCGGGAAGTAGTCCTTGATGAGCTTGGGGAAAACGCCGGCAAAGCCGATGAACGAGCCGAAGGTGCCGATGTACAGCAGCGCCATGATCCACAGGTGCGGCTCCTTGAGCGCGGCCAGCGAGCCTGCGACGTCGCCCTTGGCGCTGGTGAGGTTGTTCATGTACTTCCAGGCGCCGAACGCCGCGAGCAGGATCAGCGGAACCCACATGAAGCCCGCGACCGGCAGGTTCACGCTGCCGGCTGCCAGCACGGTGATGGCGATGGGAACGGCCAGCTGTGCGACGGCGGCACCAAGGTTGCCGCCGGCGGCGTTCAGGCCCAGCGCCCAGCCCTTTTCCCGGGCCGGATAGAAGAAGGTGATGTTCGCCATCGAGCTGGCGAAGTTCCCGCCGCCGAATCCGGCCAGCGCCGCCACGAACAGCATGACGCCGAACGGGGTGGCCGGGTTGGCGACGCACAGGCCCAGGCCGATCGTGGGGATCAGCAGCAACAGGGCGGAGACGATGGTCCAGTTCCGGCCGCCGAAGCGCGGCACCATGAACGTGTAGGGGATCCGCAGCGTGGCGCCCACGAGGCTCGGCACGGAGATCAGCCAGAAGATCTCGTTGGTGGAGAACGTGAAGCCGGCGGCCGGAAGCTGGACCACCACAATCGACCAGAGCTGCCAGACCACGAAGCCCAGGAACTCGGCGAAGATGGACCACTTCAGGTTGCGGCGGGCAATCGTGCGGCCGGCCGACTTCCACTGCTCCTTGTTTTCCGCATCCCAGTTCGCGATCCAGCGGCCGGGCCGGTGGTCGAGGGTCAGGGTGTCGAGGGTCAGGGTGTCGGCAGTGCGGGCTGGGCCGGCATCTGCGGCGCCGATGTCGGCGGTGCGTTCAGCAGTCACGGGGGAGACCTCCTTGGGGGGCGTTGTCCTTTCACGGTAGGTACGCCGCGTTTCCGGGACAGACGCGGTTTATTAACGTGCTGTGACGTTTGCCTATCGGGGGCTTTGTGACGGTGTGAGACGGCTCTTGGCGACCGCCAGGTGAGATGACGACACGACGTCCAAATAGTGGAACATTTGTCCATTGACTGGACGGCAACGCCTATTATCAGACATATACGAATCCCTAGCCGGCGGACCCGGGCATCGGGCTCTTGGGGAATCTCCGTCCGGTCTTCATGAAAGCGCTACTACATGTCATCCACTGCAACCTCCGCGGAGCGTGGGTCCGCCCAGCAGGTGAACTCGCGCGGCCGCGTGATTGTCGCCAGCCTGATCGGCACCACCGTCGAGTTCTATGACTTCTACGTGTACGCCACCGCGGCCGTGCTCGTTTTCCCGAAGCTGTTCTTCCCCGGGCAGAACGAGACCACCCAGCTCCTGAGCTCCTTCGCCGTGTTCGGCGTCGCGTTCATCGCCCGCCCGCTCGGCTCGATCCTCTTCGGCCACTTCGGTGACAAGTTCGGCCGCAAGGGCACCCTGGTCGCCTCGCTGCTGACCATGGGTATTGCCACCTTCCTGATCGGCTGCCTTCCGACGGCGTCCGTTCCGGGCTGGGCCTTCTGGGCCCCGGCCCTTTTGGTTGTGCTGCGCTTCGCCCAGGGCCTCGCCCTCGGCGGCGAATGGAGCGGCGCGGCCCTGCTGGCCACCGAGAACGCCCCGGCGAACAAGCGCGCCATCTACGGCACGTTCCCGCAACTGGGCGCCCCGATCGGCTTCATCATCGCCAACGTGATCTTCCTGGTGTTCAGCTACACCCTGACGCCGGAGGCCTTCATGGAGTGGGGCTGGCGCGTGCCGTTCCTGGCCAGCGCCGTCATGGTCATCATCGGCCTCTACGTCCGTCTCAAGCTGATCGAAACCCCCGCCTTCACCAAGGTCCTGGAATCCAAAGAGGTCGCCAAGTTGCCCCTGGCGCGGGTCTTCAAGACCAGCTGGCGGCCGCTGATCCTCGGCACGTTCATCATGCTGGCCACCTACGTGCTCTTCTACCTGATGACCACGTTCACGCTGACCTACGGCACCCGGCCGGCCAGCCTCGACGCTGCGAAGGCCGCGGCCGAAAAGACCGGCAAGCCGATGACCGACGCCGCCGCCGCGGCGTTCGTCCCGGGTCTGGGCTTCAGCCGGAACGACTTCCTGTGGATGCTGATCGCCGGCGTCGTGTTCTTCGGCATCTTCACGCTGGTCTCCGGCCCCCTGGCCGAGAAGTTCGGCCGCCGCAAGATGCTGATCGCCGTCACGTTCGGCATCCTCGCTTTCGGCCTGCTGTTCGTCCCGCTGTTCAGCGCCGGGTTCGTGGGCACGATGGCGCTGCTGATCATCGGCTTCTCGCTTATGGGCCTGACCTTCGGGCCCATGGGTGCGCTCCTGCCGGAGTTGTTCCCAACCAACGTCCGCTACACCGGCTCCGCGATCAGCTACAACGTCTCCAGCATCCTCGGCGCAGCGGTGGCGCCGTTCATCGCCGTCGCGCTCTGGGAAATGGCGGGCGGCAGCACCGTGCTGGTGGGCATCTACCTCGCCTCCATGGCCGTGCTGACCCTGATCGCCCTGTTCGTGAGCAAGGAAACCCGCGACCTGGACTACGAGAACAACGTGGCCTGACGCTCCTCCCCGGTTCCTTCCGCACATGCCCGGCGTGTTCCTTGGACACGCCGGGCATTTGCGTGTCGGGCGGAGAGCAACCGGGCAGGAACGCGGGCAGGGCAGAGGTTAGCCCGCGTAGCGCTCCACGAAGTTCCGCAGGATCTTCATCGGTTCGGTCGCGGTGAACTGCCGAGCGTCATCCATGAGCATTTCGGCCGATTCGGGCGGGAAGTAGCCGGCATGGCGGTAGATGTCGATCCTCGTGACGAGTCCCTCGGCATCGAGCTCGGGGTGGAACTGGGTGGCATAGAGGTTGGTCTTGATCCGGAACATGTGCACCGGGCAGGCCGTCGAGCTCGCCAGCAGCACCGCGTGGGAGGGCAGGACGGTGCAGGCTTCCTTGTGGCCGGTGAAGGCGGTAAAGCTCTCCGGCAGCCCGCGCAGAATCGGATCCTGCAGGCCGTCCGCCGTCAGCTTGATGGCGACGCCGCCCAGCCCTTCACCGTAGGTCCGGTCGATCACGGCGCCCTGGTGCAGCCCGAGGGTTCCGACGCCGTAGCAGGCGCCGAGGAAGGGGAAGTCCTCTGCCACAATCCGGTCCAGCAGCCCTGAAAGTTCGCGCTCCACCCGGTGCTGGGTGGCGCTCTTGTGTTCGGCCGGGTCGCTGGACGTGAAGGGGCTGCCTCCAACGATGACGCCTGAATAGCGGGACAGGTCCAGCTCGGGCAGCGGGGCGGCTTCCATCCGGATACGGTGCAGTTGCTCCCGATGGAGCCCGCCGTAGCGAAGATAGGCGCGGTATTCGTCCTCGGCGGCGGCGTCCTCCGCGCGCGAGGCGAGGAGCAGAAATGGCTTCACACACCAAGTCTGTACCGGCCGGTCACGGAGGCGCCAGAGGCGCGCCCGTGACCGGCAGCGGCGGGGCTGCCGCGGCTCAGCGTTAGTCGCGGCCTACTGCGCGTCGCCGTCCTCGATCAGGGCGATGATGGCGCCGGCGGACACGGTCTCGCCCGCCGAGGCGGAGAGCCCGATCACGATCCCGGCGCGGTGGGCGGTGAGCGGCTGCTCCATCTTCATGGCTTCCAGCACG
Organism: Arthrobacter sp. YAF34; assembly: GCF_052113245.1. Classification (NCBI taxonomy): domain Bacteria; kingdom Bacillati; phylum Actinomycetota; class Actinomycetes; order Micrococcales; family Micrococcaceae; genus Arthrobacter; species Arthrobacter sp. YAF34. The sequence continues at coordinate 196,792 of NZ_JBFRCV010000002.1, forward strand.
ACGACGAGATCGCCCTCGGCGACGGCGTCACCCTCGGCGACGGCAACCTTCACGATGGTGCCCTGCATGGGGGAGGTCAGCGCGTTGCCGCTCGCAGCCACGGCGGCGCCGCCGCTGCGGGAGCGCTTCTTGGCCTTGGCCGGCTTGCCGCCGGTGTTGCTGACCGAGCCGAGCGACGCCGGCAGCACGACTTCCAGGCGCTTGCCGCCGACTTCGACGACGACGCGCTGGCGGTCGCCGGCGTCGGCCGCTTCCGCCTCGGTGCCGGTGGGGGTCCAGGCGGGGATGTCGTTGACGAATGCCGTCTCGATCCAGCGGGTGTGGACCTTGAAGGGGCCCTCGGCCGGAGCGAAGTCGGGGTTGGAGACCACCGCGAGGTCGAACGGGATGACGGTGGGGATGCCTTCCACCACCATCTCCTCGAGCGCGCGCCGGGACCGCTGCAGTGCCTGGGCCCGGGTGGCGCCGGTGACGACCAGCTTGGAGAGCATGGAATCGAAGTTGCCGCTGATCACGTCGCCCTGCTCCACGCCGGAATCGATGCGGACGCCGGGGCCCGTAGGGTTCGAGAGCCGCGTGATGGTGCCGGGGGCGGGCATGAAGTTCCGGCCCGGGTCCTCGCCAGTGATGCGGAATTCGATCGAGTGACCGCGGACTTCCGGGTCGCCGTAGCCGAGCTCCTCGCCGCGGGCCAGCCGGAACTGTTCGCGGACCAGGTCGATCCCGGTGACTTCCTCGGAGACACAGTGCTCCACCTGAAGCCGGGTGTTGACCTCGAGGAAGGAGATGGTGCCGTCCTGCCCGACGAGGAATTCGCACGTGCCCGCGCCAAGGTAGCCGGCCTCCTTGAGGATGGCCTTGGACGATTCGTAGAGGCGCCGGTTCTGCTCTTCCGTCAGGAACGGTGCCGGGGCCTCCTCGACAAGTTTCTGGTTGCGGCGCTGGAGTGAGCAGTCCCGGGTGGAGACCACCACGACGTTGCCGTGCGAGTCGGCGAGGCACTGGGTCTCCACGTGGCGCGGCGCGTCCAGGAAGCGCTCAATGAAGCATTCACCGCGGCCGAAGGCTGCGGTGGCCTCGCGCACAGCGGATTCGAAGAGTTCGGGGATTTCCTCCCGCGTGCGGGCCACCTTGATGCCGCGGCCGCCGCCGCCGAAGGCCGCCTTGATGGCGACGGGCAGGCCGAACTTGTCCACGAAGTCCAGGATTTCCTCGGCGGACTCCACGGGGTCGGCAGTGCCCGGCACCTGCGGGGCGCCGACTTTCTCGGCGATGTGCCGGGCCTGGACCTTGTCGCCCAGGGCGGCGATCGCCGCGGGGGAGGGCCCGATCCACGTGATGCCGGCGTCGATCACCTTGGCGGCGAAATCGGCGTTCTCGGCCAGGAAGCCGTACCCGGGGTGGATCGCGTCGGCGCCGGACTGGCGCGCGACGTCGATGATCTTGTCCATCACGAGGTAAGACTCCGCGGCGGTGTTGCCGCCGAGCGCGTAGGCTTCGTCGGCCAGCCGGGCGTGCAACGCGTCGCGGTCGGGGTCCGCATAGACGGCCACCGAGGCGATGCCTTCATCGCGGGCGGCGCGGATGATGCGCACCGCAATTTCTCCGCGGTTGGCGATCAGCACCTTGCTGAGCGGGCGGGTGCCCGCGGCGGCAAGTGACTGCGTTGATCCCGGCACGGTGGTGGCGGACTGCTCCGAATTTGCTGACAAGGCGTCTCCTTCTTTCCTTCAGGGAGCCTAGCGCGGTTTTGAGGGTTCCGCCGATATTACTTGCGGATTCCGCGCGTAAACGGCCCTTCCTTTGTAGGGTTGCCACAAAGGGCGACGAATTGGTTCATTCCGCCCCCGCCCGGCGGTCCCGCAGTTCCTACTCGGCCCGGACGTCCGCCGGGTCCACGGCTCCGCCGGTCCAGAGCTCGGTGATCCCCACATGTGCCTGGCTGAGCAGCGCCCGGAGCGTGGAAATGGAGAGGCCGACGACCGTGTGGGGATCGCCGTCGACCTTGCGGATAAACGCCCCGCCGTAGCCGTCGATCGTGAAGGATCCGGCGCACTGCAGCGGCTCCCCGGTGGCGATGTAGGTCTCGATTTCCTCGGCGCTCATCTCCATGAAGTGCACCTCGGCGGAGGAGACCGAGCCCAGCGTGGCGCCGGAGCCCAGAGCGGTGACGCCGGCTCCTGGGGCAGTGGCGCCTGGGTCAGTGTCTGTGTCAGCGTCTGCGACGGACGTGTCGCGGCAGTCGACGAGCCAGTGGCCGGTGTGCAGGATGCCCATGCTGCCGCTCATGCGGAGCATGCGTTCGCGGGCGACGTCGGCCGTGTAGGGCTTGCCGTGGGCCTCGCCGTCGAACTCGAAGACCGAGTCGCAGCCGATCACCAGGGCACCGTCCGCCTCGGGCAAAGAGGCGACGGCCTCGGCCTTGGCCCGGGCGAGCAGAAGAGCCGTGTCGTGCGGATCCGTCACGCCGTACCGGGCCTGGACGGCGTCCTCGTCGACGTCGGAGACGAGGACCTCATGCCGGATCCCGGCGTGGCTGAGCAGCTTGGTGCGGGCAGGGGACTGGGAGGCAAGAATGAGGCGGGTCACGGATCCAGCCTAATCCACCGCAAGACAGCACCGCGGGGTCACGTAGCGCCCATCCTGAGGGGATTTATGGGCGCTACGTGACCCCGCGTTGTTTTGAGGCGGTAGACCCTGTTTGCGGCCAGGCGGCCGTGGTGGAGTTGAACTGGCAGCCTCAACAGAATCGAGCAGCCCATGACCGAATGGCTAGTGGCAAGCGTTGGCACGGTTGGAGTAGGAACGTATTTTGGCTGGGACGGCTTCACGATCCAGTCGGGAAACCTGATTGTGATCGTCGTGATGATCGTCCTGTTCGTCCTGGCCCTGGTCCTCCCCTTCCCCGGTGGGAAGCGGCGGAAATGACCGCCCCGACCACACCGGGGCACGGTGCTCCGGTGGATGAAGCGGACGCCCACACCTTAACCGGCAGGGCCCGCCGGTGGCTCCTGCGGAAGCTTCCGCCGGAGAAGCTCTTGCCGGAGGACCAGCCAAGCTTTGTGGCATCCTGGGCGTACGTCTTCGGCATGGGGGCCATCGCGTCCCTGCTGTGGATCATCGTTTCCGGGGTCGTGCTGGGGCTCAACGGACCGCAGTGGTATCACGTTTCCTCGCTGGGGAGCTTCGTCAACAGCACCCATCTGTGGAGTGTGGAGCTCTTCTTCATCTTCATGGTGGTGCATCTCTGGCTGAAATTCTGGATGGCGTCCTGGCGGGGAGGCCGGGTTCTGACCTGGATCACCGGCGTGATCTCTTTCGTGGCGTCCATCGGGGCGGCCTTCACCGGGTATCTGCTCCAGACAAACTTCGATTCCCAGTGGATTGCCTTCGAAGCGAAGGACGCGCTCAACGCCGTCGGAGTGGGCGCCTGGTTCAATGTGGCCAACGTCGGCCAGCTCTTCACCTGGCACGTCACGCTGCTGCCCCTGGCCGTGGGCGCCGTGGTGGTCCTGCACGTCCTGCTCGTCCGGGTCCACGGCGTTGCACCTCCGCTTGAGGCCGCCGAGTCCGACGCCCAACTGCTTCACGGCCGGACGGACGTCACCGAATCTACGGAGGCCACCAAACCTCCGGAGCCGGCCGAACCTCAACAAGCCACCGAAGTCGGGGGCGCAGGGCAATGACTAAGAAAAGTAGCAGCACCTCGTGGCGGAAGACGGACGACGTCGCCAGCCGGCCCTGGACGGGCAGCGTCCGCGAATATGACCTCATCAAGGAGCTGATCATCGGCGTCGTCGTGGTGGGTCTGCTCGTGCTCGGTGTCTCCGCCATCTTCGGGTCCCCGGATGAGCCCAGCGTTAGCCTCAAGGCCTGGGCCACGGCCGCCCCGGCGGATTTCGTCGGCACCGCCGCCAAAGAACTTGCCGGCACCAGCGATACTGCCGGATACGGGCCGCCCTACAACTCGACCCCCGGCGCGACGCAGAATCTCGGGCCCGTGGACCTCCAGAATCTCTCCGGCGTCCGCCTGCCGGTTGATACCGCCAATGACTTCGTGATCACCCCGCTCTCGACGCTGCCGTCCCCGCCGGTAGCACTGGCGCGGTGGAAGGCCGCCACGGAGCAGCAGCGCTCAGACTGGGCGTCAGCCTATTCCGACGCCCTCGGCGCCGCGCCGGACAACGACCCGGCCAAGGTGGCCGCCGGCGATTATGGGCCTGTCCCCGTGCTGACCGGCGCACTGTTGGACATGGCACGCCAGGGCAATCTGGACGGCGTGCTGCAGGGCGGCGGAAATTTCTACAACATGGATTACACGCGCAGCCTCCTGTTCTTGGGAGACGGCGGCTACTTCCCGGATCTTGCGGCCAGCCAGCACCTCTCCGGGGATCAGTGGGGCGTGATGAACGAGACCGGCGATACGCCGGGGCAGTCCTGGCTGTGGCTTTTCTCGCTCCTCTACCAGATCGAGCCGTTCAAGTCCGCCCCCAACGCCGACGCCCTCGTCGTCGTCACGATGCTGGTGCTGACCGCATTGCTGGCCCTGCTGCCGTTCATCCCCGGCCTGAGGTCGCTGCCGCGGATGATCCCGCTGCATCGCCTGATCTGGAAGGACTACTACCGCAATCGCTGAGGGAGCCGCCGGCGGTTGACTGACCGGTAGATAATCGGCCCAGCGGGGTGCAATAGTGGCGGGATGATCAACCAGCAACAGCTCTGGGACCAGGACGCGGCGAAGCACTACGACACGCCCGGAGAGGGAATGTTCTCGCCCGAGGTATTGGGCCCCACAGTGGACGTGCTGTCAAAGCTCGCGGGAAACGGGCCGGCCGTTGAGTTTGCCATCGGCACGGGTCGAGTCGCCATTCCGCTCTGGGAGGCGGGGGTGCAGGTCAGCGGCATCGAACTGTCTCACGCCATGATCTCCCGCCTGCGTGAAAAGGTCGGCGAGGACCACATCCCGGTCGTTCAGGGCGACATGACCGAGGCCGCGGCGGGCGAAAATTTCTCGCTGGCGTTCCTGGTGTTCAACACCATCGCCAATCTCTTGACACAGGACGAACAGGTCAGGTGTTTCCAGAACGCTGCCCGGCACCTGGCACCTGGCGGATGCTTCGTCATTGAGCTCTGGGTGCCGCAATTGCGTTCGCTGCCACCCGGACACCGCGGGACCGTCGAGGTCAGCCAGCCCGGGTATCTTCTGGTCGATAGTTATGACGTGCTCCGCCAGCACGTCGTCTCGCACCATGTGCGATTCGGCCCGGAACTGTCGGACGGACGGTATGCGCGGATTGGACGGACACCACACCGGTACATCTGGCCCAGCGAGCTCGATCTCATGGCGCGACTGGCCGGGTTCACGCTGGAATCCCGGTGGGCCGGCTGGGACCGCAGCGACTTCACCGCGGAATCCCGCAGTCACGTGTCGGTGTACCGGCTGGCCCCACGCTGAGGGTCCCAGGCCTCTGCTGGCCGTCGACTAGATTGTCGTAGGTCACCGGCAGACTGGATTCATGGACGGCAAGCAAGGGCCCGATGCGGCTCTCGGACCAGGGACAGAATCCCGCGGCGGCGGACCCTTCACCGCGGCCGTGCCGACTGCTGGACTGCTGTCCGCCCTCCCGCCGGCGACGGATTGTGCCGGGATGATCGACCGGATCCGCGAACTCGAAGACGCCAAATCCGCCATCGGCGCCGAACAGGCCCGGCTTGCCGTGGCTTTCGACCTCCCGCAGCGCCGCGAGCAGGCCGACGCCGGCATGCCCGCCGCGAAACTTGGCACCGGGGTCGGCGCGCAGATCGCCCTCGCCCGGCGCGAATCCCCCGCCAAGGGCGGCCGGCTCCTGGGCCTGGCCAAGGCCCTCGTCACCGAAATGCCGCACACCCTCGCGGCGCTGGAATCCGGGGAACTCAACGAATGGCGGGCCACGCTGATCGTGCGCGAAACCGCGTGCCTGACCGCCGCGGACCGGGCCGCCGTCGACGAGCACCTCGCCGCCGACACCGGCATCCTCACCGGCACCGGTGACCGGGCCATTGTTGCCGCGGCGCGGGCCGCCGCGTACCGGCTCGACCCGCGCTCCGTCACCGACCGCGCCGCGCACGCCGCCACCGAACGGCACGTCAGCCTCCGCCCCGCCCCGGACACCATGTGCCACCTGACGGCGTTCCTGCCCGTCGCCGAGGGCGTCGCCGTCCACACGGCCCTGACCCGGCATGCCGACACCCTCCGCAATGCGGGAGACCCCCGCACCCGCGGCCAGGCCATGGCCGACACCCTCGTCGAACGCACCACCGGCACCCCCGGCGGGATCAGCGGCATCGAGATCCAGCTCATCATGACCGACCGCACCCTCTTCCAGGCCGACGCCGAACCGGCCGTCCTGCCTGGCTACGGCACCGTCCCCGCCGAATGGGCCCGGGAACTGCTCACGAAGACCGGGACGAACGCCAAGGAACGGGACTTCACCACCTGGCTCCGCCGGCTCTACACCCACCCCGGCACCGGCGACCTCACCGCGATGGACTCCCGCGCCCGGATCTTCCCCACCGGACTGCGCCGCTTCATCGAAGCCCGGGACCACACCTGCCGCACCCCGTACTGCGACGCCCCCATCCGCCACCTGGACCACATCGTCCCCCACCACGCCGGCGGCCAAACCACCAGCACCAACGGCGCCGGCCTCTGCGAAGCCTGCAACCACACCAAAGAAACCCCCGGCTGGAACGCCAGACCCCGCCCGGGACCCCGGCACACCATCGAACTCACCACCCCCACCGGCCACACCTACCACTCCACGGCACCAGCACTACCGGGCACAGAGCTACCAAACACAGAGCGACCCGGCACAGTCCGGTCAGACGCTGTCCTGTCAGACACAGCTTCAGCCGGGACGACTGGACGCTCAGCCTCCCAACCTGGCGCCGGCCACCGCCGTCGGCTCCTGCATCGAGCCAAAACGCTCAAGCGCGCACAGCGAGCACCAGCGCCCATCACCTGATACGAAAGCTGCCCGCCGATCGTATGATCGGCGGGCAGCTCGTCCGGGCTTTCGTTAGGGCGCGCAAGCGGTCACATCAGCGGGCGGCGACCTCTTCGGGCTCGGCGTCGGGTTCGGCGGCCGCGGCGCGTGCCGGCTGGCGGAGCTTGGCGCCCTCGACGTCGACGTCCGGCAGGATCCGGTCCAGCCAGCGGGGCAGCCACCAGGCCTTTCCGCCGAGCAGGTACATCACGGCGGGGACGATTGTCATGCGGACCACGAACGCGTCCACCAGCACCCCGAACGCCATCGCGAAGCCCAGCGGCCGGACCATGTTCAGATGCGAGAAGATGAAGCCGGAGAACACGCTGACCATGATGATGGCGGCGGCGGTGACCACGGAGGCGGCGTGGCTGAAGCCGGTGCGGACGGCATGCTTGGCGGGTTCGCCGTGCATGAACGACTCGCGCATGCCGGAGGTAATGAACACCTGGTAGTCCATGGCCAGGCCGAACAGCACCCCGATCAGGATGATCGGCAGGAAGCTCAGCACCGCGCCGGGATTTTCGACGCCGAATACGTCCCCCAGCCAGCCCCACTGGTAGACCGCGACGACGGCTCCGAAGGCGGCCGCCAGTGAGAGCAGGAAGCCGCCCGTGGCCAGCAGCGGCACCACGATGGAGCGGAACACGAGCAGCAGCAGGATCAGCGAGAGCCCGACGACGATCGCCAGGTACGGCGGCAGGGCGTCCCCGAGCTTGGTGGACACGTCCACGTTCCCGGCCGTCTGGCCCGTGAGGCCGATGCTGACGCCGGTGGAGTCCTTGATCTGGCCCTTCTCGGCGCGGAGCTCGGAGACCACCTTGACCGTGCTGGCGCTGGCCGGGCCCTCCTTGGGAATGACCTGGAACACGGCGGTGCGGCGGTCCTCGCTCAGGGCCACCGGGACGGCCGCGGTGACGTTGGCCGTGCCGCGGAGGATGTCCGCGACGTCGAGCTGCTTGGCCGTGGCCTCGGCTGCGCTGAGGCCGGCGGGGAAGTCGCCCACCACGATGATCGGGCCTGTCATGCCCTCGCCGAAGCTGCGGCCGGTGACGTCGTAGGCCTTGAACGCCTGCGACTCAACGGGTTCGGACCCGCCGTCGGGCAGTGCGAGCCGCAGCTGGCTGGCCGGCAGCGCCACGATGCCCAGCAGCAGGACGCCGGCGAGCAGCGCCAGCACCGGATGCCGGGTGACGAGGCCGCCCCAGCCGCGGGCGCTGCGGCGTTCGTCGCGGGCCCGGTCCTCCCTCTCGTGGCCCGGGGCGGCATTGTGCTGCTCCGCCTTTGCCCAGGCACGGCGGGAAATGAGTCGGCGGCCGATGAGGGACAGCATGGCAGGGGTGAGCGTCAGGGCGACGACGACGGCGACTGACACGGTTGCGGCCGCGGACAGGCCCATGACGGCCAGGAAGGGAAGACCCGGGATGACGAGGGCTGCGAGGGCGATGATGACGGTCAGGCCCGCGAAGAGCACGGCGTTGCCGGACGTGCCGGTGGCCAGGGCCACGGATTCTTCACCGTCTATCCCGGCCAGCAGCTGGCCGCGGTGCCGGTTGACGATGAAGAGCGAGTAGTCGATGCCGACGGCAAGGCCTAGCATGAGGGCCAGCATGGGGGAGATGGAACTCATGTCGATGGCGCCGCTAAGGGCGAAGGTGCCGCCGACGCCTACTGCCACGCCGACGAGGGCCATCAGCAGGGGGAGTCCGGCGGCGATCAGCGTTCCGAGCATGACGATGAGCACCAGGGCCGCGATGGCGATGCCGAGAATTTCGGAGATGCCGAACAGCTCCGAGACGTCCTCGGTGATCTCCTTGCTGGCCAGGGCGGTCACACCCGCGGAAGAGACTTCGTGGACGATGTCCTGGACCTGCTGGCGCACGGCGGGGGCCAGCCCGTTGATCGAGGTCTTGAACTGGACCTGTGCGATCGCGGCCGTTCCGTCCTCGGACACGAACCGCACGCCCTGCGAGGCAGCAAGCTGGCGTTGGGCCAGGGCAAGCTTGGCGGAACCGGCCTCGAGCTCCTTGGTCCCGGCGTCGAGCTTGGCCTGGCCCGCGGCCAGCGCGGCCTTTTGCTGGCCGAGCTGGGCGTCGATCGCCGCCGGCGGCATCCCGGCCGCGGTCATCTGTTGCTCGGCTGCGGCGAGCCGGGCCTTGCCGGCGGCCAGCTGGGCGGCCGACGCATCCAGTTGCGCCTTGCCTGTGGAGGCCTTCTGCTCTCCGGCGGCGAGATCCGTGACGGCCTTGTCCAGCTGGGCCTGGGTGGCGAACGGGTCGACGGTGCCCTGGACCTCGGGGAGGGACTTCAGCTTGGCGAGGGCGGCCGAGACCGCGTCCTTGCCGGCCTGGGTGAACTGGCCGTCCTTGGACTCGAACACGACGCCGGCCGAACCGCCGGAGGATTTGGGCAGTTCCTGCTTGAGCTTGTCCGCCATCTGCTGGGTTTCAGTGCCGGGGATCTGGAAGTTGTTGGACATGGTGCCGTGGAAGGCCGCCGCCGCGCCGCCGACGGCCAGCATGACGGCAAGCCAGAGGGAGATGACGAGCCAGCGGTGACGGTAGGAGAACTTGCCGAGACGATAGAGCAAAAGGGCCATGTCAGTGCCGATCTGGGGAGGGGGTGGCGGGGGAGTGGGACGCGAAGCCGGAGCCGAGCAGGCCCATGGAATCGATGAGGAGCTGCCGCAGGACGGACAGGGAATCGGGGCCGAGGTCGCCGCCGCAGCGCGCGAACCACACATCCATGGCGGCTTTGCCGCAGGAAATGACGGAGCCGGCCAGGGCGCGCAGGTACAATTCGTCGATCTCGGTGCCGGCGCCCTGGGCGAAGCGACCGCGGGCGGCGTCGATGATCTGTTCGGTGCAGTGGTCCCAGGCCTCGAGCTCGGAGCGGCTGAGCTGCGGGTTGGTCTGGCCCAGGCTGTAGATCTCGGCTACCGGTGCCACGGTCATGGGATCGGCCAGTTCCACGAGGGCCGCGCGGGCCGACTCCAGAATGGGTTCGTCGGCCGGGCGCAGCCGGAACTGCTGGAGGGCGTTGTCCAGGAACGCGTGCGTCACCGAGGCCAGCGCCGCCTCGGTGCTGCCGAAGTAATTGAAGAACGTCCGGCGGGATATGCCGGCGACGTCGGCAATGTCCTCTACCGTGAAGTGTCCGGGACCCCGCGTGCGGAGCAGGTTCATGGCGGCGTCCGTGATGGCCTGCCGGGTGGCCGCCTTGTTTTGTTCCCGACGGCTCAGTTCCGGGCGAGAGGGCGGTGCGATGGCGGGTGCGGCGGCCGCACCGGAGGGGTCCGGGGCCGGGGGTTCTGCTGAGGAGGGCACGCGCTTACACTACGTGCATGTTTGCACTCTGCGCAAGTATTTTTGGCGGGTTGCCGTGCTGGGTCCTGTGCTGGATTGCCCGTGCTGGACCGTGCCGGCGGAACCTTTTGGGCGGTCAGGGCTTGAGCTGGCCCGCCGCACCGCTGGAACTGGTCAGGTAAATCGACTGTCCCGTGGCCCCCGGCTCATTCGGGGCGAGCGGAATGGCGAAGACGGCGGTGCCGTAGGCGCAAATCTCCGTCCAATTGGTCCCGATCGCAGACGTGTCGTAACGCATTGCGATGATGGCGTTGGCGCCGCGCTGTTCGGCCTCTTCGACCATCCGGGCCATGACCTGCTGCCGGCTCTCGTAGAGGGCCCGCGTCATTTCCAGCACCTCGCCGCCGCCCAGGGAACGGAAGCCGGCCATGACCTGGGCGGTGATGTCCCGCGACCGGACGGTCAGGCCCATGACTTCGCCGAAGACGGCGTCGATCCGGTGGCCCGGGATGTCGTTGGATGTGACGATCAGCATGCCCAGAGCCTACCCACTTTTGCGGTCCGCGTGAGGGCGGCCAGGCGGCGGGGTTGCCGACGGCGGCCGGGGCAGGATCCGGGGCGTGGGTCAGCCCGGAATTCACAGCCTGATTCACAGGAAAGTGAAAGGTGGGAAACAGCAATCTCTGCTCGGGCGGGTGCAGACTGGAGATGCTCATGGGGCAGACTTCCCCGGAAGGGCCGGCAGCTTCAATCGCCGTCACCGCACGGCAGATCCAGGAGACAGGTCATGTCACGCACAACCAAAATCGCACTCAGTCTGGGGGCCGCGGCGGTGGCGCTGGGGGCCGGGCTTGGGGTGGCCGGGGTGGCCGCTGCCACGACGACGCCGAGTCCCAGTCCGACCCCCAGCTCCAGCGCGCCGGGGGACACCTTCGCGGGCGGCCACGGCATGCACGGCGGGCGCCACGGCCACGGAGGTGCCCAGTTGGGCAACCGTGCCAGGGAGCTCGCCGCCAAGTTGGGCGTCGACGAGGCCAAGGTTGCCGACGCCTTGAAGGCGTTCCGCGACGCCAACAGGCCGTCCGCCCCGCCAGCCACCCCGCCGGTCCCAGGGCAGAAACCGGACCGCGCCGCGAGGGAGAAGGCCCTGGCCGCTTCCCTGGCGAAGTCACTCGGCCTCGATGAAGCCAAGGTCACGGCCGCCCTGGAGGAACTGCGCGCCGCCAAGCACGCCAATCACGCGGCAGCCCTCAAGCCCCGGCTTGACCAGGCCGTCAAGGACGGGACCCTGACCCAGGCGGAGGCGGACGCCGTCACCAAGGCGGCGGAAAAGGGTGTGATCGGCGGCCGCTAAAGGCCTGCCCGCTCAAAACACATGAGGTCCCCGGATATTTCCGGGGACCTCTCTCGTTGCGGAACGGGCGGCTCCTTAACCGAGCAGGGCGCGCTTGAGGGTGTCGAGGCCCACCGATCCGATGTTCAGGGCCTTGGTGTGGAACGCCTTGAGGTCGAAGCCGGGGCGGGATTCGAGCTCGGCCCGGATCTGCTCCCAGAGCCGCTGGCCCACCTTGTAGGACGGCGCCTGCCCCGGCCAGCCCAGGTAGCGGGTGAACTCGAACTTCAGCTGCCCCTCACTGATCGGCAGGTTGGCCCGGAGGAATTCGAAGCCCTTGTCCGAGGTCCAGATGCCGCTGCCCCAGCGCTCGGGGACCTCCAGCTCCAGGTGCACGCCGATGTCGAACACCACGCGGGCCGCACGCATGCGCTGCATGTCCAGCATGCCCATGTGGTCGCCCGGATCGCTGAGGTAGCCCAGTTCCTGCATGAGCTTCTCCGCGTAGAGCGCCCAGCCTTCCCCGTGGCCCGAGGTCCAGCACACGCTGCGGCGCCACTTGTTCAGCAGCTCGCGCCGGTAGGTGGCGGTGGCGACCTGGAGGTGGTGGCCCGGCACGCCCTCGTGGTAGACGGTGGTGGTTTCGGCCCAGGTGGTGAAGGTGTCCTCGCCGGCCGGCACGGACCACCACATCCGGCCGGGGCGGCTGAAGTCCTCCGACGGGCCGGTGTAGTAGATGCCGCCTTCATCGGTGGGTGCGATCCGGCACTCCAGCGTCTTCATGACGTCCGGGATCTCGAAGTGGACGCCGGCGAGCTCCGCGACGGCTTTGTCGGACAGTTCCTGCATCCAGGCCTGGAGGGCGTCCGTGCCCTTGAGCTGGCGGGCGGGATCGCTGTTCAGGATCTCCTTGGCTTCCTCGATCGTGGCGCCGGGCCGGATTTCATCGGCCACCCGTTCCTGCTCGGCTATGAGGCGGTCGAGTTCCTGCACGCCCCACGCGTAGGTCTCCTCCAGATCCACGGTGGCGCCGAGGAAGGAACGCGAGGCCAGGGCATAGCGGCTGCGGCCCACGGCGTCCTTGGCCGGGGCAACGGGGAGCAGTTCGGCTTCGAGGAACCCGGCGAGCCGGGCGTAGGCGACGCGGGCGGCCGCCGTGCCGGCCTCGAGCTCGGCCTGCAGTTCCGGCGAGAGCGGGCCGTCCGCGGTCTTGGCGCCCGCGGCGAGCTTCGCGAAGAATCCGTCGTCGGCGGCGTGCTTGGTGGCCTGCTCGATCACGATCGAGACCTGGCGGGCCGCGGCCACTTTGCCGTCCTGCATCGCCGAGCGCAGCGACTCGATGTACCCGTCAATCGCGGCGGGGACGTTGTGGGCCCGGCCCGCGATGTGCTCCCACTGCCCGGCGGTGTCTGTCGGCATGAGGTCGAAAATTGCGCGGATGTCCTGGGACGGGGACGCGATGTTGTTCAGATCCGCCGTGTCCCAGCCCGATTCGTGGATTTCCAGCTGCAGGCCCAGCCGCTCGTGCATGGCGTCCAGGGTGACGGCGTCGACGTCGTCAACGGGCTCCAGGCCGTCCAGCGCCGCGAGGGCCTCGCGCGTGGCGGCGGCGAGCTCCGCGTGTCCGGCGGGGGAGAAGTCCGGGTACTCGGTCTCGTGCCCGGGCAGGCCGAGCTCGGTGGCGAAGCTCGGGTTAAGCCGGATGAGGGTGTCCGTGTAGGCGTCGGCGACGGCGTCGATGGCTGTCTGCTGGCGCGCGGGGGCAGTGTTGTCTGAGGCGATGATTTCGGTAGTCACCCGACGAGACTAGCCCGGCCGTGGCGGTTATGAAAGAGTCACTGAACTTTTTTCGGGGCCGCGTCAGCGACGGGCGGCCCGCTTTCGCCGCTGCTTAGCCGAGGCTGCGGCGCCAGGCGTCCGGACCCGGCCTGGGGGCCAGCCGGAGCTGCTGCCGGCGGACCCAGTGCCGGACGCCGGGACGTTCCGGCGCCGCCTCCGTGCCCTGCCCCAGGGACAGGACGACGGCGGTCAGCGCCGCCAGCTCCTCCGCCGTCGGGAGTCCCTTGACGACGGAGAGCAGGGCATCGGCAGCATTATCCGCCGCGGCCGGCGCGGGTTCAGCGGACTCGGGCATCGCCGTCACAGCGGGATGTTCCCGTGCTTCTTGGCGGGCAGGGCGGCCCGTTTGTCCCGGAGCGCGCGCAGGCCCTTGATGATCTGCACCCGGGTCTCGGACGGGGCGATGACCGCATCCACGTAGCCCAGCTGGGCCGCCTGGTACGGGTTGAGCAGCTCTTCCTCGTACTGCCGGACCACCTCGGCGCGCTTGGCTTCGACGTCGCCGCCGGCCTCGGCCACCGCGGCGAGTTCGCGGCGGTACAGGATGTTCACGGCGCCCTGGGCGCCCATGACGCCGATCTGCGCGGTGGGCCAGGCGAGGTTCAGGTCGGCGCCCAGCTTCTTGGAGCCCATCACGATGTACGCCCCGCCGTAGGCTTTGCGGGTGATGACGGTCAGCTTGGGCACGGTGGCCTCGGCGTAGGCGTAGAGCAGCTTCGCGCCGCGGCGGATGATGCCCTGGAATTCCTGGTCCTTGCCCGGCAGGAAGCCCGGCACGTCCACCAGGGTGATGATGGGGATGTTGAAGGCGTCGCAGTGCCGGACGAAGCGTGCCGCCTTCTCCGAGGCGGCGATGTCCAGGGTGCCGGCAAACTGCATCGGCTGGTTGGCCACGATGCCCACCGTGTGCCCCTCCACCCGGCCGTAGCCGATGATGACGTTCGGGGCGTAGAGGGACTGCATCTCGAGGAAGTGGGCGTCGTCCACGATCTGTTCGATGACCTTGCGCATGTCGTAGGGCTGGTTCGCCGAATCCGGGACGAGCAGATCCAGGGCGAGATCGTCGTCGTCGATCTCCAGCTCCTGCTGGTGCTCGAGCACCGGGGCTTCGGCGAGGTTGTTCGAGGGCAGGAAGTCCAGCAGTTCGCGGACGAACTCGACGGCGTCTGCCTCGTCCGAGGCCAGGTAGGTGGAGGTGCCGGTGGTGGCGTTGTGCTGGCGCGCGCCGCCCAGGGTCTCCATGTCCACGTCCTCGCCAGTGACGGTCTTGATCACGTCCGGGCCGGTGATGAACATGTGGGAGGTCTTGTCCACCATGACCACGTAGTCCGTCAGGGCGGGGGAGTAGGCCGCGCCGCCGGCGGAGGGGCCCATGATGAGGGAGATCTGCGGGACGACGCCGGAGGCGTGCACATTGTTGCGGAAGATGTCCGCGAACATCGCCAGGGAGGCGACGCCCTCCTGGATGCGGGCACCGCCGCCGTCGAGGATGCCGACCACGGGGCAGCCGTTGCGCAGCGCGAACTCCTGGACCTTGACGATCTTCTCGCCGTTGACCTGGCTCAGCGAGCCGCCGTAGACGGAGAAGTCCTGGCTGTAGACGGCGACCGGGCGGCCGTCCACCGTGCCGTAGCCGGAGATCAGGCCGTCGCCCAGCGGCTTCTTCTTCTCCATGCCGAACGCCGTCGAGCGGTGCACGGCGAGGGCGTCGAACTCAACGAAAGACCCGGCGTCGACGAGGAGGTCGATGCGCTCGCGGGCCGTGTTTTTGCCGCGCGCGTGCTGTTTGACGACGGCTTCCGGACCGGAGGGCTGTTCGGCACGGGCCTGGCGGTCGCGGAAGTCTGCAAGCTTTCCCGCAGTCGTGGTCAGATCGTGGCTCATCAAGTGTCTCCGGCTCTGTCGCTGGTTGTTCGGTCGCTATAGTTCGCTGGCCCTGATCCGCGTGGCGCTTTAGTTGGTATGCACAAAAGCAAGGCCTCGATGGCAAGTCTAGTGACGCGATCGGCCCGCGCCGCTGTAGAAAACCTACAATTTTCGTTCCATCTCCCGCCGTGACCGCCAAAGATGTTCCCGGCCGCCCCGGCTCCCGCCCTTCCAGCCCGGACCGGCCGCCCCTGCCTAGTCCGAACCTGCCCGGCCCCGGCGCTCCTTCCCGGTTGCTTCCGGACAGTCCGGCTTCGGCCCCCGGATTTCCACGGTCCGGCCGGGCTTCGGGGCGCCGAAGGGCGAAGCAACCGGGAAGGAGCGCCGAAAGCTTTGTTACCCGCCGGTAACATTGGTCCGCTAGAGTGTGCTCATGACTTCAAGCAATGATGCTTCGGGCACCGCCCCTCAGTCCCAGCAGCCAGGACCGTACCAGGCCGCCGGTTCCCTGCAGGACCGCACCATCCTCATCTCCGGAGGCAGTCGCGGTATCGGCCTGGCCATCGCGCTCCGCGCGGCCCGGGACGGCGCCAACATCGTCCTGATGGCCAAGACCGGCCAGCCCCACGCCAAGCTGGAGGGCACCGTTTACACGGCCGCCGAACAGATCGAGGCCGCGGGGGGCCGGGCGCTGCCGCTGGTCGGCGATGTGCGCAACGACGCCGACGTCGCCGGGGCCGTCGGCGCCGCCGTGGACCGCTTTGGCGGGATCGACGTCGTCATCAACAATGCCTCGGCGATCGACCTCTCCACGACCGACACCGTGGACATGAAGCGCTACGACCTCATGCAGGACATCAATGTCCGGGGCACGTTCCTGCTCTCGAAGATGGCGCTGCCCGCCCTGCGGGCCTCCGACGCCGGGCACATCCTGACCCTTTCCCCGCCGCTCAACCTGGACCCCCGATGGGCCGGCAGGCATCTGGCCTACACCATGGCCAAATACGGCATGAGCCTGACCACGCTGGGACTGGCCGAGGAACTCAAAGCCGACCGCATCAGCGTGAACTCACTCTGGCCGTGTACCTTGATCGACACCGCCGCCATCCGCAACATGCCCGGCGGCGAGCAGATCGTCAAGGGCGCCCGCGGCCCCGAGATTATGGCCGACGCCGCCCACGCCGTGCTGACCGGCGGCAACGCGCTGCCCGCGCACGGCAGCCGGAGCGGGAACTTCTACACCGACGAGCAGGTGCTGGCGGCGGCCGGCGTGGCGGACTTCAGCCCCTACAGCCTCGGCGCGCCGGAGGACCAGCTGGCGCCGGATATCTTCCTCTGAAGTTGCTGGGTGTTTTCGGCCGCCTCCCGGCGGAAAGCACCCGCGTTTGCGGATCCGACGGCGGAAATCCCCGGCGTGTCGGGCCGGCCCGCCGGGGCCGCCGGCCAAACGTGGGGAGGATCCGCGAAGGTATTGAGCCCGCATGGGCGGGAGCCGGGCCGTACATTCCTCGGTAGGATTCAAGGATGGAAGCCGTGCAGGAAACCCCGGACCGTCCGCCCCTGGATCTCGATGCCCTCAGCGACGAGGCATTCCTGTCCGCCAACGGGATCCCGGGCCTGACCGTGGTGGACTCCACCGGCTCCACCAATGCCGATCTCCTCCGGGGCGTGAGCGAGGATCCCGGCGCCTGGCCGGACCTGTCGGTGCTCGCCGCAGAGTACCAAAGCGCCGCGCGCGGCCGTCTGGACCGCCATTGGGAGGCACCGGCGCGGAGCTCCATCTCCGTCTCGCTGGTGCTCCGCCCGGTCAACGCCGCCGGCCGTCCGCTGCCGACCCACAGCTACTCGTGGCTGTCCCTTCTCGCCGCGCTCGCCCTGCGCGAAGCCCTGACCGAAACGGCCGGGCTTCCCGCGGAACTCAAATGGCCCAACGACGTCCTGGTGCGGGGCCGGAAGATCGCCGGCATCCTGGCCCAGCTCGGCCCGCTCGGCGGCGCGGGCACGCCGCCGGTCATTCTCGGCACCGGACTGAACGTGACGCTGACCGAGCCTGAACTTCCGGTCCCCACGGCCACGTCCGTGCTGCTGGAGAACCCTGACACCGTGGACCGGACCGAGCTCCTGAAGAGCTATCTGTCCCGCTTCGCCGCGCTGTACCGGAGCTTCTGCAATGCCGACGGCGACCCTCACGCGGGCATGGCCGGCGGTCCGTCTCTGCACAAGCGGGTGGAGCACCTGCTGACGACTTTGGGCAAGCAGGTCCGTGCCCAGCTCCCGGGCGACCACGAGATCATCGGCCATGCGACGCGCCTGGACGAATACGGTTCGCTCCTGGTGGTCGACGCGGCAGGCCACGAACATGTGGTGACTGCCGGCGACGTCGTGCACCTGCGGCCGTGGAATCCGGCCGGAACCGGCGACCAGGGCGGTGCCGGCCGCGACGGGGCAGAAAGCGGTTATGCGTAAAGTGCTCCTGCCGGGAGAGCAAGTGATTGTGGTGACCCGGCCCCAGCCCAGGATGCTCGTTGTCCCCGGACTGTTCTTCGTTGTTGTTCCCGCCCTGGCCGCGTACGCCTGCGCCTGGGTGGTCAAAGGCGGCCCGGCCAAGCTGGTGCCGTTCGTTCCCGCGGACTGGACGCCCTGGCTGGTCGCCGGGTGCCTGGGGGTGGCGGCGTGGGTGCTGCTGGGTTATTGCCTCCCGCGGGTCATGGCGTGGCAGGCCACGCGCTACATCCTGACCAGCCAGCGCTTAGTTACCCGCTACGGCATGTTACGGCGGCGCGATCAACAGGTCCCCCTCGCCGCCGTCCGTCATGTGGCCATCGAGCAGTCCTTGCTGCAGCGCCTATTGCGTTCGGGGAATATATCCTTGGAGACCGGGTACCCCCCGGCTACGGTGGTACGCGATGTTCCGGAGGTCGCGATATTCCGCAACTTCATGCTTGACGCCATCGGCGATCTGCCCAGGGGCGAGACGAACGGGGCGGACGGCATGACGTACAACCCGGGTGAGGCAATGCCATGGGAGACGAGAGAAGGTGGAAGAGATGAACGCTGAGAACGTCCACCAGGACATTGACCTGGGCGCCCGGGAGCTGCCCCGGGAGCCCGGGGACGGCCCGGTTGCAGGCGACGGCGCCGAACCGGCCGCAGCGCATACCGAACCCGCCGCCCCGCCCACAGCGGACGCCGAACCCGCTGAACCCGAACCCACCGAACGCGCCGCCCCGCCCACCGGAACGATGTCCGCCGATCGGCTCGCCGCGAAGGCCCTGGAAGCGCGGTTGCTGGGCGGCGAGCGCAGGCTCAGGCGTCGCGAAGTGGCCGCCGGCGCCGGCCTCTCGCTCCTGTCCGCCAGGAAACTCTGGCGCGCCCTCGGGTTTCCCAATCTCGGGGATGAAGACGTCGCCTTCACCGAACGCGACCAGTCCGCCCTGTCCACCATCGTGGACCTCGTCCGTGACGGCAAACTCACCGAGGAAGCCGCCATTTCCATCACCCGGGCCATCGGCCAGATGACGGACCGGATGGTGGTGTGGCAGATCGAGGCCCTCGTGGAGGACATGGTCCAGAAGCAGGGGGTGCCGGACGCCGTCGCGCGCAAGCAACTTGTGACGGAGCTGCCGAACCTCATCGACGCGCTCGAAGAAATGCTGGTCTACTCCTGGCGCCGCCAGCTCAACGCCGGCGTCCAGCGCCTGGCGGTCCGGGCCGAGGCCGGACTGCAGTCCAGCGAAGAGGGCCGTGAAGGCGACGAGGACGACGCGCCGCTGCCCCTTGCCCGGGCCGTCGGCTTCGCGGACCTGGTGTCCTACACCAGCTTGTCCCGCCGGATGAACGAAAAGACCCTCGCCCAGCTCGTGCAGCGCTTCGAAAACAAGTGCGCCGAAATCATCTCCGTCGGCGGCGGCCGCCTGGTCAAGACGGTCGGCGACGAGGTCCTCTACATAGCCGAAACGCCAGCGGCCGGCGCCGAGATTTCGCTGGCCCTTTCCCGCGCCTTCACCGAGGACGAGATCCTGCCGCAGGCCCGCGTTGCCATGGTCTGGGGCCGGATTCTGTCCCGGCTGGGCGACATCTACGGGCCCACCGTCAACCTCGCCGCACGCCTGACCGCCCTCGCGGACCCGGGAACGGTGCTGGTGGATTCCATGACCGCGGCCGCCCTGGAGCAGGACGAGCGCTTCGTCCTGGTGCCCCGCCCGGCCGAGGACGTCCGCGGGTTCGGCGAAATCCATCCGGTGCAGTTGCAGCCCGGCAGCGGCCGGGGCCTCATCCTGGACTGAGCGCCGTCGGAGCCCGGCTGCACCCGTGGCGTTCTTCTCAGTTGCGCGGCGCATATGCAATAGTCGGACCGGCAGCTGTGACCTGGCCGGGGTTGTGACCGCCGTCAATTTCGCGCGCACCACTGGAACTAGGACTGCCATGAACCCAACGCAAGACACCCCCTTCCCGCTCTCCAACGCGCAAGGGGGACTGCGACTGCAGTGCGGATACGGCACGGACCGGGGCCTGCGCCGCGAGATGAACGAGGATTCCTTCATTGCCGCCGATCCCGTCTTCGCGGTGGCGGACGGTATGGGGGGCCACGAGGCGGGGGAAGTTGCCAGCGGCATCTGCGTGCGCACCCTGGCGGAGCTGCCTCAATTGAAGTCCGGGAGCCGGGACGCCACGGCGGCCATCCTCCAGGAGTACTTGGTCAAGGCCGACGCGGACATTCGTGAGGCCACGGGATCCCAGGCCGGGACCACCCTGTCCGGTGTGGTGGTGGTGGAACAACTGGACGTTCCCTACTGGCTGGTCCTCAACATCGGTGATTCCCGCACCTACCGGTACAGCCACGGCGAGCTGGCCCAGGTCAGCGTGGACCATTCCGAGGTGCAGGAATTGGTCGACGCCGGCGAGATCACCGAAACTGAGGCCTCCGTCCATCCGCGCAGGCACGTCGTCACGCGCGCCCTTGGCGCCGGCGACGAAGCCGAGGCCGACTACTGGCTGGTGCCCCTTGAAGACGGCGACCGGATCCTGGTCTGCTCCGACGGTCTCAACGGCGAGCTGGGCGATGAGCAGATTGCCGGGATCCTGGCGTCCGAGGCGGACCCTCAGTCGGCGGTGGATGAACTGATCCAGGCGGCATTGCGCAGCGGTGGCCGGGACAACGTCACGGCGATTGTGGTGGACGCCCGGACTGCCGCCGGGGACGTGCCCGTCTGACCGGCCGGCGTCCGGCCAGCGGCCGGACGGCAACCGGACAACGGCGCGGATCTAGGGCAGGATAGGTCTGTGAGCACAGGGAAGACCGCAGCAGGGACTGAAGAAGCAGCCGTAGAAACCCCCGGGCACGTCCCGGTACTCCAGGGCCCCGACGGGCAGCAGGTCCCGTCCGGGGACATCCGTGCGGAGTACGAGGACCTCGTGGAGCAGGTCCGGCGACACCGGTTTGCGTACTACCAGCAGGACGCGCCGATCATCTCCGACGCCGAGTTCGACGAGCTCTACCGGCGGCTGGAGACGCTCGAAGCGATGCACCCGGAGCTGGTGGCCAATGATTCGCCCACGCAGGAAGTGGGCGGCGAGGTGTCCGCCGCGTTTACCGCCGTCGAGCACCTGCAGCGCATGTACAGCCTGGAAGACGTCTTCTCGCTCGAGGAGCTGGAAGCGTGGATGGCGAAGGCCGAGGCGGGCATCGCCAAGCTCGGCAACGGCGGCAATCCGGCGTCTTGGCTCACCGAACTGAAGATCGACGGCCTGGCCGTCAACCTGCTCTACCGCGACGGTGTGCTGGTCCGGGCCGCAACCCGCGGCGACGGCACCACCGGCGAGGACATCACTCACAACGTCCTGACCATCAAGGAAATCCCGCGGCAGCTCAGCGGCACCGGCTTCCCGGCGGAGATGGAAGTCCGCGGCGAGGTCTTCATCCCGTCCCAGGCCTTCGCCGAATTCAACGAGGCCCTGATCGAGGCCGGCAAGGCTCCGCTGGCCAACCCGCGCAACGCCGCAGCCGGTTCGCTCCGGCAGAAAGACCCTGCGGAAACCGCGAAGCGCCCGCTGCGGATGTATGTCCACGGCATCGGGGCCCGCGAGGGACTCGACACGATCAGCCAGTCGGACACGTACCGGCAGCTTTCCGAGTGGGGCCTGCCCACGAGCCCGTACTTCGAGGTCCTGTCCGGGCTGGCGGACGTGCTGGCGTTCATCAAGCGCTACGGCGACAAGCGGCACAGCCTCACCCACGAAATCGACGGCATTGTGGTCAAGGTGGACGACTTCGCCACGCAGCGGGCCCTGGGCTACACCTCCCGGGTGCCGCGCTGGGCCGTGGCCTACAAGTACCCGCCGGAGGAGGTCCACACCAAGCTGCTGGACATCGCTGTCAACGTCGGCCGCACCGGCCGCGTCACCCCGTACGGCGTGATGGAACCGGTCAAGGTCGCCGGCTCCACCGTGGAAATGGCCACCCTGCACAACCAGGAGGTGGTCAAAGCCAAAGGCGTGAAGATCGGCGACATCGTGGTGCTGCGCAAGGCCGGCGACGTCATTCCGGAAATCGTCGGTCCGGTGCTGGCGCTCCGGGACGCCCAGGACCCGCCGGTCCGGGACTTCATCATGCCCACCGAATGCCCGGCCTGCGGCACGCCTCTGGCTCCCGGGAAGGAAGGGGACGTTGACATCCGCTGCCCCAACTCCCGGTCCTGCCCGGCGCAGCTGCGCGAACGGGTCTTCCACCTCGCCGGCCGCGGCGCTTTCGACATCGAGGCCCTCGGCTGGGAAGCCGCCATCGCCCTGACCCAGCCCGCCGAGCCCGCTACGCCGCCGCTGACCACAGAGGCGACCCTGTTCGACCTCACCCCGGAGCAGCTAGCGGACGTCCGCGTCCGCCGGGAGAAGCGCTCCAAGGGCGCGGGCACCGGGGAATTCGAGCTGGTGCCCTACTTCTACACCAAGGCCACCGCCAAGACCCCGTCCAAGCCCACGGCCACCACGGACAAGCTCTTCCGCGAACTGGAGAAGGCCAAAACCCAGCCGCTCTGGCGGGTCCTTGTGGCGTTGTCCATCCGGCATGTCGGCCCGCGGGCCTCCCGCGCCCTCGCCACCGCGTTCGGCAGCATGGACGCCATCCGGCAGGCCTCCGAGGAGGAGCTCGCCGGCGTCGACGGTGTGGGCCCGGTCATCGCCCAGGCCTTGACGGAATGGTTCGCCGAGGACTGGCACTGCGACATCGTGGACCGCTGGGCGGCCGCCGGGGTCCGCATGGCGGACGAACGCGACGACTCCACGCCGCGGACCCTGGAAGGACTGACCGTCGTGGTGACCGGGAGCCTTGAGGGCTTCAGCCGGGACGAGGCCAAGGAAGCCATCCTGATCCGCGGCGGCAAGGCGGCCGGCTCGGTTTCGAAGAACACCAGCTACGTGGTGGCGGGCGAGAACGCAGGCACCAAACTGGACAAGGCTGAACAGCTCGGCGTCCCGGTCCTGGATGAGGACGGTTTCCGCGCGCTGCTGGCGAACGGCCCTGCCACTGCCGGTGAGCCGGACGACGGCGGGGATCCCGGCGCCGTTGCCGAGGCGGCCGAATGAGTGCCCGCCCCGTGGGCCCGGCCGCCCCGGAACCCGGAACGGCGGCGCTGCTGGAGCTGGCAAAGGCGGCCGCGGCCGCCGGCGCGGCGGTCCTGGCCACCCGGCAACCGGCCGCCCTCGACGTCAGCAACAAAGGCGACTCCGGCGACTGGGTGACCGCGTTCGACCTTGCCGCCGAAACCGCCGTCCGGGATGTCATCACCGCTGCCCGGCCGCGGGACATCATCACGGGGGAGGAGGGCGGCACCGTGCTGCCGGCGGAGCCCAGCGGCTACCGCTGGTCCATCGACCCCCTCGACGGCACCACCAACTTCATCCGCAACATCGTCTACTACGCCACCTCGGTGGCGGTGGCGGACCCCGACGGCGTCTGGCTGGCCGGCGTCGTCAGTGCCCCGGCGCTGGGACGGACCTACTACGCGTCCCGCGGCGAGGGGGCCTGGCTCGAGGAGCAGGGCCGGCTGACCCCCCTGCTCGGGCCCGTCCCGGGACGGACGGGCCAGATTCTGGCCACCGGGTTCAGCTACGATCCCGCGGTCCGGGCGGAACAGTCCGCCGGCCTGGCCAGCCTGATGGAAGGATTCGCCGACATCCGCCGGCTGGGGTCGGCGGCCCTGGACCTGTGCCTCGTGGCGGACGGGACGCACGATGCCTACGGTGAGCGCGGGCTCAACGAACACGATTTCGCCGCCGGTGCCCTGGTTGCCGAGGAGGCAGGCTGCTGGGTGCGGCGGCCGCGGCTCACCAGCCCGCTGGCCGGCGGCCCGTCCGACGATGAACGCCTGGCCGCCTGGACATGCGCCGGATCGCTCGAACTCTCCGGCAAGTTCCCGCTCTGAACGACTTCCTCCGGGGACGCCCTGATCCGGTCCCGTGCTGGTCACAGTGGCTGCTGGTCAGCGTGGCTGCTGGTAAAAAGTGATAGTTCAGTCACGGAAACTGCTTTTCCGGGCCAACGCCGCACCGGCGACCCGTACCATTGACAGGTGCCTTCGCAGATCCTCATACGCCCCGCCGTTCCGGCCGACTACGACGCCATAGCGCGCATCACCCGGGACGCCTACCTGGCCGCGGGCTACTTCGACGACGCCGACCACCCCTATATGCTGCAGATCCAGAACGTCGCCCAGCGGGCCGCGGACGCCACGATCTGGGTGGCGGAGCGGGACGGCACGATCCTCGGTTCCGTGACGCTCGCGGTCGAGGGCGAACCGTACGCGGACATCGCCCTGAGCGATGAGCTGGAATTCCGCATGCTCGTGGTGGACCCGTCGGTCCAGCGCAGCGGCGCCGGCAAGGCCATGGTCCAGGCCATCCTCGACCACGCCAGGACCCTGCCAGGAATCCATGCCGTGGCTCTCACCACCGGGGTGAGCTGGGAAAGCGCCCACGGCCTCTACCGGAAGACCGGCTTCGTCCGGACCCCGGAACGCGACTGGCTGGTCCCGGGCACGGACATCAAACTGCTCGTCTACCGCCAGGAACTCTAAACAACGCGGGGCCACGTACGGCCCATTCCGGCACCGTTGATGGACCATACCTGACCCCGCGTCGCTTGCGTGGCTCTGGCGGAACCGCAGGACTTGGGGTATGAAGAGCGCATGACCAGGGCGCAAGGACAGGGCCCCACCCGGGTTCCCATATTCGGCCAGCTCCGTTCCTATGACCGCGCGTGGCTGCGGGGTGATCTGATCGCGGGCGTCACCGTTGCCGCCCTGATCGTCCCGAAGAACCTGGGGTACGCCGGCATCGCCGGGATCCCGCTGCAGAACGGTCTGTACGCCGCGGCTGCCGGGGCGCTGCTCTACGGAATTTTCGGCAGCTGCCGGCAGATCTCGATGGGACCCAGCTCGGGCCTGGCCGCGGTGGCCGCGAGTGCCGTGCTGGCCGCGGGCATCACCGGGGAGCAGGACATCGCCTCGTTCGTCGCGGGCATCACCCTGGCTTCAGGGGTCCTGTTCCTGCTCCTTGCCGTCCTCAAGATGGGCTGGATCGCGCAGTTCCTCTCCAGGGCCGTGGTCACCGGCTTCCTCTTCGGTGCGGCGATCGACGTCGTGATCGGGGAGCTGCCCAAGCTCACCGGGACCGAGGTCACCGGATCGAATCCGATCCAGGAACTGTGGTCCTGGCTAGGGACGCTGGGGGAGGCACACCAGGCGACGGTGATCGTTGGCGTCATCGCTCTGGCCGTCGTCTTCGGACTCAAGGCAATCGCTCCCCAGGTCCCCGGAGCCCTGGTCCTCGTGGTGGGCGGACTGCTCGCGGCGGCATTGTTTGATCTTGGCGCAAAGGGCGTGGCGCTGGTGGGCGACGTGCCACGAGGGCTGCCCTCGCTGAAGATCCCGGACGGCCAGCTGATGTGGGACCACGCGGGCACGGTCGCGCTCGCGGCGGTGGCGCTGGTCCTGATCGGATTCTCCCAGACCGCCGGAGATGCTCGCGCCTTCGCCGCCAAGCACCGCTACCAGATCGACATCAACCAGGAATCGACGGCCCAGTCGCTCGCCAATTTGGCCGCTGGCGTGTTCCAAGGGATGCCGGTCTCGACAAGCCTCTCGGCGAGCTCGCTGAACGACCACTCCGGAGCGAAGACCGGGCTCGCCTCCCTCACCTCGGGTGTTACGGTCCTGCTCACGCTGCTGATCCTGGCGCCGCTCTTCTCCAACCTGCCCAAGCCCGTTCTGGCGGCCCTGATCATCGAGGCCGTCGTCATGGGCATGATGAACGTGCCGGAGATGCGGCGGCTTGCCCGGGTGCAAAAGGTGGACTTCTGGATCGCGGTCGCTGCGATCCTCGGAACCCTGGTGTTCGGCGTCCTCGCCGGCGTCATCATCGGCATCGGGCTCTCGCTGATCTGGCTGGTCGCGGTGGCCACCCACCCGGCGATGCCGGATCTTGGCCGCGAACCGGGCACCCAGGTCTTCCGTGAAGCCGGGGAGCACCCCGGCGATGAGGTGCTCCCCGCGGTCGCGGTGATCCGGTTCGACGGCGGCCTGTTCTTCGCCACCGCCGACGCCCTGGAGGATCGCCTGCGCGAGGTCGTCCACGCAAAGCCGGGGACCACCGGGATCGTGCTGGACTGCGGCGGCATCAACTTTGTCGATTCGCAGGGCGCGGCCAAGATGGACGAGATCGTGACCCTGGCCCGCGATGCCGGCGTCAACCTGCGCCTCACGCGCCTGAAGCCCGCAGTCCGGGCAGTCCTGGAACGCGATGGCGTGATCGAACACCTCGGCGCGGACATGATCCACGGCAACATCCACAGGGCAGTGGAGGCGGAACAGGCCGCCGCGGAACGGGGCCGGGCGGACACCGGCTAGACCCAACGCGGGGTCACTTGCGGTCCATCGCGGCGGTCCTGATGGGCCGTAGGTGACCCCGCGTTGCTTTGCGGAGGGCTAGAGGCCGGTTCCTGCGGGAATCCCGTAGCGGTGCTCGGGGCGCCCGGTGGTGCCGTAACGCAGCTGGATGTCGACGGCGCCGTCGTCCGCCAGCGCGGACAGGTACCGTTGGGCGGTGGCCCGGGACACGCCAACCCGGGCGGCGACGTCGGCCGCGGAATACTGCTCGCCCGGAACCAGGGATTCCAGCACCGCGGCCTCGGTCGCGGAGCGGGGACGGGAGGACGCAACGACGTCGCCCGGGATCAAGGCGCGCTTGGCGCGTTCCACCGACTGCTGGTTGACGGATCCCGGCTGCGCCAGGATCCGCCGGTAGCGCGCGTAGGAGCGCAGCTGCTGGGAGAGGGCTTCCGCCGTGAAGGGCTTGAGCAGGTAGCCCAGTGCCCCGCGGCGGAACGCGAGCCGGAGCGACGCCGTGTCCGAGGCCGCGCTGAGGATTATGGTGTCCACGTCCAGCTGATGCAGCAGATCCAGGCCGGAAGCGTCCGGCAGGTAGACGTCCAGCAGCACCAGGTCCGGGCGCAGGCTGTGGATGGCCTGCAGGGCCTGCGAGGCCGAGCCGGCCGGCGGCAGTGCCAGGAAACCGGCGACTGAATCCACATAGGCGGCATGCAGCTTGGCGACGTGGAAGTCATCGTCGACAATCAACACCCTGAAATCCTCAGACATCGGTGTCCTTTCCGGGTGGCTGGGTTGCTTCCGTAGTTGCTGTTCCTGCCGCCGTCGTCCCCGGCAGGGTCGCGACGAACACGGCGCCCGGGCCGCCGGGGGAGCCGGGATCCAGCACCCGCACGTCCCCGCCGCGGCGCCGCGCGAGCTGCCGGGACAGCGCCAGCCCCAGGCCGTGCCCCGCGCCCGCCCGCGCCGGGCGGTCCGACGTCGTGTAGCCCTCCACGAACACCGCCTCGGCCTCCGTGGCCGTCATTCCGGCGCCCAGGCCGTCGCCCGAGTCCGCCACCACGATGTGCAGCGTGCCGGCGCCGCCGTCCGTCCCCGGCTCGTCCAGCACTTCCACTTCCACCCAGCGCTCGGAGGCGGAACCGGCGACGGCGGCGTTCACGGCATTGTCGATCAGGTTCCCCAGCACGGCGGTGACATCCTGCGGTTCGGTGACGTGACCGCGGACCAGGGATTCCGGCCCGAGGCGGAGGCTCACGCCGCGCTCGTCCGCCTCGACGCCCTTGGCACCCAGGAAGGCCTGCAGGTAAGGGTCCTGGAGCAGCTCGGCCTGGTCCACCGGGAAGGTCAGCGGGCCGGTGGCCGCCAGTTTGGCCAGATAGTCCCGGGCCTGCTGGGACTGGCCGATGCTCATGAAGCCGGCAATCGTGTGCAGCTGGTTGGCAAACTCGTGGCGCTGCGCCCGCAAGGCCGCGGACATCGTGCCGACGGCGTCGAGCTGGCGGGTCAGCTGCTGCAGCTCGGTCCGGTCCCGCAGCATCACCACCCAGCCCAGGTCTTCGCGTCCATGCAGGGCCTTGCGGGCGCTGGCCACCAGCACCCGGCCGCCGGCCACGAGTTCCACCGCCTCGCCCTCCGCCGCATCCGCCCGGGTCAGGGCCTTCAGCTGGCCCGGCACGGGAGCCGCCGCCCAGGAGGCGCCCGCGAGGTCGGGAACACCGAGCAGCCGCCGGGCGGCGGCATTGAAGACGCTGACCCTGCCGTCGGCCGCGACGCCGATCACGCCGTCGTCCACACCCTGCAGCACGGCCACCTGGTCGTGCACCAGGGTGCTGATTTCCTCCGGCTCCAGCCCCAGCGTCAGACGCTGCAGCCGCCGCCGCAACAGGAAGGAAGCCAGGATGCCGACGACCAGCGCGCCGGCGGCCGTGACGGCGATGGGAATGATGTCCCGGGCCAGGCTTTGGCTGATGGATTCGGTGGAGTACCCCACGCTCACCTCACCCTCGACCTTGGTGGAGTCCGGGGCGTACACCGGTACCTTGGCGCCGGCGGACGGACCGAGCGTGCCCGTGTTGCGCGTGGTGACCTCCTTGCCGGCGAGGGCTTCCGAGGGGTCGGTGCTGACCTTTTCGCCGAGCCGCTCCGCGTCCGGGTGCGCCAGGCGGATGCCGGTCTCGTCCGTGATGACCACGAACAGCGCCCCGGTCCGGGTGCGGGCACCTTCCGCGGCAGCCATCAACGGACCGGCCAGCAATTCCGCTGCCGGGGGAGCGGCGGGAAGGGCACTGACGGACCGGACCTCTGCCCGCACGGCCGGATCCGAGGCCACCGTCCGGGCCAGCGTCAGCGCCTGGCTCTCGGCCTCCCGGCCCAGCCGCTCGTACGTCAGCCAGGCATGGACAGCGCTGCTCAGCAGCACCACCAGCGCCACGACACCAAGTTGCAGCAGCAGGGTCTGGGTGGAAAAGCGCAGGGCCGGCAGGGCTGTGCGGCGCTTCATCGGGCTCCTGCCTGGGGTCGGTACGGTGTCGGTTTTGGGGTCGGTTCGCGTGTGAGCAAAATGCGCAAAATGCGTCCAATAAGCAGTATGCCAATCAATTGAGCCAAAGGCCCAGCCGTGACGGACGCCACTCTAACGTCTGTAGTGCGCATCACACCGTAGTGGTGTCATTCAACGAAGAAGGAGCCGGCCGTGCTGGTATTACTAGGATTCGCCATGATCGCGGTATTCATGGTGCTGATCATGACGAAGAAGTTGACGCCCGTACTGGCGCTGATCATCGTTCCCACAATTTTCGGTCTTTTCGCCGGCGCCGGCCTCGGCATCGGCACCATGGTCATGGACTCCATGAAGTCCATGACGTCCACGGCCGCGCTGCTGATGTTCGCGATCATCTACTTCGGCCTGATGATCGACGTCGGGCTCTTCGACCCCCTGGTCCGGTTCATCCTGCGCAAGCTGGGTAACGACCCCGCCAAGGTGGTCCTCGGCACGGCCATCCTCGCCGCGGCTGTTTCGCTCGACGGCGACGGTTCCACCACCTTCATCCTCACCACGGCGGCGATGCTGCCGGTCTACCTGCGGCTCAAGATGAGCCCCGTGGTCCTGACCTGCGTGGCGGGCCTGGCCAACGGCACCATGAACATCCTGCCGTGGGGCGGCCCCACCGCCCGCGCCGCAACCGCGCTGAAGCTGGACGTCAACGACGTCTTCGTTCCCATGGTCCCGTCCCTCATCGCAGGCCTCATCGTGGTGCTGGCCTTCTCCTGGCTGCTCGGCCTGCAGGAACGCAACCGCCTCCACTCTCTCGCCCCGGAGATCTGGGGCGCCGGTGACGCCGGGATGTCCGACGGCGGCGCCGGCCGCTTCGGCTTCGGCCGCAAGGGTACCGGCCCCCGGGTCCCAGGCCCCGGTGCCGCTGGCCCCGCCGCTGGCCTTGCATCGGTCGCCGTTCTGGACAGCACCGAGGAACTTGTTGACGCGAGCGACTCCGCCATGGCGGACACCGCACTGGACCCCAACCGCAAGACACTGCGTCCCAAGCTGTTCTGGTTCAACCTCGGCCTGACGGTTGCCGTCATGGGGACGCTCGTCGCCAACGTCGTGCCGCTGCCGTTCGTGTTCATGGTGGGCTCCGCCGTCGCCCTGCTGGTCAACTTCCCCAAGGTCAAGGACCAGGGCGCCCAGCTGATCGCCCACGCACCCTCGATCGTCGCTGTCGTGAGCATGGTCATGGCCGCCGCGGTCCTGACCGGCGTCCTCAACGGCACGGGCATGGTCAAGGCCATGTCCACCTGGCTGGTCCAGGTCATCCCGGCGGACATGGGGCCGCTCATGGCCGTCATCACCGGCCTCCTGAGCATCCCGATGACGTTCTTCATGAGCAACGACGCCTTTTACTTCGGCGTCCTCCCGGTCCTCAGCGAGACGGCGGCCCACTACGGCGTCGGCGCCGCAGACATGGCCCGCGCGTCCATCACCGGCCAGCCCTTCCACCTGCAGAGCCCCCTGGTCCCGGCCATCCTGCTCCTGGTCTCCCTCGCCAAGGTGGACCTCGGGGACCACCACAAGAAGGTCCTCTGGCGCACGGCCGTGATCTCCCTGGTCATGCTCGGCGTAGGAGTCCTCACCGGAGCCATCGGCATCGGCTAACGCCCTCTGACGGCACCGCCACGGCACCCCCACAGCAACGCGGGGTCACCTACCGCCCATTCCGGCCGCCCGGATAGGCCGTAAGTGACCCCGCGTTGCTGTGGGACCGGCAGTAACAGCAGTTCAACCCACGTAGACTGGGACGGAAAATAATCCATACCTTGCAGGGGAGATCCATGGCTGCGATCAACCGCGACGACGTCGCGCATCTCGCGCATCTCGCGCACATCGAGATGAGTGCTGAAGAGCTGGACAGGATGGCCGGCGAACTCGCCGTCATCGTGGATTCAGTGAAGTCTGTCAGTGAAGCCGCCGGTGATGACGTCCCGGCCACGTCCCACCCGATTCCGCTGACCAATGTGTTCCGCGAGGACGTCGTGGGCCACACGTTTACGGCCGAGCAATCCCTCTCCGGTGCCCCCGACGCGTACGAAGGCCGTTTCAAGGTCCCGGCAATCCTGGATGAGGACTAAGACCATGACTGAGAACAACGAACTGATCCGCCTCTCCGCCGCCGCGCTCGCCGAGAAGCTGGCAGCCCGCGAGGTCACCGCCGTCGAGGTCACCCAGGCGTACCTGGACCGCATCGCCGCCGTCGACGGCAAGGTGCACGCCTTCCTGCACGTCAACGCCGAGGAGGCGCTCGCCGTCGCCGCCGAGGTGGACGCGATCCGCGCCGCCGGCGGCGCCGAAGCCGAACAGCTCCACGTCCTCGCCGGCGTGCCGATCGCCGTCAAGGACCTCATCGTCACGATCGGCCAGCCCACCACGGCCGGCTCGAAGATCCTCGAAGGCTGGCACAGCCCCTACGACGCCACCGTCGTCAAGCGCCTGCGCGCCGCGAAAATGCCGATCCTGGGCAAAACGAACCTCGACGAATTCGCCATGGGCTCCTCCACCGAGCACTCCGCGTTCGGCCCCACCCACAATCCGTGGGACCTGGACCGCATCCCCGGCGGTTCCGGCGGCGGTTCCGCTGCCGCCGTCGCGGCCTTCGAAGCCCCGCTGGCCCTCGGCACGGACACCGGCGGGTCCATCCGCCAGCCCGGCGCCGTCACCGGCACCGTCGGCGTCAAGCCCACATACGGCGGCGTTTCCCGCTACGGCGCCATCGCCATGGCCTCCTCGCTGGACCAGATCGGGCCGGTGTCCCGCACCGTGCTGGACTCGGCCCTGCTGCACCAGGTAATCGGCGGGCACGACCCCCGCGACTCCACCTCGCTGCCGGACCCGCTCGAGGACCTCGTCGCCGCGGCCCGGACCGGCAACGTCCAGGGCATGAAGATCGGCATCATCAAGGAACTCCACGGCGAGGGCTACCAGGCCGGCGTCG
This sequence comes from Arthrobacter sp. YAF34, assembly GCF_052113245.1. Lineage (NCBI taxonomy): Bacteria > Bacillati > Actinomycetota > Actinomycetes > Micrococcales > Micrococcaceae > Arthrobacter > Arthrobacter sp. YAF34. The sequence goes on from NZ_JBFRCV010000002.1 coordinate 228,529, forward strand.
AGAACCGCGTCAACGAGTCCCTCGAACTGCTCAAGGGCGCGGGCGCCGAGATCGTCGAGGTCTCCTGCCCCAACTTCAAGTACGCCCTGGGCGCCTACTACCTGATCATGCCGTCGGAGGCCTCCTCCAACCTGGCCAAGTTCGACGGCGTCCGGTACGGCCTGCGGGTCCTGCCCGAACAGGGACCGCTCACCATCGAACGCGTCATGGGGGCCACCCGCGCCGCCGGCTTCGGCGACGAAGTCAAGCGCCGCATCATCCTGGGCACCTACGCCCTGAGCGCCGGCTACTACGACGCCTACTACGGCTCGGCCCAGAAGGTGCGCACCCTGATCCAGCGCGACTTCGACGCCGCATTCGCCAAGGCCGATGTGCTGATTTCCCCGACGGCCCCCACCACGGCGTTCAAGCTGGGCGAGAAGCTCAACGACCCGCTGGCGATGTACCTCAACGACGTCGCCACCATCCCCGCCAACATGGCAGGCGTCCCGGGGCTCTCCCTGCCCGGCGGCCTGGCCGACGAGGACGGGCTGCCGGTCGGCATCCAGCTGCTGGCCCCGGCCCGCCAGGACGCCCGGCTGTACCGGGTCGGCGCGGTCCTGGAATCCCTGCTCGAGGCGCAGTGGGGCGGACCGCTGCTGGATAAGGCCCCTTCCCTGACTGATTCCGCACCGGCGGTTGCTGCTGGCGCCCCCGCAAGCCACGGAGGTTCACACTAATGACTGACGCAACCCTCAGCTTCGAAGAGGCGATGGAGAAGTACGATCCCGTCCTGGGCTTCGAGGTCCACGTGGAGCTGAACACCAAGACCAAGATGTTCTCCTCCGCGCCGAACGTTTTTGGCGACGAGCCGAACACCAACGTCAACGAGGTGGACCTCGGCATGCCCGGCGTCCTGCCGGTGGTGAACAAGACCGCAATCGAGTCCTCGATCAAGATCGGCCTGGCGCTGAACTGCAAGATCGCCGAGACCTGCCGGTTCGCGCGGAAGAACTACTTCTACCCGGACACACCCAAGAACTTCCAGACCTCCCAGTACGACGAGCCCATCGCGTACGACGGCTACCTGGACGTCGAGCTCGCCGACGGCACCGTGTTCCGCGTCGAGATTGAACGCGCGCACATGGAGGAGGACGCCGGCAAGCTGACCCACATGGGCGGCGCCACCGGCCGCATCCAGGGCGCGGACTACTCCCTGGTGGACTACAACCGCTCCGGCGTTCCGCTGGTCGAGATCGTCACCAAGCCGATCGAGGGTGCCGGCAGCCGCGCGCCCGAACTCGCCAAGGCCTACGTGGCCGCGGTCCGCGAGATCGTCAAGAACCTGGGCGTCTCGGACGCCAAGATGGAACGCGGCAACGTCCGCTGCGACGCCAACGTCTCGCTGCGCCCGCACGGCCGCGAACGCTTCGGCATCCGCTCCGAGACCAAGAACGTCAACTCGCTGCGCGCCGTCGAACACGCCGTCCGCTACGAGATCCAGCGACACGCTGCCGTGCTGGACTCCGGCGAGCCGGTCACCCAGGAAACCCGGCACTGGCACGAGGACACGCGGACCACGACGTCGGGCCGGGCCAAGTCCGACGCCGACGACTACCGCTACTTCCCGGAACCGGACCTGGTCCCGATCACTGCGTCCCGCGAATGGGTCGAGGAGCTCCGGGCCACCCTGCCCGAGCCGCCGGCCGCCCGCCGCAAGCGGCTGCAGGCCGACTGGGGTTACTCGGACCTGGAGTTCCGCGACGTCGTCAACGCCGGCGTCATGGACGAGATCGAGGAAACCATTGCCGCCGGCGCCTCCGCCACGGTGGCCCGCAAGTGGTGGATGGGCGAGATCGTCGGCCGCGCCAAGAACGCCGACGTTGATCCCGGCCAGCTCGGCGTCAACCCGGCCACCATCGTGGAACTGAACCGGATGGTGGAGGACGGCAAGATCAACAACAAGATGGCCTCCGAGGTCCTGGACGGCGTCCTCGCCGGCGAAGGCACCCCGGCGGAGATCGTTGAAAAGCGCGGCCTCGCCGTGGTTTCCGACGACGGCCCGCTGCTGGAGGCCATCGATGCGGCCCTCGCCGCGCAGCCCGACGTAGCGGACAAGATCCGCGGCGGCAAGGTCCAGGCGATCGGCGCGATCGTCGGCGGCGTCATGAAGGCCACCCGCGGGCAGGCCGACGCCGGCCGCGTCCGCGAGCTGATCCTTCAGCGCCTCGGCGTCGAAGGCTAGTCCCTAGCCGCCCACTAATTCGGTCATGATGGTCTGCAGCGCTTCGCAGACCATCATGACCGATGTGCGTTTAAGGTTCTCCGGCCTGGCCAGGAGGTCGATCCGGCGCCGGGTGCTGATGCCCTCCAGCGGCCGCAGCACAATATCCGGGTTCAGCACCGGCCGCGCGGTGTGCCGCGGCAGCAGACCGATCACGCCGCCGGCCGCCACGAGCGCCGCCACGGTCGAGTAGTCGTTGATGCGGTGCACGATGTTCAGCTCACGGCTGGAGACCGCCGCGACGGCGGAGAGCACGTCGGCGGGGGAGTACCCGGCGCGGCTCGTCACCCACGGTTCGCCCACGACGTCGTCGGCCGTCACCGCCCGCTGGGCGGCCAGCCGGTGCCCGGCCGGCAGGGCCACGTCCAGCGGCTCGTGCGCGAGCGGAATCACCGCGACGCGTTCCTCGGGCCAGCGCGGGCTGTGGTCCATCCGGTGCGCCAGCACCAGGTCGTAGCGTGCCGTCAGGGCCGGGAAGTCCTGCTGGGCCACATCTTCGTCCGAAAGCAGGATCCGCGGCTGGCCCGGGCCGTCCAGGAGCCGGGCCAGCGGCGCGAACAGCGCCTGCCCGGCGCTGTGGAAACCGCTGAGCGTCACCGGTGCGACCGGCGAACCGTGGTACGCCCCGATCGCCATTTTCGCGTCCGCCATCGCGCTCACGACGGCGGCACCGGCGTCCGCGAGGACCTGCCCGGCCTCCGTGAGTACCAGGTTCCGGCCCTCCTTCCGGGTCAGCGGAACCTCCACGGTCTTCTGCAGCGCGGCCAGCTGCTGGGACACGGCCGAGGGTGTGACGAGGAGGGTTTCGGCGACGGCCTTGACGCTGCCCAGCGCGCCGAGTTCGCGCAGCATCTCCAGCTGGTGGATTTCCATGCCGCTCATTCTATGCGCAAGAAAAAGCTAAATCGTCGATTGAGAAAAAGGAGGTTGTGCTAACGCTTTGTGATGGGTCTAATGGGGTGAGTTGTCCCACACCCGTGCGGCTCGGCGGTACAGAACGCGCGAAGCAAAACACACAGTTAGGAAGGCCCATGAAGGCTCTCTACAAGGCCGGCGCCCACGCAGGATTCGAGCTCGTGGACCGTCCCGAGCCCGAGACCGGCCCCGGCGACGTCAAGATCCGGGTCATGACCACGGGCATCTGCGGCACTGACCTGCACATCCAGTCCTGGGACGCCTGGGCGCAGGGCATCATCAACGCCCCGCTGATCGCCGGCCACGAGTTTTACGGCGAAGTGGTCGAGACCGGCGAGGACGTCCTGGACGTCAGGGTCGGGGACCGGGTCTCCGGCGAGGGCCACATCGTCTGCGGGATCTGCCGCAACTGCCGCGCCGGCCGCAAGCAGATGTGCATCAACACCGTCAGCGTCGGCGTCCAGCGCGACGGCGCCTTCGCCGAGTATGTGGTGATCCCCGAGACCAACGTCTGGGTCCACCAGGATCCTTCCGTCACGCCGGAACTGGGCGCCATCTTCGACCCCTTCGGCAACGCCGTTCACACCGCCCTGAGCTTCCCCCTCGTCGGCGAGGACGTCCTGATCACCGGCGCCGGACCCATCGGGCTCATGGCGATCGCCGTCGCCCGGCACGCGGGCGCCCGCAAAATCGCCATCACCGATGTCTCCGCGCCCCGGCTGGAACTGGCCCGGAAGCTCGGCGTCGACCTCGCCATCGATGTCTCGAAGATGCGGGTCAAAGACGCCCAGCGGGAACTCGGCATGCGCGAGGGCTTCGACATCGGCATGGAAATGTCGGGACACCCCACCGCCCTGCCTGAGATGATCGACAACATGAACCACGGCGGCCGGATCGCGATGCTGGGATTGCCTAGCCAGTCCATCGACATTGACTGGGGCAAGGTGGTCACGCACATGCTCACCATGAAGGGCATCTACGGCCGCGAAATGTTCGAGACCTGGTACGCGATGAGCGCCATGCTCTCGTCCAACCCGGTCCTGCACGCCAACATCTCGGCCGTGGTCACGGACACGCTGCCGGCCACCGACTGGGAAAAGGGCTTCGAGGTGGCCCGCGCCGGCGTCGGCGGCAAGGTGGTCCTCGACTGGACCGTCTTCTAGACCGGCTTTCCTGACAGCCCGCTTCCGGGCCTCCTGCCAGACCCCGCATTTTGCCCCGCATCCAACCAGCTGAGGAGCCAACCCATGTATTCAGCCATCAAGGACCAGCTGCAGCACGAACTTGACGAGATCCGCAGCGCCGGACTGTTCAAGACCGAGCGGCACATCGACTCGCCGCAGGCCAACCGCATCAAGGCCGGGCAGATCGGCGAGTCCGGCGCCGACGTCCTGAACTTCTGCGCCAACAACTACCTCGGCCTCGCGGACCACGCGGACATTATTGCCGCAGCCAAGGAAGCCATGGACTCCCGGGGCTTCGGCATGGCCAGCGTCCGCTTCATCTGCGGCACCCAGGACCTGCACCTGGCGCTGGAAAAGCGCGTGTCGGCCTTCCTCGGCACCGAGGACACCATCTTGTTCTCCAGCTGCTTCGATGCCAACGGCGGCGTGTTCGAGTCCCTCTTCGGCCCGGAAGACGCCGTCATCTCCGACGCCCTGAACCACGCGTCCATCATTGACGGCATCCGTCTCTGCAAGGCCCAGCGCTTCCGCTACGCCAACCAGGACATGGCGGACCTCGAAGCGAAACTGATCGAGGCCACCACGCAGGAGAACCCCGCACGCCGCAAGATCATCGTCACGGACGGCGTCTTCTCGATGGACGGCTTCCTGGCCCCGCTCGAGGCGATCTGCGACCTCGCCGAGAAGTACGACGCCCTGGTCATGGTGGACGACTCCCACGCGGTGGGCTTCATGGGCGCCACCGGGGCCGGCACGCCGGAACACGCCGGCGTCTCGGACCGCGTGGACATCTACACCGGCACCTTCGGCAAGGCCCTCGGCGGCGCCTCCGGCGGCTACGTCTCCGGCCGTGGCGAGGTCGTGGCGATGCTCCGCCAGAAGGCCCGCCCGTACCTGTTCTCCAACTCGCTGGCCCCGGCAATCGTCGCAGCCACGCTCAAGGCCCTGGACCTCGTGGAGAACTCCGGCGAACTGCGCGGCAAGCTCTTCGCCAACGCCGAACTCTTCCGGAACCGCATGACCGAGGAAGGCTTCGACCTCCTCCCCGGCGAGCACGCGATTGTCCCGGTGATGTTCGGCGACGCCGTCATGGCGGCCAAGGTGGCCGACGCCATGCTCCACCACGGCGTCTTCGTCACGGCGTTCAGCTACCCGGTGGTGCCTAAGGGCGCCGCCCGGATCCGCGTGCAGCTCTCCGCCGCGCACAGCGCCGACGACGTCGAGGCGTGCGTGCAGGCGTTCATCCGGAGCCGCGCGGCCGTCGCAGCCGCCTAGGCCGGATCCCTGAGCCAGGCCCCACGCTGAACTGCTCCCCGAAAGTCGGACTGAAAATTCAGTCCTGACTTTCGGGGAGCAGCTTCATGGAGGGAGCAGTTCGTTCCTTGCCCGGCGACTGCCAGCGCTAAGAGTTGACTGTCAGCGTGAGCGGTGATGCTGTCTCCGGGCCGCCACACTCCGCCGTTCCGCCGGTCCGCTGCCAGGCCAAGGTCATCTTTTTCTCGGCGAGGGTATTTCCGGCTGGGTCCAGGGCCCGGACGGTCACAGACCCGGGGGAGTCGATCTCGAATCCAAACCGCCAACGGTCCGGGCCGAACTTCTCGACGGTGATGGGACGCTGAATGGGACCGCTACCCGGCGGGAATCCGAGGCCGTTGGCCCCGGTGGGGGTTACCGTCGCGGACGGGAGGACGGTCCGCGGCGCAGGGCTCTCCGTCGCCCGGGAACATGAGTCCGGGGTGCACAGCTGCACCCAGGACACACTGCGGGTGTCTCCAGCCAAGGTCACGGTGACGAAGTTCGTCCACGCAATGGCCGGGCAAACCCTCGCGCACCCCGCAACGGGCACCAGGGCCGGCAGCAGGACTGTCAGCCAGGCGAGGGACCGCAGCGGCGTCATGCGGCCAGCGTAAGTCCCGGCCTCGGACATGTCGATAGGAGCATCTCCCTTGCGGCCATGGCCCGGACAATCTGCAAGGATGGAGCCATGTCAGATACTTACGATGTCGTAATTGTCGGCGGCGGTATTGCCGGCCTGTCCCTGGCTGCCACGCTGGCCGGGCACTGCAGCGTGGCCCTGGTCGAAGCCGAGCAGACCCTGGCCTACCACACCTCGGCCCGCTCGGCGCGGCAGCTGATTCCCAGCTACGGCCCGCCCGTGGTCCAGGAACTCACCGTCCGGACGCTGGACCTCATCGCCGCCCAGGACGCCGACCGTCCGGAACCGGTGCTCACGCCGCGCAGCTTCATGCTGATCGGGGACGACGCCACCGTCCAGGCGGAGGCCAGCGGCCACATGCACCGGATCACCCACGCCGAGGCACTGGAGCTGTGCCCGGCCCTGGTCCCGGACTCGTTCAGCGCCGCTGGCCTGGACACTGGCTCCTTCGCCTGCAACGCCCCCGTGCTGCTCGAGGACCACCGGCGCCGTGCGGAGGCTGGCGGAGTGGACATCATCACCGGCGCCAGGGTCCATTCGGCCCAGCGCCTTGGCACCGGCTGGGAACTGGGCGCCGGGCAGGAAGGCTTCCAGTCCGCCGTCGTGGTCAATGCCGCCGGGGCCTGGGCGGATGAACTTGCCGTCCTCAGCGGCGTCGAAAAGGTCCAGCTGCAGCCGTACCGGCGCACCGCGGCGATCGTCGACGTCGACCATCCCCTCCCGGAGTCCAGCCCCTTTGTGGCCGCTGCCGACGAATCCTTCTATTTCCGCCCGGACGGAGCACAGGTCCTCATCTCGCCTTCGGAGTCTGTCCCGAGCGGCCCGGAGGACGCGCAGCCCTACCCCGGCGACGTCGAACGACTCATCGCCCGGCTCAACACCGTCACAGCACTCGGGATCCGTGGCGTCCGCAAGGCCTGGACGGGGCTGCGGACGGAGGCGGCCGACGGCGTTCCCGTGGTGGGATTCGATGCCGAGGCCACCGGATTCTTCTGGCTCGCCGGCCAGGGCGGTTACGGGTTCCAGACCTCCTCCGGCATTGCGGAGCTGGCCGCCGGGCTCATCCTCGCCGGCCAGGGGTCCGCCGCTTCCGTTGCTGCCGCGGACGCCAGTCCGGCATCCCGGACAGCGGAGGCGCTGGCCGCGACCCGCTGGTCCATCCGGCGCTGAAGAATGGTTCCATGAGCACCCTCATCACCAACATCGCCGAACTGATGACCCAGGACGCGGAACACCGCATCCTCCGCGACGCGGCAGTGGTGATCGAGGGCGAGCGGATTTCCTGGCTCGGTCCCGCGGCCGACGCCCCTGCCGCGGACGAAAGCGTGGACGCCGGGGGCCGGGCGCTCCTGCCGGGCTGGGTCGATTCGCACACCCACCTGATTTTCGCGGGGGACCGCACGGCCGAGTTCGAGGCCCGGATGGCGGGGGAGAGTTACAGCGCCGGCGGCATCGCCGTCACCACCGGTGCCACCCGGGGCACGAGCGACTTCGACCTCACCCGGCTGGCGATGGGCCGGGTCGCCGAGGCCGTGTCGCAGGGCACCACGTACCTGGAGACCAAGACCGGCTACGGCCTGGACCTTGAGAACGAGGCCCGCAGCGCCCGGATCGCCTCCACGGTCGCGGACGAAGTCACCTATCTGGGGGCGCACCTGGTGCCCGCCGGGACGGACGCGGAGGAATATACGGAGCTGGTGTGCGGGCCGATGCTCGCCGCCGTGCTGCCCTACGTCCGCTGGGCCGACGTCTTTTGCGAGCGGGGCGCCTTCAACGAGGACCAGTCCCGCCGGGTGCTCCAGGCCTGCAAGGACGCCGGGCTGGGCCTGCGCGTCCACGGCAACCAGCTCGGCGAGGGCCCGGGCGTCCGGCTCGCCGTGGAATTCGGCGCCGCGAGCGTGGACCACGTGAACTACCTCTCCGCCGCGGACATCGAGGCGCTCGCCGGCAGCTGGTTCGGCTGGGACGCCGGCTCCGGCGGAGGCACGCGCGGCACGGTCGCGACGTGCCTGCCGGCCTGCGATCTCTCCACCCGGCAGCCGCTGGCCCCGGGCCGGGCCCTGCTCGACGCCGGCGCGCAGCTGGCCCTGGCCTCCAACTGCAACCCCGGCACGTCGTACACGAGCTCCATGGCGTTCTGCGTCACCACCGCCGTTCTGCAGATGCGGCTCAGCGTCCACGAGGCGGTCCGCGCAGCGACCTACGGCGGCGCGTTGGCCCTCGGGCGGGAGTCCGGGAACGACGTCGACGGCGAACGCGCGGTGGGCTCGATCGCCGTCGGACACCGCGCGGACCTGCACCTGCTCAATGCGCCGTCCGCCACGCACCTGGCCTACCGGCCCGGCATCCCCCTGACGCACGCCGTATGGCGGGCCGGCACAGAACAGCAGGTCAGCGCAGCCCAGGCGGTGCGCTAGCTGTACTGTCCCGGCACAGCTAGAAAAACATCGGCGGGGCGTCGAGAACGGTCTCGTCCACACGCCTCTTCTCCCACTGGGTGAAGGGCTTGTCAAGCTCGTACTTGCCGTGCGCACTGCGCAGCAGGGTGCGGACCTCGGCGTTCTCCGGGTTGTTCAAGGACTCGAAATACTCCACGGACCAGTGGAACCAGCGCATGCAGAACAGCCGCATGGTCAGTCCGTGCGTCACAAACAGTGCATTCGGCGCATAGCTGGGCCTCGACCAGTGCCGGTACAGGGTTTCCATGAAGGAGGAAATCCGGTCATACACATCGGAGCCTGACTCGCCCTCGCGGAAGCGGTAGAAGAAGTGCCCGTAGGCGTTGCGGAGCTCCTTCTGGTCCTCGATGTCACCGGCGATCTGAAAGTTGGCCCAGTCCTGTTCCCGCAGCCGGGGCTCCTCGATCACCCGCTCCACGAGGGGACCCAGATTGAGCGCCTCGAGCGTTTGGTAAGCGCGCAGGTACGGCGAGACGTAGACGCACACCGGGCGGCCGTCCAACTGGCGCCGGACCTCGACGCCGGCCGCCGCCGCCTGCTCCAGCCCGAGCGGCGTCAGCGGGATCCGGTAGTCCGGAACGCGGTTGTAGATCGAGGTGTCGGCATTGGCAGCGGACTGGCCGTGCCGGATCATGATGATTTTCCGGGGCGCACTCATAGTCCCCAAGCATAGGGGTCCCAAAAGCAAGGGCCGTAGGCAAAGCCCCGCACGGCCGGCGCGCTCCTAAGACCAGCAAACTCTCGGCAACTGCAGGCAAGATAGGACCATGTTGGTTCCCTCCCGCCGTCGGCTGCGGTTCGAAGTGTTGATTGTCCTGGGGCTGTCGCTGGGGCAGTCCGCGGTCTATTCCGTCGTGCAGCTCATGGACAAAATGACCCAGGCGCCGCTGGCCCAGGGGACGTCCACGCTGAACCGTTCGCAGAGCCCGCGCGAATACTTCGATCTCACCTACCAGCTGCTGGACATCTTCTTCGCCCTGGTCCCCGTGGCCCTGGTGATCTACTTCCTCACCGAACGGTGGCCGGGCGGAGAGCACGGCACCTCGGCGTTCCGGAAGATCGGCTTCGACTTCGCCCGACCCGGCAAGGACCTGCTGCAGGGACTGGGGCTCGCCGCGGTCATCGGCGTTCCGTCCCTGGCGCTCTACGCCGCCGGCCGGGCCCTGGGGATCACGACGGCGATCATCCCCAGTGCGCTGGACGCGTACTGGTGGACGGTGCCGGTCCTTGTCCTCTCCGCGATCCGGCACGCGGTGGTCGAGGAAGTGATCGTGGTGGCCTACCTGCTCGACCGGCTTGGAAAACTGGGCTGGAGCACCCCGGCGGCCATCGCCGCCAGCGCCCTGCTCCGCGGCAGCTACCACCTCTATCAGGGGTTCGGGCCGTTCATCGGCAACGCGGTGATGGGCGTTGTCTTCGCCCTGGTGTACACCCGGACCAAGCGCGTCATGCCGCTCGTGATCGCGCACGCCATCCTGGATACCGTGGCGTTCGTGGGATTCAGCCTGTTCGGCAAAGCCGTGGGCCTGGGCTGACAGCCAACACAGCAACGCGGGGTCACTTTCGGCCCATCCGGAGCCTCCGGACGGGCGCGAAGTGACCCCGCGTTGCTTTTATGAACAGGCGACCCCGGCCGGCCTTAAAGAAGTATCGGCCGCCATCTAAGGGTGACAACGTTGGCACCCTTAGATGGCGGCCGAAGTGTGGGGCAGGTGCAGCGTTAGATCGTGACCGCTCCGGAAGCGGTCTCGAAGGTGACGGAGAGGATGCCGGGCGTGCCGTGCGGCGCGATCCAGTGAACGGCCACGTCCTCCAGCGGCTTTTCCACCGGCTCGCCCAGCCATTCGGTCACCCGCTCTGCGGAACCGGCAATGGTCAGCGCGGACATTTTGACATCGCTCTCGTAGGCTTTGGACGGGTGGAGCTCCGGATTGCCCTCCCACTTGAGCATGTACGGCACCTGGGGATCGGCGATGAGGCCCAGGATGCCGATCTGCTTCCAGACCAGTTCACGGCCGTCGGGGAACTTCCGGTTGCCGTTCACGGCCGAGCGGCCCAGCCGCTCCTCGAACGGGGCGAGGTCGTCCACTTCGACGCACCAGCCCATCCAGCCGCCGCCGGCCTCGGAGCGTGCCCGGACGGCCTGGCCAAAGGGAGCCTTGTCCGACGCCGGGTGGTTCAGGACCTCAACGACTTCCAGGTACTTGTGGCCCGCGAGCGGGATAATCATGTTGCGTGTCCCGAAACGGGGGTGCACTCCGCCCTTTACGGCTTCGACGCCGAGGGCGGACGCAATACGTTCAGTGGTGGCTGCCAAGCCATCGTGTTCACAGGCGTAAGAGACGTGATCCATGCGCATGCCCTCATCTTGGCACTTTGTGATGGACCTCTCAGCTTAGGCTCCCCTTACCGTCATAGGATGTCACGGCGCGCCGTCAGCGGCAGCCCGGGAAGCGTCTGCAGGCGGCGCCACGGTCCGTCATCTTCATGTTCGTCACAAAGCTATCCAACGCCCGCCCGCCCTTCCTAGACTGAAGCAAGGTCATGAGTGCCAGCGCACAGCCCCGGCTTGCTGGCCGGCAACCCTCGTATCGCGGTGGGGTGCCCCGGGTGAAGACCTGGCCGTCCGGCGCCCGCCGGAGGGCAAGCGCGGCGCCTGTGCCGGTCCGGGCCGATGGCCCTGGGCGGTGCTGTGCCCGGTCCCTTGAGGAGCATCAATGTCCACTGCCTGGTCCTTTGAAACCCGCCAGATCCACGCCGGTCAGGAGGCGGACTCCGCCACCGGGGCGCGGTCCCTCCCGATCTACCAGACGACGTCGTTCGTGTTCCCAAGCGCCGAAAGCGCCGCGAACCGCTTCGCGCTGGCCGAGCTCGCCCCCATCTATACCCGGATCGGCAACCCCACCCAGGACGCCGTCGAACAGCGCGTGGCAAGCCTTGAAGGCGGCCTCGCGGCCCTGCTGCTCAGCTCCGGCCAGGCCGCCGAGACCTTCGCGATCCTCAACGTGGCCGAAGCCGGGGACCATGTAGTGGCCAGCCCCAGCCTCTACGGCGGAACGTACAATCTGCTCGCCCACACGTTGAAGAAGTTCGGCATCTCCGTGACATTCGTTGCGGACCCGGACAACCTTGACCACTGGCGGGACGCCGTCCAGCCCAACACCAAGCTGTTCTTCGGCGAGGTGGTGTCCAACCCGCGCCAGGACGTGCTGGACATCGAAGGCATCTCCAAGGTGGCCCATGAGGCCGGCGTGCCCCTGATCGTGGACAACACCCTGTCCACCCCCTACCTCATCCGTCCGATCGAGTGGGGCGCAGACATCGTGGTCCACTCCGCCACCAAGTACCTCGGCGGCCACGGCGCCGCGATCGCCGGCGTGATCGTTGATTCCGGCAACTTCGACTTCGGCAAGGACCCCGAGCGGTTCCCGGGCTTCAACACCCCGGACCCCACCTACAACGGGCTGGTCTACGCCCGCGACCTCGGTGCCGGCGGCGCCCTCGGGGCCAACCTCTCCTACATCCTCAAGGCCCGGGTGCAGCTCCTTCGCGACCTGGGCTCCGCCGTGTCCCCGTTCAACGCCTTCCTCATTGCCCAGGGCATCGAGACGCTCAGCCTGCGCGTCGAACGCCACGTGGCCAACGCCACCAGCGTCGCCGAATGGCTGGAGGCCAGGGACGACGTCGAGTCGGTCGCCTACGCCGGACTGCCGTCCAGCCCCTGGTACGAACGCGGGCGCAAGTACGGGCCCAAGGGGACCGGCGCCGTCGTGGCATTCACGATCGCCGGGGGAGCCGAGGCCGGCAAGCGGTTTGTCGATGCCCTCGAGCTGCACTCGCACGTGGCAAACATCGGCGACGTCCGCTCCCTGGTGATCCACCCGGCGTCGACCACGCACAGCCAGCTCTCGGCCGAGCAGCAGGCCGTGGCCGGCGTGAGCCCGGGGCTGGTGCGGCTCTCGGTCGGCCTGGAGCACATCGATGACATCCTCGCGGACCTCGACGCCGGATTCCGCGCGGCCAAGGGCGCCTAAGGACACGCCGCATTCGCCGGAGCCGTCGAGGTCGCCGTAACGCTCGGGCGGCCTCGGTGGTTTCCGGCGGTCCCGGTGCACTGGACACCGGGGTGTCACACGGAAGTCACAATCTTGGTCATACCGGCACCCTGTTTCGTACACTCGATGCAGGTCATGAGTGCCAGCGACAGCCCCGGCTTGCTGGCCGGCAACCCTCCTTTTGCGGCGGGGTGCCCCGGGTGAAGACCTGGCCTGCCGGTCAGCTGACGGCAGGCAAGCGCGAAGTTAGGTCCTCAGATGACGATTGCCGTCACCCGCACGGGTGTACCCGAAACCCAACCAGCCCGGACTTCCGGTGCGCCCGGAAGCACGTCCGCCGGCCCTGCCCCGGGGGCGGATCCCCGGGTGCCGGACGGACGCGTCCAGTACCTCCGGATCGGCGACCTGCAGCTCGAATCCGGGGTCGCGCTGCCGGACGTGGTTCTCGCTTACGAGACGTGGGGGTCCCTCAACGCCGATGCGTCCAATGCCGTCCTGATTGAGCACGCCCTGACCGGCGACACCCATGTGACCCGCGGCGCCAGCGCGGAACCCGGCTGGTGGGAGCAGCTGGCCGGACCGGGGGCTCCCGTGGATACGGACAAGTACTTCGTAGTGTCGATCAACATCCTGGGCGGCTGCTACGGCTCCACGGGACCGTCCACGCCGGCACCGGACGGGCGCCCGTGGGGATCGCGGTTCCCGCTCGTCACGCTACGGGACACCACCGCCGCGGAGGCACGCCTGGCCGATGCCCTGGGCATCGGCAGCTGGCACGCCGTACTGGGCGGCTCACTCGGCGGGGCGCGGGCGCTGGAATGGGCCGTGATGTACCCCGGGAGGGTCCGGCGCTGCGCCGTGATTTCGGTCGGCGCCAGCAGCACCGCCGAACAGATTGCCTTTGCACAGGCCCAGACCCTGGCGATCCGCCAGGATCCCCACTTCAACGGCGGGGACTACTACGGCGGCCCGGAGCCCGTCGCAGGGCTCGCTCTCGCCCGCCGAATCGCGCACATCACCTACCGCTCCGCGGCAGAACTGGAGGGCCGGTTCGGCCGGAACGCACAGGAGCCCGAGGCTCCCCTCGAGGCCGGATCGCTGGCCGGGCGCGGGCGCTACCAGGTGGAAAGCTACCTGGACCACCAGGGCAACAAGCTGGTCCGGCGCTTCGACGCCAACAGCTACATCGCCATTACCGAGGCACTCATGAGCCACGATGTCTGCCGCGGACGCGGAAGCCTTCGCGAGTCGCTCGCCTCCGCCACCGCCGAATTCCTGGTCGCTGCCGTGGACTCGGACCGGCTGTACTTCCCGGCCCAGTCCCGTGCGCTGGCCGAGGCCCTGCCGGGCGGCGCCGAGCTGCACATCATCGAGGCGCCGATCGGCCACGACGGCTTCCTGACCGAAATCGGCCAGCTAAGCGGCCAGTTGCGGAGCAGCTTCTTCGGCTAGTCGCCGCGCCGCTGTGCATTTTTGCAGATGCTCTCTGCAGTAATGGTCGTTGTGGCCCACGACCTCTGGACCCATACTCGTTGAGAATGACGCTGTGTGTGCAAACTCACACACGTCTCAGCCTAATGGTCCACAGGGTGTCGAAGGCGACACCGAAGGAGTTCTCATGAGCACGGAAAACGCCGCGGCAACGCGAGCAGACGGGTCGGACGTCAAGACGTCCGGCCTGAAGAAGGTGGTGGCGGCCTCGATGGCCGGCACCGTCGTGGAATGGTACGAATTTTTCCTCTACGCCTCTGCGGCCACCCTGGTCTTTGGCAAGGCATTCTTCCCGAATTCCCAGACCGAACTGGACGGCATCCTCGCGGCGTTCCTCACCTACGCCGTCGGCTTCATCGCACGCCCGATCGGCGGGATCGTTTTCGGCCACTTCGGCGACAAGTTCGGCCGCAAGCAGCTGCTCCAGGTCAGCATCATCCTGGTCGGCGTGTCCACCTTCCTGATGGGCTGCCTGCCCACCTTTGCGCAGATGGGCTACTGGGCCCCCGCGCTGCTGGTCTTCCTGCGCTTCGCCCAGGGCTTCGCCGTCGGCGGTGAATGGGGCGGCGCCGTCCTGCTCGTCGCAGAGCACAGCCCCAGCAAGTCCCGCGGCTTCTGGGCCGCGTGGCCGCAGTCCGCCGTTCCGCTGGGCAACCTCTTCGCCACCGCCGTGCTGTTCATTCTGTCCTCCGTGCTGTCCTCCGCGGACTTCCTCTCCTGGGGCTGGCGAGTCGCCTTCTGGCTCTCCGCCGTGATCGTCCTCATTGGCTACTACATCCGCACCAAGGTCAGCGACGCCCCGATCTTCCTGGAGGCCCAGAAGGAAGTCACTGTCGAGAACAAGGGCTACGGTGTTGCAGAGGTCTTCCGCCGCTATCCCCGAGGCGTGTTCACCGCGATGGGCCTGCGCTTCGCGGAGAACATCCTTTACTACCTCGTGGTCACGTTCTCGATTACCTACCTCAAGACCGTGGTCCATGCCGACACCGCCCGGATCCTGCTCCTCCTGCTGGTGGCACACTTCATCCACTTCGCCGTGATCCCCATGGTCGGCAGGCTCTCGGACCGCGTGGGCCGCAAGCCCGTCTACATGGCCGGCGCCGTTCTTGGTGCGACCTGGGGCTTCTTCGCCTTCCCGATGATGGACACCGGAAACGATTTCGTCATCCTCGCCGCTGTCATCATCGGGCTGCTGTTCCACTCCCTGATGTACGCGGGGCAGCCGGCCATCATGGCTGAGATGTTCCCGACCCGCATGCGGTACTCCGGGGTTTCGCTCGGCTACCAGGTGACCTCAATCGTGGCCGGTTCGCTCGCGCCGATCATCGCCGTCGCCCTGCTGAGCCAGTACAAGTCCTCTGTCCCGGTGGCCATCTACCTCCTGATCGCCTGCGCGATCACCGCCGTCGCCGTCTTCTTCCTCAAGGAGACCCGCGGCATCTCGCTCCACGACGTCGACGCCGCCGACGCCCAGGGCACCGCAGACCTCCTCACCGCGGGCAAGCGGTAACCCCGCCGCCCCGAGGAACGTTCGTTAGGGCGCAGGCTGCCCGGCTCCGTGCACTCACGGAGCCGGGCAGCCTGCGTTAACGGCGGAACGCGGCGCCGACGGTAGCCTGACCTGACCCGGGACTTAGGCGGAGAGCACCTCCCGGCGCTCCCTGATTTCCTGCCGAATCGCCTCCAACACGGCACGGACCGGGGCCGAGCGCAGCGACTCGGGCCGGGCCACCGCCCAAATGGGGAGCTGGCGCTGGAAGTCGTCCGGCAGAACGGCCACGAACCCGGGCCGGCCCGCGACGAGGAAGTTGGGGAGCAGGCCAATCCCGGCACCCCGCCGCACCGCCTCCAGCTGGGCGAACACGCTGGTGGCCTGGAAGCTGGACCTCGGCACCGGCAACGCCGTGGAGCGGTGGCCCAGCTCGGCCACTTGGAGGGCCGATTCGACGTAGGAGACGAAGCCGTGCTGCCGGACGTCGTCGAGCGTGGCCGGAAGCCCGTGCTCCTGCGCATAGCCGGGGCTGGCGTACAGCCTGAGGAAGTAGTTGCTCAGGAAGATGGCCTGGGCATTCGCTGTCTCCATGGTGCCCACCACCACTTCGAGATCCACGCCCGAGCGGTTTTGGCTCACCTTGCGGGTGGCGCTGAGCAACTCCACGTTGAGCATTGGATTTTCCCGCTGCAGCCGCACCAGCGCCGGGGCGAGGAACTCGGTGCCGAAGCCGTCCGGGGTGCTGATCCGGACCAGGCCGGAGACCATATCGCCGGACCGGGCAAGGCTGCTGGACAGGGCGCCAAGGGTGCCCTCGATGGCCTCGGCTGCCGCGACGGCGCGGCTGCCGAGTTCGGTCAGCTCCCAGCCGTGCGGGCTGCGCTCCAGCGTCCGGCCGCCGAGCTGCTTGTCCAGGGCCAAGACGCGGCGCGAGATCGTGGTATGGGTGGTGCCAAGCGTCTCCGCTACCGCGTTGAACCGGCCCAGCCGGGCCACCGTCAGCAGAATCAGCAGGTCATCGGGGCTCGGAAGCCGACGCAAGTCCACGTTTTTCTCCTCGGCGGGCAGGTTCGGTCAACGGATACGGAGGCCTGCGCGCCTTCGGCGCCCTCATTCCCAGCAGATGTGCATTTGTGCACATGCCATCTGTGATTTTTTACCTTGATTGCACCCTAGCAGGGTGTGATCGTGGACACGGAGACGCCCGCGTTTCGGCCTTCGGCAGGAGCGCGCAGAGGCGCACGGCAATCATCAAGCAAAGGAGCTTATGCCATGGCAGTTATCGCCTGGATCGGACTGGGAAACATGGGCGGGTCCATGTCGGTCAACCTCGCCAAGGACGGACATGAGGTCCGCGGGTTCGACCTCAACGCCGAGGCCGTTGCCGCGGCCGGCGCCGGGGGAGTCATCCCGGCAGGCAGCATCGCCGAAGCCGTCGACGGGGCCGACGTCGTGTTCACCATGCTCCCCAAGGGCGAGCACGCCCGCGCGGTGTACCTCGGCGAATCCGGTGTCTTGGCCCATGCCGACACCCGGACGCTGCTGGTGGATTCCTCGACGATTGATATTGCCTCCGCCCAGGCCCTGCACGACGCCGCCGCTGCCGCCGGCTTCCGCTTTGTCGACGCCCCAGTCTCGGGCGGCATGAGCGGGGCCAAGGCGGCCACCTTGACGTTCATGATCGGCGGCGAGGCCGGCGCCGTCGCGGACGCCACCGAGTACATCCGCCCCATGGCGGCGAACATCATCCCCACAGGCGGCGCCACCACCGGCCAAGCCGCCAAAATCTGCAACAACCTCATGCTTTTCATCAACCTGGCTTCCACCGCGGAGGGCGCCGTGCTGGCGGACCGGCTCGGCCTGGACAAGCAGGTGTTCTGGGACATCGCCTCCGTTTCCTCCGGCGACAGCTGGGCCCTGCGCACCTGGTACCCCGTGGCCGGCGTCGTGCCCACCGCAGCGTCGAACAACGGCTTCGCCCCGACCTTCACCACCGAACTCGCCAACAAGGACATCGGCCTGGCCATCAGCGCCGCCCGTGACACCGGCACCCCGCTGGCACTCGGCGAACACGTCCAGCAGCTCTTCCAGCGGCTTATCGACTCCGGCCAGTCCGGCATGGACTGCTCCGCGATCGTCAAGCTGGTCGACGGCTCGCTCGAGTCCGCGAACTAGGCCCCACGCCCCAACCCCGGCCGCGCCCCCAACGCCCCCACGAAAGAGACCCACCCCATGGAACGCATTCCGCACTTCATCAACGGCACCCTGGTGTCCGACGCCGAGCGCTTCGGCCCCGTCTTCAACCCGGCAACCGGCGAGCAGGAAAAGGAAGTCGCCCTCGCCTCCGCCGCCCGCGTCGAGGAGGCCGTCGAGGCCGCCCGCGCTGCCCTGCCCGGCTGGCGCGCCACGAGCCTGGCCCGGCGCACCGCGATCTTCTTCAAGGTCCGCGAACTGCTCATGCAGCGTCGCCCCGAACTGGCAGCCCTGCTGACCAGCGAGCACGGCAAGGTCCTCTCGGACGCCGAGGGCGAGATCACCCGCGGCCTGGAGAACATCGAATTCGCCACCGGGCTGTCCCACATGCTCAAGGGCGAGCGCTCCGAGCAGGTCTCCGGCGGCGTCGATGTCCATTCGGTCCGCCAGCCGGTCGGCGTCGTCGCCTGCATCACGCCGTTCAACTTCCCCGCCATGGTGCCGCTGTGGATGATCGGCAGCGCCCTGGCCTGCGGCAACACCGTACTGCTTAAGCCCAGCGAAAAAGATCCGTCCTCCGCCGTCTTCATCGCCCAGGTGTTCGCCGAGGCCGGGCTGCCGGCGGGCGTGCTCAACGTGGTCCACGGCGACAAGGAAGCCGTTGACGTCCTGCTGGAACACCCCGCCGTCAAGGCCGTCAGCTTTGTGGGCTCAACGCCGATCGCGCAGTCCATCTACAAGCGCGCCGCCGACCACGGCAAGCGCGTCCAGGCCCTCGGCGGGGCGAAGAACCACATGGTGGTCCTGCCGGACGCGGATCTGAACATGGCCGCCGACGCCGCCGTTTCAGCCGCCTACGGCTCCGCGGGGGAGCGCTGCATGGCCGTCAGCGTCCTCGTCGCCGTCGGCAACATCGCCGACGACCTGGTCGGCGCGATCACCACCCGGATGGCCACCCTGAAGATCGGCCCCGGCACCGACCCGGCCTCCCAGATGGGGCCGCTGATCACCGCCGAGCACCGCGACAAGGTCGCATCCTACGTTGCGGGCGCCGCGGACGAGGGCGCCTCCGTCGTGGTTGACGGCCGCGAGCAGGAGTTCGACTCCAACGGCTTCTTCCTGGGCGTCAGCCTGATCGATCACGTCAAGCCCGGCATGAAGGTCTACGACGAAGAGATCTTCGGCCCCGTCCTCTCGGTGGTCCGCGTCGAGACCTACGCCGACGCCGTGAAGCTGGTCAACGACAACGAGTTCGGCAACGGCGTGGCGATCTTCACCCGCGACGGCGGCGCCGCCCGGCAGTTCGAGTTCGACGTCGAGGCCGGCATGGTGGGCGTCAACGTGCCGATCCCGGTGCCGGTGGGCACGTTCTCCTTCGGCGGCTGGAAGAGCTCGCTTTTTGGTGACACCCACATGTACGGCCCGGAAAGCATCCGCTTCTACACCCGCGGCAAGGTGGTCACCACCCGGTGGCCCGACCCCGCGACCTCGGTGATCGATCTCGGCTTCCCCCAAGTCGATTGACATCCCTCCCTCTTTCAAGCAACGCGGCGTCACTTCGCGCCCATCAGGCACCGGATCGCGGGACGTAGGTGACCCCGCGTTGCTTTCGGGCTCTGGGATTAGAGTAGGCAGGGACAGCCATGATCCGGGAGGCATTGTGACCACGCTCATCAACCGACCCAACACGGCATTACTCGTCGTGGACATGCAGCGCGGCGTCGTCGCGGAGGCCTACCGCCGCGACGCCGTCGTTGCCACCATCGCAGCCCTCGTGGAGAAGGCGCGCGCCGCCGGCGTCGACGTCGTCTGGGTGCAGCACAGCGGCGAGGAGCTTCCGCCGGGCAGCGACGGCTGGAAGTATGTGCCGGAGCTTGCCCGGAGTGCGGCTGAGCCTCTCGTGGCCAAGGAGTACAGCGACGCCTTCGAGGCGACCGAACTGGAGTCCGTGCTGGCCGCCCGCGGCATTGGCCGCCTCCTCCTGGCCGGTGCGCAGACCGACGAGTGCATTCGTTCGACCCTGCACGGCGCGATCACCCGCGGCTACGATGTCACGCTGGTCGCGGACGCGCACACCACCGAGGACCTGAGCCCATTTGGCGCACCGACGCCGGAACTGGTGGTGGCCCACACCAACCTGTACTGGCAGAACCACAGGGCCCCGGGGCGGACGGCAGGAACGGTGAACGCGGCCGACGTCGACTTCACCGGCCGGGATCCTAGCCGTTCATGATTTCTAGCCGTTCATGATGTCAGCGCGCTGGGCCATGTAGTCCTCCATGGACATTTTGCCGTCGCTGTACTTCTGGTCGAGTTCGGCGAGCTTGCGGGCCCGGTAGCCCTGCGCTGCCGATGTCTGGGGTGCCTGAGGCGCCTGCGGCTGTCCGGCGTCCGGTGCCGGTGCGTGCCGTTGGGGCTGCGGGGGGTTGTTGAGGTACTGGGGGCTGTCTTCGTAAGGAACCGGGGACTGGTAGCCGGCCGGACCCGGATACTGCTGGCCGGGATACGGCTCGGTCGGGAATGGCTGGTCCGGAAACCGCGGCGCGGGGTACTGCTGACCGGGGTACTGCTGTCCGGAACTCTGACCGTCGGGGTACGGGCCGCCCGGATATGGCTGGTCGGCCTGCCCGGGCTGCCTCGGTGCCCCCAACTGGCCGAAACCGCCGAAGTAGTCCTGCTGCGTGTAACCGTCCCGCGGCTGGTTGCTCTGGTTGCTCTGGTTCCCGGGGCGGCCCGGGTTGCCGGGGAATTGGCCGAACTGGCCCGGCGTGCCCTGATTCCGGCCGCGGACGGATCTCCGGTAGCGCCGGACTGCCATGGGCACCAGGAACGACAACACGATGATCCAGAAAAACATACTGCTCACGGGACGGGGCCTTTCGACGGGAGGGCCTGGGGAGTGTCCTTCCAGCTTATGCCCCGCAGGCTCAGGACCGTACCGCGTCCTCGGCCCCCGGCGGGCCCTCGCCCGAGCCCAGCGGAACGCCGGGGCCGAACACCGGGCCGGCGAGGGGCCGCTTGGCCGTCACGCCGTCGCCCGAGGAGCGGTGCCGCAGCCGCCGCACCACCCACGGGACAAAGTATTCCCTGGCCCACACGAGGTCCCCGCTGCGGGCCTCCCGCCAGCTGCGCTGCGGCAGCGGCTTGGGGGAGAGCGGCTCCAGCGTGTGGGCGACGTTCAGGGAGTCCAGCACCATGGCCGCGATCGTGTGGTGGCCCAGCGGCGAGAAGTGCAGCCGGTCAGCATTCCACATCTGCGGATCGTTGAGCTGGCGCAGCGACCACATATCCGCGATCACAGCGTCGTGGCGCGCGGCGATCGTCCGCAGGTTCTCGTTGTAGATGGCCACCTTGCTGCGAATCCGGCCCAACACCGAGGAACCGGTGTCGGGCCCGTTGAACAGGACTACGGTGGCGCCGCCGACGCTCAGGATCTGCACCACCGAGTCCAGCTTTTCCGCCAGCGCATCCGGATCGCCGCCCGGGCGGATGAGATCGTTGCCGCCGGCGGAGAGCGTGATGAGGTCCGGCTTGAGGGACAGGCAGTGCGCCATTTGCTGGTCCACGATCTGCTGCAGGAGCCGGCCCCGGACGGCCAGGTTGGCGTACGCGAAGTCGTTGTGGCCGCGGCTGAGTTCCTCGGCCACACGGTCAGCCCAGCCCCGGTGGCCGCCCGGGCTGGCCGGTTCCGGATCGCCAATGCCTTCCGTGAAGGAGTCACCCATGGCCACATAACGGGTCCAGGGATGGGTAACAACAGCGTCCGCTGACGGGTCCGGTGAATTTTCCATGGCTTCGGTTTCGCTCACCCTCTTATCCTGCACCGTTCCCGTTAAGCTACGCCACCGTAGGTTGTTACCGCCGGGTAACTGTAAGAATGGTTCCATGACTCACGCCGATGCTTTCCCCGCCCCTGTCGTCCTGTGGTCCCAGCCCGAAGAGGCCTGCGCCGGCAAGCCCCTCCTGGTGCTGCTGCACGGCTACGGCGCCAACGAAGAGGACCTCCTCAGCCTGGCCGACATGCTGCCGAAGGATTTCGCGGTGGCTTCGCTGCGGGCCCCGATCGTCTCCGGCCCGGGCTTCACCTGGTTCCCGCTGACGGCCTCCATCGAGTATTCGCTCGACGCCGTCAAGGACGCCGCGGCGTATGTGGGGGACTGGCTCGACGGCGTCAAGGCCAACCACCCGTCGGTGACGCTGCTCGGCTTCTCGATGGGCATGGCCATGGCCACCACCCTGCTGCGCCAGCGCCCCGCGGACTTCGCCGCCGTCGTCGGCCTGTCCGGGTTCGTGGTCGACGCCGGCGATGACCCGAGCTTCCGCGACGGCGAACTGAACGCCACGGTGCCGCTGTTCTGGGGCCGGGACCAGCAGGACCCGGTGATTACCCCCGACAAGATCGACTACACCATGGACTGGGTGCGCAAGCACGTGAAGCTCACCAAGGTCCTCTACACGGGCATGTGGCACGGCATCAACCAGCAGGAAATCGGCCACGTCTCGGAGTTCCTCACGCACGAGGTCCTCAACTCCAGGAACTAGACCCGCCAAGGCCAGAGGCGAGTGCCCGGGGCCAGCGCACGCGGCCCCGGCAGTGCCCCGGCAGGGGGCTAAGCGGCCGGGGCGCTGATCCGCACGGTCTGGCCGTTCACGGTGACCGTGTCGCCGTCGTGAAGCTGGCGGCCCCGGCGCTCATCAATCTCGCCGTTGACCTTGACCAGCCCGTTCTTGATCAGGTCCGCGGCCTCCACGCCGTCCTCGACCAGATTCGCGAGCTTCAGCAGCTGGCCCAGCCGGATCATGCTGTCGCGGATAATGATGTCTTCGAATTCCGTATTGCTCATATAGGCAATAATGCCTGACCTAAGGTGGCACCAATGACCCACACACCCCGGCTCCCGCTCATCGCGGGGCTGCCCTTGGCCGTCGCGGCCGGGTTGTTCATCCCGCTCCAAGGCCGGATCAACGGCGCCCTCGGGGTGGCCCTCGGCGACGGAATCGGTGCCGCCGTCGTCAGCTTCAGCACCGGACTGGTGCTGATGGCGGTCATTTCCCTGGCGCTGCCGAAGGGCCGGGCCAGCGTGGCCCGGATCCTGCCGGCCGTTCGCGAACGGCAGTTCCCGCCCTACTACCTCCTGGCCGGCTGTATCGGGGCCCTGTTCGTCTTCGCCCAATCCTTCACCGTCGCTGTGCTCGGCGTTGCCCTCTTCACCGTGGCCGCCGTGACGGGGCAGACCCTCAGCGGGCTGCTGGTGGACCGGATGGGGATCGGGCCCGCGGGCAAGCGGCCCATCACCGGCATCCGGGTGCTCGGCAGTGTGCTGACCGTCGCCGCCGTCGCGTGGGCGGTCTCGCCCAGGTTCAGCGCCGGAGAATCCGGGCTGCAGCTGTTTGTGCCTCTCTTGCTGCCGGTTCTGGCCGGTTTCCTGATGAGCTTCCAGCAGGCCATGAACGGCACAGCCACCGTCCACTACGGGTCCCCGATCGCCGCGACGCTCGTGAACTTCATCGCCGGAGCCGCCCTGCTCTGGGTGGCCTGGCTGATCAAGCTCGCGGTGGCCGGGGCCGGCAACCCCCTCCCGGCGCAGTGGTGGTACTACCTTGGCGGCCCGCTCGGCTGCATCTTCATCGGGGTCGGCGCCCTGCTGGTCCGCAGCCTGGGCGTGCTGGTCACCGGCCTCGGGATGATCGCCGGGCAGCTGCTCGGATCCCTCGGACTGGACCTGCTGTTCCCGGTTCCCGGAACCGTCATCGCCCTCCCCACAGTCCTCGGCACCCTGCTCACACTCGGCGCCATCATCCTGGCCACCCTGCCCTGGCCCCGGGGCGCGCTGAAGCGGTAGCGGGCCGGTAGGCTTGGAGTTTGCATCCCACTGTTCGTTTCACCCCGTCCGGCAACCAGCCGGTGACCCGGGGCTGACACCGCGGACCGCACCCAGCGGCCCTGTAGAAAATTGGAGTTTCCATGGCAGCAAAATCCGTCCTCGACCAGATCATTTCCCTCGCCAAGCGACGGGGATTCGTTTTCCAGGCCGGTGAAATCTACGGTGGCTCCCGCTCTGCCTGGGATTACGGCCCGCTCGGCGCCGAGCTCAAGGAAAACATCAAGCGCCAGTGGTGGCAGTCCGTGGTCCGCGGCCGCGAAGACGTCGTAGGCCTCGATTCCTCCGTCATCCTGCCCCGCCAGGTATGGGAAGCCTCCGGCCACGTCGATGTCTTCTCCGACCCGCTGGTGGAGTGCCTGTCCTGCCACAAGCGCTACCGCGCGGACCACCTCGAAGAAGAGTATGAGGAGAAGAAGGGCCGTCCCGCCGAGAACGGCCTCAAGGACATCGCCTGCGCCAACTGCGGCACCCGCGGCCAGTGGACGGAGCCCCACGAATTCTCCGGCCTGCTCAAGACCTACCTCGGTCCCGTCGCCAGCGAGGAGGGCCTGCACTACCTGCGGCCCGAAACCGCCCAGGGCATCTTCGTGAACTTCAGCAACGTCCTGACCACCTCGCGGAAGAAGCCGCCGTTCGGCATCGGCCAGATCGGCAAGTCGTTCCGCAACGAGATCACGCCGGGCAACTTCATCTTCCGCACCCGCGAGTTCGAGCAGATGGAGATGGAATTCTTCGTCGAACCCGGCACGGACGAGCAGTGGCACGAGTACTGGATGAAGGAACGCATGTCCTGGTACACGGGCCTGGGCATCCGTGAGGAGAACTTGCGCTTCTTCGAGCACCCGCTGGAGAAGCTCAGCCATTACTCCAAGGGCACCACGGACATCGAATACCGCTTCGGCTTCCAGGGCTCGGAGTGGGGCGAGCTCGAGGGCATCGCCAACCGCACCGACTTTGACCTCTCCACCCATGCCAAGGCCTCCGGCGCGGACCTGAGCTACTTCAACCAGGCCACCAACGAGCGCTACACCCCGTACGTGATCGAACCTGCCGCCGGCCTCACCCGCTCCTTCATGGCCTTCATGATCGATGCCTACACCGAGGACGAGGCACCCAACGCCAAGGGCGGCGTGGACATCCGCACCGTGCTCAAGCTCGATCCGCGCCTGGCCCCGGTGAAGGCGGCCGTGCTGCCGCTGAGCCGCAACGAGGACCTGTCCCCGAAGGCCAAGGACCTCGCCGCCCAGCTGCGCAAGAGCTGGAACATCGAGTTCGACGACGCCGGCGCCATCGGCCGCCGCTACCGCCGCCAGGACGAGATCGGCACCCCGTTCTGCATCACCGTGGACTTCGAGACCCTCGAGGACCAGGCCGTCACCATCCGCGAACGCGACACCATGAGCCAGGAACGCGTCTCCCTGGACAAGGTGGAGGGCTACCTGGCCGCACGGCTGATCGGCGCCTGATCATGGCCATTGCATACAGGGAATGGCGGGAGGGCGACGACCTCGCGCTCCTGGAAATCTGGGGTGGGCCGGAGACGGTGCAGGCCGGGCAGTTCCGGGGCACCCTGGCGCCCTCCGGCAACGCCCCGTGGCGCCGCTGCATCGTGGCCGAGGACGTCGTCGACGGCGTCGCGATTCCCGTGGCGGCGGCCGTGGTCCACGAGGCCTCGCTGCATCCGGAGCGGCTTTGGGCGTATATCGAAGTCGCCCGAGACCACCGCCGCTCCGGCATCGGATCCACCCTGCTGACCATGCTCCGGCACGAGGCGGCCCAGTCGCCGTCGGGCGTGTCCAAGCTGCGCTGCAAGGTGGAGCCGGGCACCCCCGGGGCGGCCTTTGCAGAGGCCGCGGGCCTGGTCCCGATCCAGCGGTCCCGCCTCGTGGTCGTTGACCCGGCGCCGCTCAAGCTGCCGGTCTTCGGCGATGGTTCGGAGTCGGCGGCCACCGATCAGGTCGAAGACCTGGCCACCGGCTCGGTGGAGCTCAGCGACGTCGTGGGCCGGTACTACACCGCCGTCCACGATTGGGACAGCCCGGGGGAGTTGAGTGTCGGCACCGTGCAGCGCCTGTTCCTGGATGACCTCAGCGGCGCCCACGGCGCGATCGTGCTGCGGGCGCCCAAGGCCAGTGCCTTCGGTCACGGCATCGCGGCGAGCCGGAAGGGCAGGCTGGAGGGCTTCGCCATCAGCTATGCGCAGGCAATGCCGGGGACCGACGCCGACGGTTCCGGGGCGGCCGGCCCGGCCGAACCCACCGACGTCTTCCTGGGCCACGAGCCCAAGCTCGGCGCCGATGAAGCCCGGGCCGCCGTGCGCGATCTCCTGGCCCTGATCGCCTATCAGCACCCGGTGATGCTGGAACTGGACGACGCGATGACCGCCCTGCGTGCCGTGGTCGAACCGCTGCTTGACAGCGGCAAGGCCCGCGTCCAGGGCTCGGAAACCCTCGTGGTCTCGGACCCGTCCTAGCCCTGAACCCAACTGACTCGCAGCTGGGGCCGTTTTGAAGCGTGATAACGGCCCCAGCTGCGAGTCAGTTTGCGTTGGACGGCAGGATTATCGGCGCCTGGCACCGGCGCGCCGCGGACCGTCGGCCTCGTCCAGGCGGCGCCGTTCCTCCTCCGTCGGGGCGCCGCCGCCAAGCCCGGCCGGCATCCACCAGGCGCCCGGCGCAGGGTGCAGGGGCAAGTCCGCCATCCCGACGTCGATCCCGTGCTGGAGGGTCCGGGCAAGTTGCGCGGTAGCCGGCTGTGCGTCCTGCGCCGGGTCCGGGAGCGAACCCGGAAGGATCGGCTCACCGACGTGGATGCGGACCGGCGCGCGCCAGGCGCGCCGCGGCGAGAATCCATGGTGC
Organism: Arthrobacter sp. YAF34; assembly: GCF_052113245.1. NCBI lineage: Bacteria > Bacillati > Actinomycetota > Actinomycetes > Micrococcales > Micrococcaceae > Arthrobacter > Arthrobacter sp. YAF34. The sequence continues at coordinate 255,260 of NZ_JBFRCV010000002.1, forward strand.
CGGGTCATCAGCCGGTGCGCGCCCCAGATGGAGACCGGAATGATGGGCACACCGGCCTCGGCAGCCATCCGCACGGCGCCGGTCTTGCATTCGCGCACCGTGAAGCTGCGGCTCACGCCGGCCTCGGGCAGAATCGCGATGTATTCGCCCGCCAACAGCCGGGTGACCGCGGCGTCGTAGGCGTGGGCCCCCGATCCGTACCCCACCACGACATGGCCGGCTGCGCTGACCGCGGGTCCGGCAAACCAGTGGTCGGCTGCCCCCTGTGTGATGAGGAAGCGCATTTGGGCGCGGTTGTGCCACCACAGCAGCATTTCCGCGAAGGCGAAGTCGAGGTAGCCGAAATGCGTCACCGCCACCACCGCGCCCTGACCGGGCACCACCTGCCGCGACGATCCGCGGCGGGGAGCATTGGGTAAATCATCGCTCGGCCCGGGCTGGGGCAGGTGCTCCCGGCCCGTGACGAGGACGCGGATCTGGAACAGCCAGCGCAGCGCCAGGCCGGTGCGGACAATGAACCGGTAAAAACGGTCGCTGGGCTCCGGTCTCCACTGCGGGGGCCGCCAGCTCATGCCACGCCTGCCATGTCAGTGCCTTCTACGTCAGCGCCCGCCACGTCAGTGCCCGTCTTTTAGCCCGCTTGCGGGCCGGCGGGGCGGCAGGGGAAGGAAGCCGGACGTGGCTTCGATGTATTCCTTGTAGCCGGGCCGGGCGGCCATGGCCCTTTCCGTCAGCGGCTTGCCAGTCTTGCCGGCGAGAGTCCAGATCATGAGGGCGGGGGACAGGATGGTCAGCACGCCGGGCCAGGAATCGGCGGCCACCAGGAAGATCCCGGCCCAGACGGCGGCGTCGCCGAAGTAGTTCGGGTGCCGGGTGTAGCGCCACAGGCCGGTGTTCAGGACTGTTCCACGCCGTGCGGGATCAGCCTTGAACCGCGTCAGCTGCCAGTCTCCAACCGTCTCGAACACGAAGCCCAGGATCCAGAGCAGGACGCCCAGGACTGCCAGCCAGCCCAGGCTGCCCGTGGCGAACATGCCGACCTGGATGGTGAGCGAGACGAAGAACATCACGATGCCCTGGGGCAGGTAGACCCGGCGCAGGGCGTAAACGTGGCGTGATCCGGGCGCGGCGGAGAGCATGTCCACGTAGCGCGGATCCTCGTGGCCGCCGCGTGCACGGACCCCAATGTGGACCGCGAGGCGGAGGCCCCACACGGCGACCAGGGCAAGGAGCAGCAGCCGACGGCCGGCGTCGCCGTATCCTGCCGACAGCACCCAGGAAATGGCGGCCACCACAACGAAGCCGAGGCCCCAGACGGTGTCAATGACGGAGTGCCGATTCTGCCGCACGGCAACCGCAAAGGTCACTGCCAGCAGGACCACGAGGCCCGCGATGACCCACGGCAGGCTGGCGAGGAAGGCATCGAGCGGGAACGGCGGCATCACAGCACCACCGGCAAACGTGTTCCGGCCGCGGGCAGCACACTGCGGATCGCGTCGGTGGCGCCGGAGACATCGGCCCCCGTGGCTTGTCCGAAGGCGTCCAGGATGAAGCCGTCGGCCAGCGAGTTCCACAGGCCCAGGCGGCGGATCATGAAATGGCCCGCACCTTTGAGGGAGACATAGTCCACGGAACCGGCGACGCCGTCGGCGCGCCGGGCATACTCGAGGGATCTGACCGGGCTGGTCCAGCGGTCTTCGGTGCCGTGGACGATCAGCACCCGGCGGCCGGCCACGGGTTCCACCGGGGTTTCGTGATTGAGCCACGGGGCGAGCGCGACGACGGCGGCGACTTGCGGATCGTCGGCCACGCGCAGGGCGGTGAGGCCGCCCATGGAGTGGCCCAGGAGGTAGACCGGCACGCCGGGATGCTCTTGGCTGATCCGGGAGAGGGCCCAGCGGGCATCGTGCACGGGGGACATGTCCACCCCGTTCCATCCCCGGTACCGGTTGCGCAGCGTCCAGACGGCCAGCCCGTGCGGGGCGCCCTGCCGGTTCAGGGCCCGTGCGAAGGGCAGCATGCGGGCCGGACTCAGGTGCCGGCCACGGACCGGTTCGAAGCTGTCCGCGCGACCGCCGTGCAGGACCAGGGCCACCCCGCGGGTCTCCCCGGCCGCCTCGGCAATGGTCAGCACGGCCTTGGCAGCAGGCCCGGAACGGCCCGCCTCCGGTTCGCGATCGTCTAGTTTACGCATGACCACGCGTGTGTCCTTCCCGTACTTCGTCCGTCAATAACCAACCCTAGGCTGCGGCCCCCGCCCGTCAAGGCAGGGGGTGCCTAGTGTGAATTCGGAGCCGGCGCCCCCGGCGATGGGTGCGGCCCGCAGGCGTGCATTTGAGGGTGTATTTGGACGGTGCATTTGGACGGTGGATTTGGACGGCGCATAGGAGGGTGCATTTGACGGTGCGCTTGACGGAAGAATGCGGGAAGAGTAGGCCTGTGCAGGTAAACCTCCGGGCGTCACGCCGGCTGGGAGCGCAGAAAACCGTCCGGGTCGAATCTCACGACGAAATCGACGGTATGGAAATGAACGGAACATCTTTGGATCGCCTGCGTGAGCAAATCCGCGGGCAACTCATCACGCCCGGCGACCCCGACTACGACGCGGCACGGGCCGTCTTCAACGGCATGATCGATAAGAGGCCGGCCGCGGTGGCCCAGGTTTCCCAGGTGGCCGATGTCATCTCCTGCGTCAACTTCGCCCGGGACAACTCCCTGGACTTGGCGGTCCGCGGTGGAGGACACAGTGCCCCGGGCTTTGGCACGCGGGATGACGCCCTGGTCGTCGATTTCTCCAACATGACCGGCGTCCGGGTTGATCCGGCAACCGCCACGGCGCGCGCGGAGCCGGGTGCGACGTGGGCCGACTTCAACCACGCGACCCATGCCTTCGGGCTGGCAACTCCCGGCGGCATTGTCGGCTCGACCGGCATCGCCGGGCTGACCCTCGGCGGCGGCATTGGCTACCTGAGCCGCAAGTATGGCCTCACCTGCGACAACCTCCTCTCTGCCGACGTCGTCACGGCCGAGGGAAAGTTCCTTACAGCCAGCAAAAGCGAGAACGAGGACCTGTTCTGGGCGTTGCGCGGCGGCGGCGGGAACTTCGGCGTCGTGACGTCGTTCGAGTACCGGATGCACCCCGTGGACATGGTCCACGCCGGGATCATCATTTACCCCGTCGAGCATGCTGAGACGGTGGCGAGGTTTTACCGGGACTACATGGCCACCGCCCCTGAAGAGTTTGGCGCGTTCCTGGGCTTCCACCAGAGTCCTCCTGTTCCGTTCCTGCCCGAGGAATGGCATGGCAAACCGGTGTGCGTCATCGCCGGCATGTGGACCGGCGATCCGGCGGAAGGTCCGGCACGCTGGCAGCCGTTCCTGGACGCCGCGCAGGCTGCGGGATCCATGGTGGGACCAATGCCGTACCCCGCCTTGAACTCGGCCTTCGACCCGCTGCAGCCCCCCGGCATGCAGGCCTACTGGAAAGCGGATTTTCTGGCGGAGCTCAACGACGGTGCCATCGCTGCGCACATCGAACACGGCAGCAAGGTCCCCAGCGTGCAGACCGCGGTACACCTCTACCCCATTGACGGGGCAGTTCATCGCGTGGGCGCAAGCGAAACGGCGTTCTCCAACAGGAGCGTGAAGTTTTCGCCCGTGATCGCGGCGCAGTGGCTGGACCCCGCGGACAACGAGGCAAATATCGCGTGGGTGCGGGACTACGCGGCCGCCCTGCGGCCCTATTCGGCGCCCGGTGGCTACATCAACTTCATGGACGGCGACGATCTGCCCCGGGTTGCGGAGAACTACGGACCGAATTACAGCCGCCTGCGGGAGATCAAAGCCAAGTACGACCCGCAGAACCTCTTCCACATTAACCAGAACATCGCGCCCGCGGAGACCCAAGTTTCCACATAGCCGAGACGGATCGGCCCGATTTGCCCGTCTTTGAGACAATGGTCGGGTGACTGTCGTAGCAACGCCTCCCGCCCCGAAGCTGGAACTCCCGCCCCTGAAGCTGGGCCCGATCACCGTGGACACCCCGGTGATTCTGGCTCCGATGGCGGGCATCACCAACTCTGCCTTCCGCAGGCTGTGCCGTGAGTACGGCGGCGGCCTGTATGTGGCGGAGATGGTCACCTCGCGTGCCCTCGTGGAACGCACGCCGGAGTCGCTGCGCATCATTTCGCACGACGACGACGAGAAAGTCCGCTCCGTCCAGCTCTACGGGGTCGACCCCGTGACCGTCGGCCAGGCAGTGCGGATGCTGGTCGAGGAAGACCGCGCGGACCACATCGACCTCAACTTCGGGTGCCCTGTCCCGAAAGTCACCCGGCGCGGCGGCGGCTCGGCCCTGCCCTGGAAGATCGACCTCTTCACTTCGATCGTCCAGACGGCGGTCAAGGAAGCCTCCAGGGGCAATATTCCGCTGACCATCAAGATGCGCAAGGGCATTGACGAGGACCACCTGACCTACCTCGACGCCGGCCGGATCGCCCGCGATTCCGGCGTCGCCGCCGTCGCCCTGCACGGCCGCACGGCGGCCCAGTTCTACTCCGGCCAGGCTGACTGGTCCGCCATCGCCCGGCTGCGCGAGGCACTCCCGGACATCCCCGTCCTGGGCAACGGGGATATCTGGTCCGCCGAGGACGCAGTCCGGATGGTCCGCGAAACCGGTGTGGACGGCGTGGTCGTCGGGCGCGGCTGCCAGGGCCGGCCGTGGCTGTTCGGCGATCTTATGGCCGCGTTTGAAGGCAGCGACCAGCGGTTCCGGCCGGATCTGGGGCAGGTGGCCGAGAGCGTGTACCGGCACGCCGAGCTCATGGTCGAGACGTTCGGGGATGAGTGCAAGGCGCTGCGCGAAATCCGCAAGCACGTGGCCTGGTACTTCAAGGGCTACGTGGTTGGCAGCGAACTGCGGACCAAGCTGGCGCTCGTCACCAGCCTCGAAGTGCTGCGCGGGACCCTGGATCAGCTGGACCTCGAGTCACCGTACCCGGGTGTCGACGCCGAGGGGCCGCGCGGCCGCGCCGGCTCGCCCAAGAAGCCCGCACTGCCCAAGGACTGGCTGCTGAACCGGACGCTGGATGACGAGCAGACCCGCGACATCTCCTTCGCCGAACTGGACGTGTCCGGTGGCTGAGACCCGGACCACCGCGCCCGTCCTGGACGGCTACACCTCCCGCGACTCCGCCCGGTGGGTCGAGGAACCGCCCAAGAGCACCTACCGTTCGGACTTCGAGCGTGACCGTGCGCGGGTCCTGCACTCCTCGGCGCTGCGCCGGCTGGGTGCGAAGACCCAGGTGGTGGCCCCGGACACCGACGACTTCGTCCGGACCCGGCTCACGCACAGCCTCGAGGTGGCCCAAGTGGGCCGCGAACTCGGCCGCGCCCTCGGCTGCGATCCCGACGTCGTGGACACCGCGTGCCTCAGCCATGACCTCGGCCACCCGCCCTTCGGTCACAACGGCGAGGCCGCGCTCAACGAAACGGCCCACGCGATCGGCGGTTTCGAAGGGAACGCCCAGACGCTGCGGCTGCTGACCCGGTTGGAGCCGAAGGTCCTTGCCCCGGACGGCCGGCCCGCCGGCCTGAACCTGACCAGGGCGAGCCTGGATGCCGCCGCCAAATACCCGTGGTCCGCCGTGAACGCTCCCGTCATCCACGGCGAGCGGACCAGCAAGTTCGGCGCCTACGAGGACGATCTCCCCATCTTCGATTGGATCCGCGACGCCGCCCCGGAACGCCGCTCCTGCCTCGAAGCGCAGGTCATGGACCTGGCGGACGACATTTCCTACTCCGTGCACGACGTCGAGGACGCGATCGTCGCGGGCCATTTCCAGCTGCGCTGGATGGACAACCCCGACCACCGCGCGCGCGTCGTCGGCTATGCCAAGCAGTGGTATTTGCCGCACAACGACCCCGCCGCGATCGACGCTGCCCTGGCCCGGCTGGAGGCCACCAATGTCTGGGTGCGCGAAGCCGACGGCAGCCGCAAAGCCATGGCGGCGCTCAAGGACATGACCAGCCAGCTCATCGGCCGGTTCTGCCAGAGTGCGCTGGAAGCAACGCGCGCCGTCTACGGCCCGGAGAACCTCACCCGCTACAACGCGGAGCTGATCGTCCCGGAGGAGACCGTCATGGAAATCGCTGTGATGAAGGGCCTGGCCACCACCTTCGTGATGACCACCGAGCACAGGCAACCCATCTACGAGCGCCAGCGGGAGGTTCTGCACGCCCTCGTTACCGCGCTGAGTGCCACGGCGGACCGGCACCTGGAGCCGATGTTCGCCGCAGACTGGCTCGATGCGGGGGACGACGCAGCGCGGCTGCGCGTCGTGATCGATCAGGTCGCGTCACTGACGGACGGCTCGGCGCTGGCCCTGTACGAGCGTCTCGTGGGCAGTCTGCCGTCGCTGTGGTGACGGCCCCCACGGCCGGACCGCCGGCGTCGTACCCGGGGACTAGGATGACACTGTGGCCGGCCTGATCAAACGCGAAGACATCGATGAAGTGCGCGAGCGCACCGACATCAAGGAAGTCGTCGACGGGTACGTGACGCTCAAGGGCGCCGGGCTGGGGTCCTACAAGGGCCTGTGCCCTTTCCATGACGAGCGCTCGCCCTCCTTCACGGTCCGCCCCCAGGTTGGCCGCTACCACTGCTTCGGCTGCGGCGAGGACGGCGACGTCATCTCCTTCGTCCAAAAGCTGGACCACATCTCCTTCCACGAGGCCGTGGAAAAGCTGGCCCACCGGATCGGCTTCGAGCTCCATTACGAGGACGGCGGCTCCGGACCCAACCGGGAGGACATCGGCCGGCGCCAGCGGCTGCTGGACGCGCACAAGGTCGCCGACGAGTTTTTCCGTGCCCAGCTGCTGACCCCGGGCGCCGCGGAGGGCCGCAACTTCCTCTACGGGCGCGGCTTCGACCGTGCGGCGTCGGAACAGTTCGGCGTGGGCTACGCCCCGCAGGGCTGGGACTCGCTGCTCAAGCACCTCCGCGGACGCGGCTACACCGATGCCGAACTCAAGCTGACCGGGATGTTTTCCGAAGGCAACCGGGGAATCTACGACCGCTTCCGCGGCCGGCTGATCTGGCCCATCCGGGACATCGCGGGCGAGACCATCGGCTTCGGCGCCCGCAAGCTGTATGAAGATGACCAAGGCCCGAAGTACCTGAACACCCCCGAAACCGCGCTCTACAAAAAGTCCCAGGTCCTCTATGGGATCGACCTCGCCAAGCGCAACATTGCCAAGGACCGCCAGCTCGTGGTGGTGGAGGGTTACACCGACGTCATGGCCTGTCACCTGGCCGGGATTCCGACTGCGGTAGCCACCTGCGGAACCGCTTTCGGCACCGAGCACATCAAGATCGCCCGCCGGCTGCTCTCCGACGACGGCAGCGGGGGAGAGGTCATCTTCACCTTCGACGGCGACGCTGCGGGCCAGAAGGCGGCGCTGCGCGCCTTCGAAGAGGACCAGCGGTTCGTCGCGCAAACCTTTGTGGCCGTCGAGCCCAGTGGCGCCGACCCCTGCGAGCTCCGCCAGGCCAAGGGCGACTCCGCTGTCCGGGACCTGATCGGGACCCGCCGGCCGTTGTTCGAGTTCGCGATCCGGGCCACGCTCAAACGCCACAACCTGGACACCGTCGAGGGCCGGATCGCGGCGCTGCGTGAATCCGCGCCCGTGGTGGCACAGATCCGCGACGCCGGCATCCGGCCGGCCTACGCCCGCGAGCTGGCCGGATGGCTGGGGATGCCGGTCGAGGAAGTCAGCCGGGCGGTCGGCGCGGCCACCAAGCGCGCCGCACAGTCTGCCTCGGCGGCGCCGGGCGACGGTCGGAGCCAAGGCCAGAGCCAGGGGCAGGGCGGCGGCCAGGGCTATGCCGGGTCCCGCCGCGGCTTTGCCGGCACTGCCCCCGGCGTTGCCCCCTTGCCACCGTCGGCCGTGCTCCCGTCCTTCAACCGCCCTGATCCCCGGGACCCCGTGGCAGCAATGGAGCGCCAGGCGCTTGAGGTAGCCCTGCAGGAACCGGCCATGCTCGAGGGCGAGACGTGGCAGCGCTTCTCCGAAGCACGGTTCTCCACGCCGGCCTATCTCGCCATCCACGAGGCCATCCGGGCCACCGGACTCGGGTTTGCCGGGGATCCCGTGCGCTGGGTGGAGCAGTTGCTGCAGGAGGTCCCCGAGCCGTTGCGCCCGCTGGTGTCCGAGCTCTCCGTGGTGCCGCTGCCGGCCAACACGGCCGAAGGCGTCCTGCGCTACTGCAAGGACATCCTCGCCCGCTTGTTCGAGCTCCAGATCACCCGGGTGAAAGCCGACAAGATGGGCCAGCTGCAGCGTCTGGACGCCTCGGCCGATCCCGAGGAATTCCAGCGGCTGAATCGCGAACTCATGCAACTGGAGATGGAGCGGCGGTCCCTTCGCTCGGACGCCTGAGCCCGCCGATTTCGTTTCCCGGGCCGGTGTTTGCTACGCTTATACCCGCTTCATTCCTCCTTAGCTCAATTGGCAGAGCATTCGACTGTTAATCGAAGGGTTGCTGGTTCAAGTCCAGCAGGAGGAGCGCGCAGTCCCCGTTCCGGGTTTCCGGAACGGGGACTTTTTTATACCCGGAGGGGGTATTTTTAGGCCGGCCGGCGCTGGTCCCTGGGCCGATTTCCCTACCGGCAAAACCTTTGCTAATGTCGTACCTGCTTCATTCCTCCTTAGCTCAATTGGCAGAGCATTCGACTGTTAATCGAAGGGTTGCTGGTTCAAGTCCAGCAGGAGGAGCGGACAGGTCCCGCGGCCGGTGAAAACCAGCCGCGGGACCTTTTTTGTGCATCCGGTCAGGTGCCGGGGTCATTCGGTTTGAGCGGTCCTTGCCGTTCCCGAAGCCGCTCGGGTGGCGGGGCTCAGACGAAGTACATTTCCACCTGCAGGAAGCGTTGGGCCTCGGCGACCGCGGCCTCGAACGCCTCTTGCTCCGTGGGGGACTTCCGCGGCTCGCGCGGGTGCCATTCGTGCGGCGCCGAATGCACCTGCGTGAATCCGGCGCCCGGGGGCGCGTAGAAGATTCCGAACCGCTGGACAGGCCACTCCGGGGAGGTCTCCGGCGCCACCAGGAGGGCTGAGTCAAAGGCCGGGTTGTACCACTGGGCAATCGGACGGCGTCGGTCTTCGGTAAACAGCCCGGCGGCATACATGGCCGCCGACTGCTCGCTGGTCTGACTGCACAGGCGATCCCACCACAGGGGCAGGATTCCGGCGTCGCACCGCTGCCACGTGGCCGGGAGGGGCTGAGGTTCCTGCCTATGGGGCATGAATCAACTTTATCGCCCGGCACCGACGTCGAACAGGGTCCGCCCATGCCGGCGCCCGAGGGTCAGCGGATGCGTTGGCCGGTGCAGCCGGGGGACATGCTCAGTGCTGGCCGGTGCAGCCGGGGGACATGCTCAGTGCTGGCCGGTGCAGCCGGGGGACATGCTCAGTGCTGGCCGGTGCAGCCGGGGGACATGCTCAGTGCTGGCCGGTGCAGCCGGGGGACATGCTCAGTGCTGGACTTGGCGTATGGACATGATGCCACTATGCCCAGTCCCGGGCGCGAAAAATGAGCATGTCCCTCCGTGCCGGGCGTCAAGAATGAGCATGTCCCGCGGGGTGCCCTGCAAGAATGAGCATGTCCCTCCGTGCCGGGCGTCAAGAATGAGCATGTCCCGCGGGGTGCCCCGGAAGAATGAGCATGTCCCTCCGCGAGGCAGGGGCGGTGCCCTACTGGATCGGGGGCACTGTGCTGGGCCGCACGACCAGCCAGAGCGCGGCCGCTGCCAGGAAGATGCAGGCGGCCTGGACGGCGCCCATGGGGGTTGCGGAGCCGACGCCGAGCCAGCCGACCACGGGGGAGACCAGGCCGGCCATCATGAAGGTCGCGGCGCCAAGGAGGGATGCCGCTGTGCCGGCCTGGGCGCCGTGTTTGGCCAGGGCCAGCACCTGCACGGTGGGGAACGTGAAGCCGGCGCCGAGGATGTAGAACCACAGCGGCACCAGGACACCCCACAGCCCGAAGCCCAGCTGGTCGAAGACGACTATCAGGACTGCCATGAGGAACATCCACGCCGTGGAACAGGCCAGAATCCATTGCGGCGGGACGCGCCTGATGAGCCTTGCGCTGGTCTGGACGCCGGCCACGATGCCCAGCGAATTGACTCCGAAGAGGAGTCCGTACTGCTGGGGCGTGAACCCGTAGACATTCTGGAACAGGAACGGGGAGGCCGACAGGTAGGTGAAGAGGCCCGCGAAGTTCATCCCGCCGACCAGAAGCAGGCCCACGAAGATCCGGTCGGAGAACAGCACCCTGTAGCGCTGGCGCATGGTCATCCCGGTCTTACCGCGCAGCTCCGGGGGCAGCGTCTCCCGGATCACGAACACGGCGGCGATGATGACGCAGCTCCCGTAGGCGGCCAGGAACAAGAAGATGCCGGGCCAGGGCATCACCAACAGCAGTTGGGAACCGATGACGGGGGCGAGGATGGGTGCCAGGCCGTTGACCAGCGCCATCCGCGAAAACATCCGGACCATCGCATAGCCGCTGAACAGGTCGCGGACCATGGCCATAGCCACCACACCGCCGCCGGCGGCCCCGATGCCCATCAGCACACGGAAGAAACCCAGCGTGGCGATGTCCGTCGACTGGGCAGCGCCCAGAGAAGCCGTGATATGGACCGCCGTCGCGAGGATCAGGGGCAGCCGCCGGCCGAACTTATCGCTGAGCGGCCCCACCACCAGCTGTCCCAGGGCAAAGCCCACGGTGGTCCCGGTCAGCGTCAGCTGCACAGCGGCCGCGGATACGCCCAGGTTCTCTTCCAGCGCCGGGAACGCGGGCAGGTAGAGGTCCACAGTGAACGGCCCCAGGGCAGTCAGCGCGCCGAGCGTCAGGATATAGAGGAATTTGCGACGGCGGCTCAGGGAATCACCGGGATTGGGGGGTGTGCTCACAGAGGTCCATCCTAGGGCCCGCCGGGGAGTCCGGCGGGCGGTGGCGGGGGCGCGCCACGGCCCGTGCGAAAAGGCCTCTCAGGAGCCGAAATGATAGTTTTGACACCGGGGTCTGTGCGAAGCTGTCCAGACCCGACAAGCCCGCGGGAGCGGAACGACAGATGGCACCAGTTAGGCGGGACCGATGAGCGGACGTCACAGCGGCGGGACAGGCGGCGGGCTGCGCATTTCCGCGCTGCCGAAAACCCTGAAGATAATCTTCAAGTTGGCGCCCCGGCAGCTCAATGACGAGATTGCTCTGGCCAAGGCCGAAATCAAGCGCAAGGGGGTTCAGCTCGGCGTCGCCGGCGCGTTTTTCGCCGTCGCACTGGTGTTCGTTGGCTTGCTGGTGATCGGACTCGTCGTTGCCGCGATCATGGGGCTGGCCACGATCATGCCCGCGTGGCTCGCCGCCTTGCTGGTCTGCGCCGTCTGCCTGGTCATCGCAGCGATCGGGGCGCTGATCGGACTGAACAAGTTCAAAGCAGCCATGCCCCTGGTCCCCGAGGACACGCTGCGGGGACTCAAGTACGATCTTGGTATCGCCAAGGAAGGCTCCGCGTTCGATCCCGCCGTCCTGGACCCGGACTCCGAACAGTACAAGGCCGCGAAAGCCGCCAAGGAAGCCGCGGCCGCCAAGGCGAAGGCGGAGAAGGAAGCCAAGGTTGCCGCGCAACCCGACCTTGGGCCCGCCCCCACAGAGGCCGAACTCCGACGCCGGCTGGACGAGCGCCGCACGCACCTCACCGGCGTGCGCGACGACCTCGGCCGGGAACTCGACGTCAAGACCCAGGTCCAGGCCCTGCTGGCCGGTGCCCAGGCGCTACTGCAGAACGGCAAGGAACAGCTCGGCGGCAAGATCGCGGGCTTCCGAGCCTCGGCCCGCGCCTCGGCGGGGCCGCACCCCGCATCAGATGACGCGGGCCTGGCCGGCCAGATCAAGCAGCGCTGGAAGCCTCTGGCGGCGCTCGCAGCGTCGGCGGCCGCCCTCGCAGTCCTGGTCCGCAAGCTAATCAAAGGCTAGGCAGCCCCCTGAAGCTGAACGCCAAACCATTGTCGTCCACGGAAAGGGGGGATCTATGAAGTTCATCGGCGCCGGTGCCCGCCCCGGGCATCCCCTCGTCCACCGCGACGCGGTCTTCACGGTTCCCAATGTCCTGACCGTTGTGCGCTTCCTCGGCGTTCCGCTGTTCATCTGGCTCGTCCTTGCCGAGCACCAATACGGCTACGCCGCCCTCGTGCTCGCCGTCATGGCCAGCACCGACTGGGTTGACGGCTACATTGCCCGCCGCTTCAACCAGATGTCCAACCTCGGCCGGGTCATGGATCCCATTGCCGACAGGCTCTCGCTGATCGCGGTTGCCGTGACCCTCGTGATCGCCGGCGTCGTCCAGTGGTGGTATCTCGCGGCGCTGCTGGTCCCGGATGCGGTGCTGCTGGCCTTGTCCCTGTTCTACTTCCACGGCCACCCGGACCTCCCGGTGAGCCGCATCGGAAAGATCCGGACCGGCCTGCTGCTGGTCGGCACGCCGCTCCTGGTCCTGTCCAAGCTGCCGGTACCTGCCGCAGACGTCTACGCCACGGCCGCGTGGATCTTCCTGGGCCTGGGCCTGGTGGGGCACTGGATCGCGGCCTACAACTACGTTTGGGCCATCATCGGCAAGGGCAGAGACCAGCGGGCCCACGACGGCGGCTCCCGCTGATGGTCTGGTTTGCGGTTTTGCTTGCGGTACTTGGCGCCTTCTGCCTCGCCTTCGGCGCCCAGCGACAGGGCAGTGCGGTCAAGGCCGACACCGGCGGCCTGGCCCTGAGCACCCACGGACTGCTGCGGCTGGTGCGCAATCCGCGCTGGGTCTTCGGGTTCATGCTGCTTTGCGTCGGGATGGCGATGAACGCCGTCGCCCTCGTCATGGCCCCCTTGACGGTGGTGCAGCCCATCGGCGCGATTGCCCTGGTCATCACCACCGTGGTCAACACCAAGGACCAGGGCCTGAGCATGAACCGTGCAACCGTCGTGGCGATCTCGGCCTGCGTGACCGGCTCAGCGATGTTCGTAGTGCTGGCCGTCAACGTGACCCAGGAGAACCACAACGTCAGCAGCGAGGACGAACTGACCATCGTCTTGCTGCTGGCCCTGGCGGTGGGGCTCTTCGGAACGCTCGCCCTGATGTTCAGGCACCGCATGAGCGCCTTCGTCTACATTCTGGGCGCCGGAGTTCTGTTCGGCTTCGTCGCGGTCCTGACCCGCATCATTGGCAGGCATCTGCTCGACCCGAACGGGCTGTTCCTGCTGAATGTGCCCTGGTACAGCGTCGTGGCGATTATCGCTGCCGGCGCTCTGGGATCGTGGTTTGTGCAGAACGCCTATTCCGGCGGACCGCCGGACCTCGTGATCGCCGGATTGACGGTGATCGACCCGATCGTCGGCATCGCGATCGGCATCGTGATCCTGGGGGAACTGCGTCCGGATGTCCAACCTGTTATGGCCATTGCCATGGGGACGGCCGCATCCCTTGCTATCGTGGGAGTGATAGCCCTTTCCAGGCACCACCCGGAAGTCACCAAGCGCAAGAAGGACGCGCGGAAGGCCGCGGGCAGGTCCTAGGGCGTCAGTCCAGACTTCGGCTACAGGCCCGGCGCGCCTGCGCCGACCGCCAGCCGGCCATCTTTGAACCAGCTGCCCGCCAGTGACCACCAGGAGCTCTCCACGTGACCATGTCCGACAACCAGAAACCGCTGACCATCCTGATTGCCGCTGACACGTACCCGCCCCACGTGAACGGGGCCGCCCAGTTCGGCTACCGTCTCGCCAAGGGGATGACAGCCCGCGGACACGACGTGCACGTCCTCGCGTGCCGTCCGGGCAAGGGGCCGAGTTTCAGTGAGTTCAGCGACGAGGCCACCGTGCACCGCCTGCGCTCCCATTCGGTGCCCACACACGAGTATTTCCGGATCACCTTCCCCTGGGAGATCAAGAAGGAGATCGGGCTGTTGTTCGATCGCATCCAGCCCGACGTGGTGCACATCCAGAGCCACTACATGATCGGTGAGCACGTCCTGTACGAGGCCGTGAAGCGTGGCATCCGGGTGGTGGCGACGAACCACTTCATGCCCGAAAACCTCAACCCCTTCCTGCCGTTCCCGGAATGGTTCAAGGACATCGTGGGCCGCATCTCCTGGAAGGACATGGGCAAGGTGATGGGCCAGGCCGACGTCGTGACCACGCCGACGCCGTTGGCCGCCAAGGCCATGCACCAGCACGCCTTCCTCCGCAAGGTCCTGCCGCTCTCCAATGGCATCGACGCAGCCGCCTATGAGCTGGGTCCGGACGAAACAGTTGAACGCCATGCCAGTCCCACGGCCCTATTCGTCGGCCGGCTGGCCGAGGAGAAGCACGTGGACGTGCTGATCGACGCGCTCGCCAAAACGCCCAAGGACCTGGACATCCACCTGGAAATCGTCGGCGGCGGAGAAGTCCGGCCGGCCCTCGAAGCCCAGGTCGCCCGGCTGGGGCTGACCGACAGGGTCAGGTTCCTCGGCCTGGCCAGCGACGCCGACCTGCGGACGGCTTACATCACGGCCGATGTCTTCTGCATGCCGGGAACGGCGGAACTCCAGTCGCTCGTGACCCTGGAAGCGATGTCGGCGTCGACGCCGGTCCTGCTGGCCAACGCCATGGCCCTGCCGCACCTGGTGCGCGAAGGGGAGAACGGCTACCTCTTCACCCCCAATGACAGCGATGACCTCGCCGCTAAGCTGACCCGCGTGTTTTCCCTGCCCGCCGACGAGCGCGAGGCGATGGGGAAGACCAGCCGTGAAATGGTGCAGAGCCACGGCATCGAACGCACGCTGCAGACGTTCGAGGACATCTACCGGGGCGCAAGCTACGACGACCTCGTCCTCTAGGACGCCTGCCTGCTAGTTGTGAGTCCGGCCCGCACGCCTGCGGTCGGCAAGCGCCCGGCCGGCGTGCACGCGTGATGCGTCTAGTATTGCTAGAGTGTTTTTGCCCGGAACCAGTCCGGCCCCGCGGGGCAGGGCTGGTTCCAGGGCGCAGGGGGCTATAGCTCAGCTGGTTAGAGCGCGGGACTCATAATCCTAAGGTCCTCGGTTCAAGTCCGAGTAGCCCTACACTTCTGCGGAAAACCTCTTGCACGGGTCCGCACCCACGGGAGCCGTGGCCGACGTCGGCCACGGCTCCCTTTTCGTCCCCTCCGGCGCTTGCAGGCACCCCCGATCTGCGATATGTTACTGATCAGTAACATATCGCAGAGGCGAAGCCCGCGTCCTTTTGATCGCCGCTGATCACGAGCGAAGGAACATCATGTCCAAAGCTGCAATCGACATCCACAACCTGCCCTACGCCGATGGCGACTTCTTCGCGTTCGAGCAGCTTCTGAGCGCCAAGGAGCAGGACAGGCTGTCCGAGGTCCGCGAGTTCCTCGCCCGCGAGGTGAAGCCAATCGCCGTCGATTGCTGGAACCGGGCCGAGTTCCCCATGGAGCTGATCCCGAAGCTTGCCGAAATCGACCTCGTCAGTCCGGTTAAGCGGCAGGGCTACTCCAACCTCTTCGCAGGGATCCTGCACGCCGAAGCCACTCGCGCAGATACGTCGATCGCGACGTTCATGGGGGTCCATGACGGGCTCTTCACCGGCTCCATCGAAGCCCTTGCCTCGCAGGAGCAGCAGGATGCCTGGCTCCCGGACATCTACTCGCTCAAGAAAATCGGCGCCTTTGGCCTGACGGAGCCCCTCGGCGGCTCCGACGTCGCGGGTGGTACACGCACCACGGCGCGGCGGGAGGGCGGCAACTGGATCCTCAACGGGGCCAAGCGCTGGATTGGCAACGCCACCTTCTCGGACTGGGTAGTCATCTACGCCCGGGACGTCGACGACAACCAGGTCAAAGGCTTCCTCGTCGATACCACGACGGAGGGCTACAGCGCCACGAAGATCGAGAACAAGATCTCCCTGCGCACAGTTCAGAACGCTGACATCACACTCGACAATGTGGTGGTGCCGGACTTCTTCAAGCTCGCCAACGCCAACAGCTTCCGCGACACGAACAAGGTCCTCAAAGTCACCCGCCTCTCTGTCGCGTGGCAGGCAGTCGGCCAGCAACTGGCGGCCTTCGACGTAGCCCGGCGTTACGCCGTGGAGCGCAGCCAGTTCGGCCGGCCGATTGCCTCCTTCCAGTTGGTCCAGCACCAGCTCGTGCAGATCCTGGGCAACGCGGTCAGTTCCATGGGCATGATGGTGAGGCTTTCCCAGCTGGAGGATGCCGGCCAGGCCAAGGATGAGCAGTCGGCCTTGGCCAAGGCGTTTACTACCGCACGCATGCGCGAAAGTGTGGCCTTGGGCCGCAGCATCCTTGGCGGCAACGGCATCGTCACCGACTTCGAGATGGCCAAGGTGTTTGCCGACGCCGAAGCCATCTATTCCTACGAGGGCACCCACGAAATCAACACCCTCGTGACGGGCCGTGCGATCACCGGGATTTCGGCGATCGTCTAAGCGGCGCCCGCTCACCCGGTGTCCGCCAGGGGTGGGAGCAGGACGGAAGGCCTCAAATCCGTCACGAATGCCAGCGGGTTCACGTAGTCGTCGCCCTGGCGGACGCCCCAGTGGAGGCACGGCGGCGCCGGGCCGCAGTGCCCGGTCCGCACGTACCCCAGGACGTCGCCCTCCGCCACTGAGGACCCCGCCGTCAGTGCACTGGCTACCGGCTCGAAACTGCTGCGCAGGCCGTTGCGATGATCGATCGTGATGACCGGACGGTCCACCACGATCCCGACGAAGCTCACCGTCCCGGCGGCCGGCGAGATGACCCGGGCGCCGTCGTGCACCGCCGCAAGATCGACACCGCGGTGTCCGCTGAGCCACGGCCTGGCCGGGGGATCGAAGGCGCGCAGAACTGCCGGCCGTGGACGGAGCGGCCAGCTCCAGTCAGGCGCCGGGGGCAGTGCAACCAGGGGCGGTGCAGCCAGGGGCGGTGCAACCAGGAATGGTGCAGCTAAGAGCAGGGCAGCCAGACAGGCGGGGATCTTCATGCCCCCAGCCTGCCGCTCCAGCACACTGGTCGGAACCGCCCGCTGCGGCTATATGGATAAGCGTCCATCACGGTCCCGCCGCCCCCAAAACGGTCCTTCGCAGCTGGGCCGCTGTAGTACACTTGGTGGAGCAGTTTGCTGTGCCCTCACGCTTGTTCAACTCGCTGATCGCTGATGCGATATTCGGGATCGTCCAGGCCGGCACGCCTCATTCAGGGGTGCGGGGGAGCAGCAGCTGACTACGCGTATCCAGCCCTCCTCATAAGAAGCCTGAAACTTCCGGTGCGGAGGACTGCGCCTCCTGCGGTCCGTCCCTCATGGCACGTCCATGCGGCACGGATAGGAAGCACAGTGGATGCCAGGAGCAGTGCCCGTCCCGGGTGCCTGCTAAACAACCGTCAACTATTGGCAGGGTAAGAGAGCCGTGGGCTCTCTCATGAATGACCTGCCGGAAGGAGCGTCGGCATGCCCGTCGTAACTATGCGCCAGCTGCTTGACAGCGGCGTCCACTTTGGACACCAGACCCGCCGTTGGAACCCGAAGATGAAGCGCTTCATCTTCACGGAGCGCAACGGTATCTACATCATTGACCTGCAGCAGTCGCTGTCCTACATCGACCGTGCTTACGAGTTCGTGAAGGCTACCGTTGCACACGGCGGCACCGTTCTCTTCGTCGGCACCAAGAAGCAGGCGCAGGAATCCATCGCCGAGCAGGCCACCCGCGTTGGCCAGCCGTACGTCAACCAGCGTTGGCTCGGCGGTATGCTCACCAACTTCCAGACCGTCTCCAAGCGCATCCAGCGCATGAAGGAACTGGAAGAGATCGACTTCGACGACGTCGCCGGTTCCGCATACACGAAGAAGGAACTGCTGCTCCTTCGCCGCGAACTCACCAAGCTGGAAACCAACCTTGGCGGTATCCGCAACCTGACCAAGGCGCCGTCCGCCCTGTGGATCGTTGACACCAAGAAGGAACACCTTGCTGTCGACGAGGCCAAGAAGCTGAACATCCCGGTTGTGGCCATCCTGGACACCAACTGCGATCCCGACGAAGTCGACTTCCCGATCCCGGGCAACGACGACGCCATCCGCTCCGTCAACCTGCTGACCCGCGTTGTCGCTGACGCCGTTGCTGAGGGCCTCATCGCCCGCAACCAGCGCGCCACCGGCACCACGGAAGCTCCGGAAGAGCCGCTGGCCGAGTGGGAGCGCGAGCTCCTCGAAGGCAACAAGGCTGAAGCTGCTGCAGCCCCCGCTGCTGAAGCACCGGCTGCTGAGGCACCGGCTGCTGAAGAAGCACCGGCCGCTGACGCTGCCCCGGCCGCAGAAGCTCCGGCGGCTGACGAAGCCCCGGCCGCCGACGAAGCCAAGTAGTCAGACAAGTAAATCTGGATCTCCCCACGTGCTCTCCGGCGCATAGGGGGTACCGACAGGATGGCCGCTCACCAGGTGAGCAGCCGTCCTGTCGGTCCGTACACCACATAAATTTCTAGACAGAGGGGTTCACATGGCGAACTACACTGCCGCTGATATCAAGGCTCTGCGCGAGCGCACCGGCGCCGGCATGATGGATGTCAAGAAGGCTCTTGACGAAGCCAACGGTGACGCCGAGAAGGCCATCGAAATCATCCGCATCAAGGGTCTCAAGGGCGCCACCAAGCGCGAAGGCCGCTCCACCGCTGAAGGCCTGGTTGCTGCCAAGGTCTCCAACGGCGTCGGCGTGATGATCGAGGTCAACTGCGAGACCGACTTCGTCGCCAAGGCTGACAAGTTCATCCAGCTGGCCGACAAGGTCCTGGCCGTGGCCGTCGAGTCCGGCGCCGCCGACCTCGAGACCCTGCTCGCCACCGACGTCGACGGCAAGCCGCTGTCCGACGTCGTCATCGAAGAGGGCGCCGTTCTGGGCGAAAAGGTTGTTGTCCGCCGTATCTCCCGCATCGAGGGTGCAACGGTTGACGCTTACCTGCACAAGACCTCCAAGGATCTCCCGGCCCAGGTCGGCGTCCTGTTCGCAGTTGACGGCGAAGGCGAAGCAGCTGCCACCGCAGCCCACGATGTCGCCGTTCACATCGCCGCGATGTCCCCGAACTACCTCTCCCGCGAGGATGTGCCGGCCGAGCTCGTCGAGTCCGAGCGCCGCATCGCCGAGGAGACTGCCAAGGCTGAAGGCAAGCCCGAAGCAGCAATGACCAAGATTGTGGAAGGCCGTGTCACGGGCTTCTACAAGGGTGAGGTGCTCCTCGACCAGGCATTCGCCAAGGATGCCAAGAAGTCTGTTGCGCAGATCCTCGAAGAGGCCGGCGTCAAGGGCACCGCGTTCACGCGCTTCCGCGTCGGTTCCTAGCCAGACACCAGTCAGACAATAGTCAGACACGCTAAGGGGGTGGTCACCACGGTGGCCACCCCTTTTGCATGCACGCACGAGGCACCAGTTCCGGCCACGGCCGGAATGCCGCCTTGGGCGCCCAGCACGATAACCTAACTCAGAGTTCACCAACGGGAAGGCACCATGGAAACCGTCACCACTTCAGCCCAGCCAAAGAAGAACAGGCGCCGCGTCCTCTTGAAGCTCTCCGGCGAGGTCTTCGGCGGCGGGAAACTGGGCGTCGACCCGGATACCGTCCGTGGCGTGGCCAAGCAGATCGCGGCGGCAGTGCCCGACGTCGAGGTCGCAATCGTCGTCGGCGGCGGAAACTTCTTCCGCGGAGCCGAACTGTCCCAGAGCGGCATGGACCGTTCCCGCGCCGACTACATGGGCATGCTCGGAACCGTCATGAACTGCCTCGCCCTCCAGGACTTCCTGGAGCAAGCAGGCGTCGAGACCCGTGTGCAGAGCGCCATCACCATGGGCCAGGTCGCCGAAGCGTACATTCCCCGCCGCGCCATCCGGCACATGGAAAAGGGCCGCGTTGTCATTTTCGGCGCCGGCGCCGGACTGCCCTACTTCTCCACGGACACTGTGGCGGCCCAGCGCGCCATGGAGGTCCACGCGGACGTCGTCCTGATGGCCAAGAGCGGGGTCGACGGTGTGTACACCGCCGATCCGAAGAAGGACCCGACGGCGGAGAAGCTGCACCGCCTCAGCTACGACGACGCCCTCCGCCGCGACATCCGTGTCATGGACCAGACCGCGATGACCATGTGCAAGGACAACAACCTCACCATGGTGGTCTTTGGCATGGAAGGTGAGGGCAACGTCACCCGCGCCATCCTCGGCGAGGACCTGGGCACCGTCGTCACCCCCTAGCAGCGGCTAGGATGTTTTCAGGACCATTCCGCCGTTAGGCGGGAAACACAGGCGCCAGGCGGAACACACAGGCGCACAAGAAAAACGTGCCGCGCCCCGGCCACCGGGACGCACCAATTTCTGAGGAGAGACCGTGATCGAAGAAACCTTGCTCGAAGCCGGGGACAAGATGGACAAGGCAGTTGAGGTAGCCAAGGAAGACTTCGCCTCGATCCGGACCGGACGCGCGACGCCGGGCCTGTACAACAAGGTCGTCGTCGAGTACTACGGCACCCCGACGCCGCTGCAGCAGCTGGCTTCCTTCGCGGTTCCGGATGCGCGTACCATCCTCATCACCCCGTACGACAAGACGGCCCTGCGCGATATCGAACGCGCCCTGAGCGACTCCGAGGTGGGCGCCAACCCCTCCAACGACGGCAACGTCATCCGGATCACCATTCCGGAGCTGACGTCCGAACGGCGCAAGGAATACGTCAAGATCGTCAAGTCCAAGGGCGAAGACGCGAAGGTGTCGATCCGCAACATCCGCCGCAAGGCCAAGGAAACGCTGGACAAGCTCGTCAAGGACGGCGAAGCCGGCGAAGATGAAGGCTCACGCGGCGAAAAGGAACTGGACGCGATCACCAAGGCGCACGTTGACGGGATTGACGAGCTGCTCAAGCGCAAGGAAGCTGAGCTGCTCGAGGTCTGATGGATCAGGCACAGGAGTCCTCCGGCCAGCGCGTCCGGAGACGGGGGAAACAGCGCGACAACCCGACCCCTAAAGCGGGCCGGAACCTGCCCGCCGCCATCCTTGTGGGTGTGGGCATGCTCGTCTGTGTCCTGGGCGGCCTGCTGTTCCTTCCGCTGGGCTTCGTCCTGGTGACCACCACCTTCGCAATCTTCGGCGTCTGGGAAATCTTCCGCGCCCTCGAGGCCGCGGGTACCCGCCTGCCCATCATCCCGGTGATGGTCGGCACCGTGGCCATGCCGGCCGCCGCCTACTTTGGCGGCCTTGAGAGCCTGCTTTTTGCCATGCTCGTCAGCAGCGTGGCAGTGCTGTTGTGGCGGACCCTTGAAGGCGCTGCCGGTTCGGCGCGCAGCATCTTCGCCGGGGTCTTCGCGCTGTCCTGGGTGCCGTTCCTGATCAGCTTCGCCACGCTGCTGCTGCACACGGCCGACGGCGAGACGCCCATCGGCCTCTGGCCCGGGGGGGTTATCCCGCCGGGCGCCTGGCAGATCGCGACGCTCCTGCTCCTGGTGGTAGCCAATGACACCTTCGGCTACCTCGTGGGCGCTTCCCTGGGAAAGCATCCGATGGCCCCCAAGATCAGTCCCAAGAAGACCTGGGAAGGGTTCGCCGGATCCATCGCCGGGGCCGTGATCATCGGCGTGCTCGCCACGGTCTTCGTGCTGGGCAAGCCGTGGTGGGTCGGCGTCGTCCTCGCGGTGGGTATGGTCGCTGCGGCCACGGCCGGCGACCTTGCCGAATCCATGGTCAAACGCGAACTCGGCATCAAGGACATGAGCAGCATCCTGCCCGGCCACGGAGGCGTCATGGACCGCCTGGATTCGATCGTTTTCGCCTCGCCGGCGGCATTCATTCTCTTCTCGGCCGTCGCCGGCTCGTAAGGCGCATCACTCCCAGCACTCCCGGCCCCTAGAATGGTGCCGAGCAAACCAGCCGAACGGCATCAAAGGAACAAAGTAACAGTGGACATTCAACGGCAGATTCCTGCGTCTTTTGACCGCGTGCAGCGGAACCAATATGGCTACAACGCCAAGCAGGTCGACGATTTCCTGCAGCGCGCGCGGGTGTCATTCGAGGCTTCGAGCCCGGCCGCACGCGCCATCAAGAGCGCCGACGTCCGCGCGGTCTCCTTCGATCCTGTCAAGGGCGGCTACGCCGCGGCCGGCGTGGATGCCGCGCTGGACCGGCTGGAAGACGCCCTGGCCCGGCTCGAGCGCGACGACCTGGTGGCCGAACGCGGCGAGGAGGCCTGGCTGCGCGAAATCGGCCGGCTCGCCGGCGTCCTGCGCGGGCGCCTGCACCGCCCCGACGGCCAGCGCTTCCGGCGCCCGTCCAAGCCCAAGGCCCGCAGCTACAACACCGTCGACGTGGACGACCTGTGCCGCGAGCTGATCGGCTACCTCGAGGAGGACCAGCCGCTGAGCGTGGACAACGTCCGGCGTGCCGTGTTCCGCCCCGCCATGGGCCGGGACGGCTATGAGGAGAGCCAGGTCGACGCATTCCTCGAGCGGGCCGTGGAGCTCATGGCGGCCATCGATTAGTCCCGTGGCCGGGCCGAGATGCCCGGCGTCAGGTCTGCGGGCGCAGCCGGATGTTCACCATCTTCAGCTCGTTGACGCCCTCGAAACGGTAGACCAGTTCCACTGTCTTGGTGGCGCAATCGATGGAACCCGCGACGTCGGCTGAGTTGGCCCCGTTCTTGGAGCTGACGGTGACGCTGGAATAGTTCGGCTTGCAGCTCTCGTCCAGGCCCAGACCGTGCACCCCGAGGGTGAACTCCTCCTGCGAAAGCTTCTCCTTGAGGGCCGGGTCCAGATAGTTTTCATAGGCGTTGGTGACATCGCCCGCGATGATCAAGTTCGTGAAATCGTCCGCGATGGCCCGGGCCCGGTTGTTGGCTCCGCCCACCACGTTGATCAGGATGATGCCACCGACCGTCACGAGCAGCAGGACACTGCCGAGAACCCCGAGCACGATCCACAAGGCCTTGCGGCTCTTTTTCGAAGGCGGGTGGCCCGCGCCCCCGTATGGCGGCGGCCCATAGGGCACGGCACCGGCGGCAGGCGGAGGGTAATAAGGCGGCGCACCGCCGGCGGTGTCAGGCGGGTAGCCGGGCGGCGGGTAGCTGGGCGCACCGCCGGCGGTGTCAGGCGGGTAGCCGGGCGGCGGGTAGGACTGGGCTGCGGGGTCGGGTGCCCCCGCCGGGGCTGCATAGTACGGAACCGGCGGCTGCCCTGCCGCGGGTTGAGCCGCCGAGGGCTCACGTCCCGGCTGCGAGGGTAGTGGGCGGTGCGGTTCCTCGGGACTGCTCATTGTTCCAGCCTTTCCGGCAGCCCAGACAGCCACTGCCCGTAGTGGGCCGCGTCCGCGGACCCAAAGGGGACCCAACGGACACAGCCTAGCGCCGCGGCCCTCTACCGGACAGGGCAGAAGTGCACATCCTAGGGCAGTGCATCACCGCAGCTCAGGTGCGCCGTGACGCCCATCAGTTCTCGGCGGAACCGCGTTCCAGCAGGGGCTGGATCCGGAACGGGATCAGCTCGCCCATGGCGAGTGCGGTGTCGGTCCGGTCCACGCCGTCGCAGGCCAGGATCTTGCCGTTGATCCGGAACAGGTCCTCGGCGTCGAGGGCCACCACCCGCAGGAGCAGATCGGCGGAGCCGGTCAGGCCGTACCCCTCCAGGATTTCCGGAATATCGGCAAGCTGCACGGCCAGGGGGCCAAGCTTTTGCTGCTGGACATGCACGGAAATGAAAGCCATCAGCGGGTACCCCAAGGACGCCGGATTGATGCGCCGCTCGAAGGAGAGGAACACGTGCTTCTTCTCCAGCTGCGCCATCCTCGCCTGCACGGTATTGCGCGAGAGCCCGAGCTTCTGGGCCAGGGCCACCACGGTCCGCCGGGGATCCCGGGCCATGGCCGAAAGCAGGCGGGTGTCGGTGCCATCCAAGGGTTGCATAATGCGCAAGATTAGCACGGTACCGCGAGGTCAAACAGTGCATAATGCTCAGTATTTTCAGGGACGGTTGTACCCGATGAGCATTGTGAGTAGGGTCACAATTATCCGGGGCAACGGCGCCCGGGCGGCTGGCGCGCCGCGGGATCACGAGTCCTGCGAGTTCCGGTCAGACGACGTCAGAAGGTGCGGACAACAGTGTTTACCGACGACGCGGGCAAGGGCGGCATTGCCGCCGGCGGCCCCGGAAACAGTGAAATTTCAACGAGGCGGACGGGCGGCGATCTCGTCCAGCTCATCACTCCGTCGGGCGAGCGGATCAGCCATCCGGAGTTCGATTCCTGGCTCCATGACGTCAGCGACGAGCAGCTTGGCTCGCTCTATGAGGACATGGTGGTCATCCGCAGGATCGACGCCGAGGCTACCGCCCTCCAGCGGCAGGGCGAACTTGCGCTCTGGCCGCCGCTGCTCGGCCAGGAGGCCTCCCAGATCGGCTCGGCCCGCGCACTGCGCGAGGACGACTTTGTCTTCCCCAGCTACCGCGACAACGGTGTGGCCTACTGCCGGGGAGTGAAACCCGAGGACCTCGTCCGCGCCTGGCGCGGCAACGCGTCCGCCGGCTGGGACCCCTTCACGGTCAACGTTGCCACCCAGCAGATCATCATCGGTGCGCAGAGCCTGCACGCCACCGGCTATGCGATGGGCATCCAGAACGACGGCGCCGACTGCGTCGCCGTGGCCTATTTCGGCGACGGCGCCACGAGCGAGGGCGACGTGAACGAGGCCATGGTCTTCGCCGCGAGCTTCCAGGCCCCGGTCGTCTTCTTCTGCCAGAACAACCACTGGGCCATCTCGGAACCCGTCCGGCTGCAGTCCCACATTCAGCTCGCGGACCGGGCCTCCGGCTTCGGCATCCCCAGCATGCGGGTGGACGGAAACGATGTCCTTGCCGTCATGGCGGCCACCCGCATTGCGCTGGACCGGGCGCGGCGCGGCGGCGGGCCCACCTTCATCGAGGCTGTCACCTACCGGATGGGCCCGCACACGACGGCGGATGACCCCACCCGCTACCGGGACGCCAACGAGCTTGAGGACTGGGCCGCAAAAGACCCGATCAGCCGGCTGAAAGCGCTGCTGGACCGCAAGGGCCTGCTGACCGCTGACCTTGAGGCCGCCGTCGCAGACAAAGCCGATGCCGTGGCCAAGGAGCTCCGGGCCGGCACCATCAACATGCCCGAGCCGCAGCCGCTGGATATCTTCAAGCACGTCTACAGCACGCCGAACTCCTGGCTGGACCGCCAGCAGGAGCATTACTCCCGTTACCTGGCTTCCTTCGGCGATCCCGCAGAAGCCGCTTCTGAAGAAGGTGCACGCTGATGACGCAGATGACCTTTGCCCGAGCCATCAATTCGGGCCTGCGCAAATCCCTCGAAAACGATCCCAAGGTGGTCCTGATGGGGGAGGACATCGGCACCCTCGGCGGTGTCTTCCGCGTCACGGACGGGCTGCAGAAAGACTTCGGCACGCACCGCGTCGTGGACACCCCGCTCGCCGAATCGGGCATCATGGGCACCGCCGTCGGCCTGGCGTACCGCGGCTACCGCCCGGTGGTGGAGATCCAGTTCGACGGGTTCATCTACCCGGCATTCGACCAGATCGTCAGCCAGGTCGCCAAGATGCACTACCGCACCCAGGGTGCGGTCAAGATGCCCATCACCATCCGCGTCCCGTTCGGCGGCGGCATCGGCTCCCCGGAGCACCACTCGGAATCGCCCGAGGCCTACTTCACCCACACCTCGGGGCTGCGCGTGGTCAGCGTGTCCAACCCCCAGGACGCCTACACCATGATCCAGCAGGCCATCGCCTCCGATGATCCCGTCCTGTACTTCGAGCCCAAGCGGCGGTACCACGACAAGGGCGAGGTGGACGAGACGGTCGACCTGAGCGCGGCCCTGTCCATGGAAAAGGCCCGCGTGGTCACCGAGGGCAAGGACGTCACGCTCGTCGCCTACGGCCCGCTGGTCAAGACCGCCCGCGACGCCGCCCTGGCCGCCGCGGATGAAGGCGTCTCGGTCGAGGTCATTGACCTCCGCTCGCTGGCCCCGCTGGATTTCGTCACCCTTGAGGCCTCGGTCCGCAAGACCGGCCGGCTGGTGATCACGCACGAGGCATCCCAGTCCGGCGGCCTCGGCGCCGAAGTTGCCGCGAGCATCACCGAGCGCTGCTTCTATCACCTCGAAGCCGCGCCCGTCCGCGTGACCGGCTTCGACGTTCCGTACCCCTACTCCAAGCTGGAAATGCACCACCTGCCGGGCCTTGACAGGATTCTCGACGGCGTCGACCGCGCCCTGGGCCGCCCCAACTCCCTCAGCGGGCTGGAAGGATGAGCGCCACCATGATCAAGGAATTCAGGCTCCCGGACCTCGGCGAAGGACTGACCGAATCGGAAATCGTGGCCTGGAAGGTCGCGGTGGGGGACACCGTCACCCTTAACCAGATCATCGCCGAGGTCGAGACGGCCAAGGCTGTCGTCGAACTGCCCTCGCCGTTCGCCGGCGTCGTCGCGGTCCTGCACGAACAGCCCGGCACCGTGGTGGAGGTCGGGAAGCCGATAGTCTCGTTCGAGATTGCGGGCGACGACGGCGCCGACGGTTCCGCACCTGACTCGGACGCCGCCGCCAAGCGCGAGCCGAACCTCGTCGGCTACGGCGCCGTCCTGGAAGCCTCCGGCCGGCCCGCACGCCGCGCCCGCACGTTCGGGGCCCCGGCGACGGCCTCACCCGTCCGCGCAGCCGAGCCGGCCGCCCCGGTTCGCGCAGCCGAGCCGGCCTCACCCGTCAGCGCACCCGCGCCGGCCGAGCAGGTCGCCCCGGTCCGCGCAGCCGAGCCGGTCGCACCCACGCCAGTCGAAACCAAGCCGGCCGCACCCGCGCCGGGGGAGCGCCCGCGGTCCACCCCGCCGGTGCGCAAGCTGGCCAAGGATCTCGGCGTCGACCTCGAGGCCGTGACCGGTACGGGCGAGCACGGGCTCATCACCCGTGACGATGTCAAGAACTTTGTCGGCGGCGGGGACCTGCCCGCAGCCGCCCAGGAACTCGCCGGCGCGGCGCAGCCAGTTGGGGCGCAGGCGGCCGGGTTCATCCCGTCCGGCGGTGAGCGGGAAACGCGCACGCCGATCAAGGGCGTGCGGAAGTTCACGGCCGCCGCCATGGTGTCCAGTGCCTTCACCGCACCGCACGTCACCGAGTTCCTGACCGTTGACGTCACGCCCACCATGGAGCTGCTGGCCCGGCTCAAGGCCAGCCGCGCGTTCGCCGGGTACAAACTCACGCCTCTGACGCTCGTATCCAAGGCGGTGTTGATTGCGTTGCGCAACCACCCCACGCTCAACGCCCGGTGGGACGACGCCAACCAGGAGATCGTCCAGTTCAACTACGTGAACCTGGGCATCGCGGCCGCGACCCCGCGGGGGCTGACGGTTCCGAACATCAAGGATGCGGACCGGATGTCCCTCCTGGAAATCTCCACTGCCCTGACAGAGCTGACGGACACGGCCCGGGCCGGGAAGACAAGCCCTGAGGCGCTCTCCGGCGGCACGATCTCCATCACGAACATCGGCGTCTTCGGCATTGACGCCGGCACGCCCATCCTGAACCCCGGCGAGGCTGCCATTCTGGCCCTCGGCGCGGTCCGGAAGATGCCGTGGGAGTACCGGGACGAGGTGGCCCTGCGCCAGGTCATGACGCTCAGCCTCTCCTTCGACCACCGGCTGGTCGACGGCGAGCAGGGCTCGCGGTTCCTCCAGGACCTCGGCGCCATGCTGGCCGATCCGGGCATGGTTCTCGCGATGGTCTAGCCACCCCCGATTCTAGGCACCCCTGATCACAGCTGCCGGTTGCCCTCTCCGCCAAGGAGGGGCGGCCGGCAGCTTTGTTTTGTGCGGGGTTGTCGCCGGCCGGGGGCACTTTGAGGACCATTTTCGACGGCGGGGCCCCGGGTCACGGCGTGTCCGCGCCAAAGTGCCCCCGGAGCGCGCCCGCAGCGCGCCGTGGGCGGAGGCGTGGGGGGACGGCGAGCGGTCAGTCGAACGGTTCGGGCGCGGGCGGTGCCAGGAGTGCCGCCAGGGCCATGCTCTGCAGCAGCGGCCTGGCGCGCCGGACGCCCATCAGGCGTCCCGGGCTGCGCACCGAGTGCGGGGTGGAGTTGATCAGGCCGAACGTGGCGTGCGCGCGCATCCGCAGCTCGGAGGCCTCGGTGCCCTCATGCACCCCGGCCAGCACGTCCACCCAGAGTTCAACGTAATTGCGCTGGAGCGTGCGGACCTCGGCCTGATCCTCGCCGGCCAGGTTGCTGAAGTCCTGGTCCTGGACCCGGATGACGTCGGGATTGCTGAGGGCGAAGTCCACATGAAACGCCACGAGGCCGCCCAGCGCCGCTAGGGCACCGTCGGAATCGGCAACCACCCGGCGGCCGCCGTCGAGCAGGTTCTTGCTGACACTGAGCAAAAGCGCACCGAGCACCGCCTGCTTGCCGGCGAAGTGGCGGTAGACGGCGGGCCCGCTGACCCCTGCCGCGGCTCCCAGATCCTCCAGGGAGACGCGGTTGAACCCCTCGAGGGCGAAGAGCGTGGCGGCGGCGGACAGCAGTGCCTGCCGCCGGTTTGCCTTGGCCTGGCTCCGCTGTGTTGAGTTGGCCCGGCTCCGCTGCGTTGAAGGGGCTGGGGTTGAAGGGGCTGGGGTGGAGGGGGCGCGGGGTGCCGGCGTCTGGGTGGTCAGGCTGGGCTCGGTCACCGGCGCATCCCCTCGTTGCGAATGATCCCTGTGTTGGACATCACAGTTAATAGAGACTAACCTAAAACTCAGTTATGCGGTACTAACCGAAATAGCCGGGCGGCCTGAGCTGCCGGTCCGGCGCGCAGGTCAGGGAACGGAAGCAGTCAATGGAGACAATCGCCAGCCGGGTGGATGCGACGAGCGCCGCCTATGCCGCGAACCGGGAGGCCCAGCTCGGGCTGGCCGGCGAACTGAGGGAACGGCTCGCCACCGCCGCGCTGGGCGGCCCCACCAAGTCCCGGGAACGCCATGTGGCCCGCGGCAAGCTCCTGCCGCGGGAGCGCATTGACCGGCTGCTGGACGACGGCAGCCCTTTCCTGGAAATCGCCCCGCTGGCGGCGGACGGCATGTACGACGGCGACTCGCCCGGTGCCGGCGTCATCGCCGGGATAGGTCTGGTGCACGGCCGCCAGGTCCTGGTGATTTCCAACGACGCCACGGTCAAGGGCGGCACCTACTATCCGATGACCGTGAAGAAGCACCTCCGCGCGCAGGAAATCGCCCTCGAGAACCGGCTGCCCTGCATCTACCTGGTGGACTCCGGTGGCGCGTTCCTGCCCAAGCAGGACGAGGTCTTCCCGGACAAGGAACACTTCGGCCGGATCTTCTTCAACCAGGCCAAGATGTCCGCGGCGAAAATCCCGCAGATCGCCTCCGTCATGGGATCCTGCACCGCCGGGGGCGCCTACGTGCCCGCGATGAGCGACGAGACGGTGATTGTCCGCAACCAGGGCACCATCTTCCTGGGCGGCCCGCCGCTGGTGAAGGCCGCGATCGGCGAGATCGTCACGGCCGAGGAACTTGGCGGCGGCGACGTGCACTCGAAGATCTCCGGGGTCACGGACCACCTGGCCGAGAACGACGAGCATGCGCTCCAGATCGTCCGCGACATCGTCTCCACCCTGCCGAAGCCTTCCGCGCCGGTCTGGGACGTCGACACCGTCGTCGAACCCGTTGCCGACCCGGACGAGCTCTACGGTGCCGTTCCCACGGACGTCAACGCCCAGTACGACGTGCGCGAGGTCATCGCCCGGCTGGTCGACGGCAGCCGGTTCCATGAGTTCAAGAAGAACTACGGAACCACCCTGGTCACCGGCTTCGCCAAACTGCACGGGCACCCGGTGGGGATCGTGGCGAACAACGGCGTGCTTTTCAGCGAGTCCTCGCTCAAAGGCGCGCACTTCATCGAACTGTGCGACCAGCGCGGGATCCCGCTGATCTTCCTGCAGAACCTCTCCGGTTTCATGGTGGGCAAGGACTACGAGCAGGGCGGCATCGCCAAGAACGGCGCCAAGATGGTCACCGCCGTCGCCACCGCCCGGGTCCCCAAGCTCACGGTGGTGATCGGCGGCTCCTTCGGCGCCGGGAACTACTCGATGTGCGGGCGGGCGTACTCGCCGCGCTTCCTGTGGATGTGGCCGGCGTCGCGGATCTCCGTCATGGGCGGCAACCAGGCCTCCAGCGTGCTGGCCACGGTGAAGCGGGACCAGTACGAGGCCCGCGGCGAGGAATGGTCCGCCGCGGACGAGGAAGCGTTCAAGGCCCCGATCAAGGCCCAGTACGAGGACCAGGGCAGCCCCTACTACTCCACCGCCCGCCTCTGGGACGACGGCGTGATCGACCCCGCGGACACCCGCACCGTCCTGGGACTGGCGCTCGACGTCGTCTCCCGCACCCCGCTGCCGGAGACCTCCTTCGGCCTGTTCCGGATGTGAGCCAGCCATGACCATCTCTTCCCCGACCACGCCTTCAGCGGTCACACCTCCAGCCACCCCCGCAACCGGCACCCCTTTGTTCGGCACGGTCCTGGTCGCCAACCGCGGCGAGATCGCCTGCCGCGTCATCCGGACCCTGCGGGCCCTGGGAATCCGTTCGGTCGCCGTGTATTCCGACGCCGACGCCGGCGCCCGGCACGTGCGGGAGGCCGACGTCGCCGTCCGGATCGGCCCGGCGGCCGCCACCGAGAGCTACCTGAAGATCGAGGCCATCATCCAGGCATGCCGCGACACGGGCGCCGAGGCCGTGCACCCCGGCTACGGCTTCCTGAGCGAGAACGTCGACTTCGCCCGCGCCCTGGAAAAGGCCGGGATCACGTTCATCGGCCCCGGCGTCGAATCCCTCAACGTCATGGGCGACAAGATCCGCTCCAAAAACCACGTCACCGGCTACGGCGTCCCGGTGGTCCCGGGCATCGCCGAACCCGGGATGACTGACGCGCAACTCATCGAGGCAGCGGCCGGCGTCGGGTTCCCGCTCCTGATCAAGCCCTCCGCCGGCGGCGGCGGCAAGGGCATGCACATCGTCGAACGCGCCGAGGACCTCGAGGCCACCCTGACCACCGCCCGCCGGGTCGCCGCCAGCGCCTTCGGTGACGACACCCTGTTCCTGGAACGGCTCGTGCTCACCCCGCGGCACATCGAGGTCCAGGTCCTGGCGGACAACCACGGCAACGTCATCCACCTGGGGGAGCGTGAGTGCTCGCTGCAGCGCCGCCACCAGAAGGTCATCGAGGAAGCACCCTCCCCGCTGCTGGAATCCCTGCCCGACGGCGCGGCAATCCGGGCCCGGCTCGGCGAGGCCGCCTGCAACGCCGCGCGCAGCGTCAACTACTCCGGCGCCGGCACGGTGGAATTCCTCGTCTCGGACAACGCCCCGGACGAGTTCTTCTTCATGGAGATGAACACCCGCCTGCAGGTCGAACACCCCGTCACCGAGATGGTCACCGGCATCGACCTCGTCGAATGGCAGGTCCGCATCGCCGCCGGCGAGGAACTCACCGTGGCCCAGGACGACGTCGTGCTCACCGGCCACTCGGTGGAGGCCCGCGTTTACGCCGAAATCCCGGAGAAGAACTTCCTGCCCTCCGGAGGTGAAGTGCTGCTTCTCGATGAACGGGGCTCGATGTTCACCGCGATGGACGACCTTGATTCCGTCACTCCAGCCGGCGCCGACCCCGACATCCGGATCGATTCCTCGCTGATGACGGGACTGGAGATCTCCAGCGACTATGACCCCATGGTGTCCAAGGTCATCGCCTGGGGCAAAGACCGGGCCGCGGCACTGGGCAAGCTCGACTCCGCGCTTACCCGGTACACCGCCCTTGGCATCGACACCAACGTCGAATACCTGCGGCTGCTGATCAACGATGCCGACGTCCGCGCCGGCCGGCTCGACACAGGCCTGATCGAGCGGAAAATGCCGGACTTCACGTTCCGCCGCGCCGGCGATGCCGAGCTCATCGCAGCAGCCATGCCTTTCTGGGTCCTTGCCGAGGGCCCGGTGACGGTGGGATCACCCTGGGGCACCGTCCGCGGCTGGCGCCTGGGCGCCCCCGGACCGTGGACCATGAGCTTCGGCGCCCCGGGTATCAGGATCTCCACCGTGGCCGTCACCTGGCTCAGCAACACCGACCTCGGCCGTGCCCGCGTGCGGGTCGACGGCGGCCCCGAACACGAGGTGACGGTCATTGGGATGTCCAGTGACAACATCTTCCTGGAACTCGACGGCGCGGAAGTCCGGTTCGCCCATGCGGGATCCGGGCAGGACTATTCGCGGGAGGACCCCTGGGAGTTCGTGTATCTCGGCAACGAGGGATGGTCCTGCCGGCTCGAACCGTTGAGCCGCGAGGAGAAGCTCGTCCGGGTGCTGGCCGCGATCGAACGCGAGGAAGGCGCCGCCGACCCGGCGGTGCGCTCGCCGATGCCCGGCACCGTGGTGTCCGTGTCCGTCGGCAACGGCGACACCGTGGAGGCCGGACAGGTCCTGCTCGCCGTGGAGGCGATGAAGATGGAGCACCAGCTCGTGGCACCCCTCGACGGAACCGTCCACATCAGTGTCGGCTCCGGCGACCTCGTCAAGGCGGACCAGGTGCTCGCGACGATCCACCCGTTAAGCCCGACTGAGCCCTCGAAAGCCGAGGACACGATCGAGGAAGCGGTTATCGCGATGGGCGCGGCCGAATGACCGCACCCTACTGACCCCACCGCTCCCAACCCGGCTGGCCACCCAACCACAACGCAGCCAACCACCAGCGCAGCCAACACCCTTTTCACCAAACCACAGATATACCTCAGACACAGGAGTCACTCCCATGGCAGATTTTGAACTCAGCGAGGATTACCAGATCCTTAGCGACACCGTCCGCGAATTCGCCGACGAAGTGGTGGCCCCGGTCTCCGCCA
This sequence comes from Arthrobacter sp. YAF34, assembly GCF_052113245.1. NCBI lineage: Bacteria > Bacillati > Actinomycetota > Actinomycetes > Micrococcales > Micrococcaceae > Arthrobacter > Arthrobacter sp. YAF34. The sequence goes on from NZ_JBFRCV010000002.1 coordinate 288,273, forward strand.
AGCACGACCAGGAGCACAGCTTCCCCTACGAGATCGTCTCCCAGATGGCGGACATGGGCCTCTTCGGCCTGCCGTTCCCGGAAGAGTTCGGCGGCATGGGCGGGGACTACTTCGCCCTGGCCCTGGCCCTGGAACAACTCGGCCGGGTGGACCAGTCCGTCGCCATCACGCTCGAGGCAGGCGTCTCGCTCGGCGCGATGCCGATCCACCGCTTCGGCAACGACGCGCAGAAGGAGGAATGGCTGCCGCTGCTGGCTTCGGGCAAGGCGCTCGCCGGCTTCGGCCTGACCGAGCCGGAAGCCGGTTCGGATGCCGGCGGCACCAAGACCACCGCCAAGCTCGGCGGTGGAGAGTGGGTTATCAACGGCAACAAGGAGTTCATCACCAACTCCGGCACGGACATCACCAAGCTCGTCACGGTCACCGCGGTGACCGGCCAGGAGGAACGTGCGGACGGCAGCATCAAGAAGGAAATCTCCACCATCCTGGTGCCCACCAGCACCCCGGGCTTCACAGCGGAGAAGGCCTACAACAAGGTCGGCTGGAACGCCTCGGACACCCACCCGCTGACGCTCGACAACGTCCACGTCCCCGAGGCCAACCTGCTCGGCACCCAGGGCCGCGGCTACGCCAACTTCCTGTCCATCCTTGACGAGGGCCGGATCGCGATCGCGGCCCTCGCCGTCGGCGCGGCCCAGGGTTGCGTGGACCAGTCGGTGAAATACGCCAAGGAACGCAGCGCTTTCGGGCAGAACATCGGCAAGTACCAGGCCATCGCCTTCAAGATCGCCCGGATGGAAGCCCGCGCCCACACGGCCCGCCTGGCCTACTACGACGCGGCCGCCCGGATGCTTGCCGGCAAGCCGTTCAAGACGCAGGCGGCCATCGCTAAGATGGTCGCAGGCGAGGCAGCCATGGACAACGCGCGGGACGCCACCCAGGTGTTCGGCGGCTATGGCTTCATCAACGACTTCACCGTGGCGCGCCACTACCGCGACTCCAAGATCCTTGAAGTCGGCGAGGGCACCACGGAGGTCCAGCTGATGCTGATCGCCCGCGAACTGGGACTGTAGCCGGCCGGAGGGATCACTGATGATCAACAAAGTTGTTGCCAGCGCAGCCGTTGCTGTTGCGGACATCCACGACGGCGCCTCCCTCGCCGTCGGCGGGTTCGGGCTGTGCGGCATCCCGGTCGCCCTGATCGAGGCCCTGCACGAGGGCGGTGCCAAAGACCTGGAAACTGTCAGCAACAACTGCGGCGTCGACGACTGGGGACTCGGGATCCTGCTCAAGGACGGCCGGATCAGGCGCACCATCAGCTCCTACGTGGGCGAGAACAAGGAGTTCGCCCGGCAATACCTCGCCGGTGAACTCGAGGTGGTCCTCACCCCGCAGGGCACCCTGGCCGAAAAGCTGCGCGCCGGCGGTGCCGGCATTCCCGCCTTCTATACGCCCGCAGGCGTCGGAACCCAGGTCTCCGACGGAGGGCTTCCGCAGAAGTACGACGCCGGGGGGAACATCGCGATCGCCTCGGCCGCCAAGGAAGTCCGCAGCTTCCACGGCGTCGAGTACGTGCTGGAGGAATCGCTCACGCCCGACTTCGGGCTGGTCCATGCCTGGAAGGGCGACCGTCACGGCAACCTCGTCTTCCGCGCCACCGCGATGAACTTCAACCCGCTGTGCGCCATGGCCGGGAGGATCACCATTGCCGAGGTCGAGGAACTCGTGGAGCCGGGGGAGCTGGACCCCGAGCACGTCCATGTCCCCGGGATCTTCGTCCAGCGCGTGGTGCTGGCCCCGCAGGGCGAGAAACGCATTGAGAAGCGGACGGTTGCGGTGGCTGCCGGCGCCGGCGCACCAAAACTGTCGCCCGAGCCGGCAGGAGCATAGCCGTGGAAACGAACAAGGCCCCAGAGGCCCCGCCCCGTCCAGAGGCCGTGCGCCACGAATACCGGCGCTCCGCCGTCGGACACGCTCCCGGCATTGAAGGCAAGGGCTGGACCCGCAACGAACTGGCCGCCCGCGTGGCGCAGGAACTGCACAACGGCCAGTACGTGAACCTCGGCATCGGCATGCCGACGCTGATCCCGAACTACATCCCCGCCGGGGTCGAGGTGGTGCTGCACTCGGAGAACGGCATCCTCGGCGTCGGACCGTACCCGGCCGAGGACGCGGTCGATCCCGACCTGATCAATGCCGGCAAGGAAACCGTCACGGTCAACAAGGGTGCCGCGTTCTTCGATTCCGCCGCCTCGTTTGGCATGATCCGGGGCGGCCACGTGGATGTGGCCGTGCTCGGTGCCATGGAGGTCGCCGCCAACGGCGACCTCGCCAACTGGATGATCCCCGGCAAAATGGTCAAGGGCATGGGCGGCGCCATGGACCTCGTCTTCGGTGCCAAGAAGGTGATCGTGATGATGGATCACGTGGACCGCAACGGCAAACCGAAAATCGTGGAGGCCTGCACGCTGCCCTTGACCGGCAAGGGCTGCGTGGACCGGATCATCACCGACCTCGCCGTGATCGACGTCGTGACCGAGGGCGGGAAATCCCGCCTGGTGCTGCGGGAACTCGCACCGAACGTGTCCGTGGAGGACGTCGTGGCGGCCACCGGAGCCGAACTCTTCGAGGAAGACCAGGAACTGACCGTATGAGTGACGCACAGCAAACCACGCCAGACGCGGGTACCGCCGGCCCGAAAGTGATTGAACAGCGCGGCCTCTATTTCGATGAGCTCCAGGAGGGCGTGGTCTATGCCCACCGGCCCGGCCGGACCGTCACGGAGACGGACAACGTCCTGTTCACCACCATGACCATGAACACCCAGGCCCTGCACCTCGACGCGGCGTGGAGTGCAGGGCAGCCGTTCGGACAGCGGCTCATGAACTCGATGTTCACCCTTGCCACCGTGGTGGGCCAGTCCGTGCCCCAGCTGACCCAGGGCACCATTATCGCTCAGCTGGGCCTGACGGATGTGTCCTTTCCGCACCCGCTGTACCACGGGGACACCCTTTACACGGAAACGGTAGTGACCGGGAAGCGGCTCTCCGCCTCCCGCCCCGGCCAGGGCATCGTGACCATGCAGCACACCGGGCGCAACCAGCACGGGGACGTGGTGGCCCTCGCCGCCCGTAGCTGCCTGATGTGGACACGCGAGGCCCACGCGGCTGCTGAGCTGGAAGCGGCGCAAAAGGGGAGAATAGAGACATGACTTTCCTGATGGGTCCCGCCCTGCTGTTCTGCCCCGCCGACCGCCCCGAGAGGTACCAGAAAGCCGCGGAGCGTGCCGACACCGTGATCGTGGACCTCGAGGACGCCGTCGCCCCGGCCGACAAACAGCGGGCCCGCGGCGCCATCCTGGCCCAGCTCGGCGCCACCGGCGACGTCCCGGAACTGGATCCTAGCCGCACCATCATCCGGGTCAACCCGGCGGGCACGGACGAGTTCGAGAAGGACCTGCACTGCCTCAAGCACACGCCCTACCGGCACATCATGCTGGCCAAGGCCGAGAGCGCCAGCCAGCTCAAGGAACTGGAGGGCTACAGCGTGATCGCCCTCTGTGAGACGGCGGCCGGCGTCCTCAATGCCGCCGCCATCGCCGCCGAACCCAATGTGGTGGCCCTGATGTGGGGTGCGGAGGACCTGCTGGCCTCGCTCGGCGGAACGTCCAGCCGGACGGAGAACGGCGACTACCGCGCCGTCGCGTTGCATGCCCGCTCCAGCGTGCTGCTGGCCGCCGGGGCCTTCGGCAAGGACGCCATCGACGCCGTCTACGTCAACATCCCGGATCTGGACGGGCTGGCACTCGAGGCCCGCGACGCCGTGGCCTCCGGATTCTCCTCCAAGGCCTGCATTCACCCGGGCCAGGTGGCCGTGGTCCGGGAGGCCTACGCGCCCACTGCTGCCGACGTCGCCGCGGCCAGTGAGCTGCTCGAGGCTGCCGCCGCGGCAGGATCGGGCGTGTTCGCGTTCAACGGCAAGATGATCGACGGGCCCATCCTCAAGCACGCCGAGTCCACCCTGCGCCGCGCGGGGCACTAGCGCCGGGGAGCATCGGCGTCGAAACCCGCCATCTGCGTCGAACGGGTGCACGCTCCAGGGCCCGGCCGCGCTCCAGGCCCCGGCCAGCCGCGGCCAAAGCGGATTCAGTCCTCCGGCGGCAGGCGCGACGGCGGGACGGCGACATAGAGCGGGGTACGGATCCAGCGCTGGCCCGTCGCACGGAACTCGGCCCGGGTGGAGAAACGGTAGAGGTAGCTGCTGGCACGCACCCAGCGCGGCCGTTCGCCGTCGAACGGGTCATGGCGCAGCAGCCGCAGCATGGGCCGGTCGGCCATCAGGAGCTTGGCGAGGAACGCGTAGAACCACTCCTCGTGCACAGTGCGCAGCGGCAGGAACCACATCAGCCAGTCGAGCCGCAGATGGTACGGGGCGTACTGGCGCGGGATCCGCCGGACGTCGCCCGGCTTGCCCTTGAAGCCATACTCCCGCCAGTCCGCGTCGTCCCCTGGATCCGCGTCGAGGGTCCCCTCCACCACGATCTCGATCCGCCGCTTCGTGACGGTGCCGAAGGCGCCATAGGCGTTCACAAGCTGCCAGCGGTTGAACGAGGCGTTCATCAGCTGGTAGCGGGAGAAGAGGTTCTCGATGGGCCGGTAGCTCAGCACCACGAGCAGCACGGTGGCGAGCGTGACCACCACGAGCCAGGCGACCGGCGCCTGGCTGCCGGCTGTTGCGCCTGTTCCTGCTCCCGCACCCGCGGACGCGGTGGTCCAGTCGAGCGGGATCGCCGGGAAAAGGGAGTGTGCCACGGGATCGCTCACGGCGGCGAAGGCCAGGATGATCGCCATCCAGTTAAGCCAGGCGAAATTTCCGCTCGCCACCAGCCAAAGCTGAGTGAAGATGACGATCCCGGCGGCCGCGCTGGCCAGGGGCTGCGGCGCAAAGAGGAAGAACGGCACCACCAGCTGGGCGAAGTGGTTGCCCAGGACTTCCAGCCGGTGCCAGGCCTTGGGGAGCAGATGGGCCTGCCGGCTCAGCGGCCCCGGCATGGGCTGGGTCTCGTGGTGGTAGTACAGGGCCGTCAGGTCCCGCCACTCCGCACCGCCGCGGATCTTGATCAGGCCGGCTCCGAACTCCAGCCGGAACACCAGCCAGACCAGCAGGATGAGGATGGTCCTGGGCGGGGGAGTCTGGTCGGAGCCGAGGAACGCCACCGTGAACCCGGCCTCCAGCAGCAGCATCTCCCAGCCGAACCCGTAGAACGTCTGCCCGACATTCACCACCGACATGTACAACAGCCACAGGGTCAGGAACGCGAGCAGCGGAACCCACGGCGGCCCGAGCTGGGGCAGCCCGGCGGCGAGCGTGGCGGCGATGGCCATGCCGCCCCAGCAGACAGTCCGCAGCAGCCGGTCCGAGTAGCGCCAGCGGAACAGGCTGGGCCGGCCGCGGCGGTTGAAGCCCTCGAGGTACTGCGGCACGGGCAACAGGCCGCGCTCGCCGAGGAGGGCCGGGAACTGGTTGAGCGAGGAGAGAAAGGCCACGAAGTAAAGGGTGGCGATGCTGCGCTGCAGCACCTGCCGTGCGAACTCGTACTCCGGCGCGTCGAACCACGCGGTCCACTCCACGTTTTCCACGTTACGCCTGCACTGCGCGGCGTCAACGTGCGGCGTCAACGTGCGGAGGGACGGCCGTGCGGGATACTTGAATCATGCAGCCGCGCAAGATCGTCCTCCTCGGGTCCACCGGTTCCATCGGCACACAGGCGCTTGACGTCGTCGACGGCGCCCCGCACCTTTTTGAGGTCGTGGCGCTCAGCGCCGGCGGCGGCAACCTCGAACTCCTGGCCCGGCAGGCCGTCCACACCCGCGCCCAGGCCGTCGGCGTCGCCGCCGGGGACGCGTCCGCCCTCCGGAACCTTATCGACGACGCCGCCCGCGCGGCGGGACTCATCGGCTACAGTCCCGAACTCTTCACGGGCCCGGAGGCCTCCACGCGGATCGCGGAAATCAGCGCCGACGTCGTCCTCAACGGCATCACCGGCTCCATCGGACTCGCCCCCACCCTGGCCGCCCTCGCCTCCGGCGCCACACTGGCGCTGGCCAACAAGGAGTCCCTGATCGTCGGCGGCGCGCTGGTCAAGGCGGCGGCACGGGAAGGCCAGATCGTCCCCGTGGATTCGGAGCATTCGGCGATTGCCCAATGCCTGCGCTCCGGCTCCGCCGCGGAAGTGGACCGGCTGGTCCTGACGGCGTCGGGCGGCCCGTTCCGCGGCAAGACCCGTGACGAACTGCACGACGTCTCGCCCCAGGACGCCCTGGCCCACCCAACGTGGGACATGGGCCTCATGGTCACCACCAATTCCGCCAGCCTCGTCAACAAGGGCCTGGAGGTGATCGAGGCGCACCTGCTCTTCGACATCCCGCTGGACAGGATCGACGTCGTGGTCCACCCGCAGTCCGTGGTGCACTCCATGGTCCAGTTCGTCGACGGGTCCACGATCGCCCAGGCCTCGCCGCCGGACATGCGCCTGCCCATCGCCCTCGGTCTCGGCTGGCCGGACCGCGTCCCCGGGTCCGCCCGGGCCTGCGACTGGACCAAGGCCACCAGCTGGACCTTTGAACCGCTGGACGCCACGGCGTTCCCTGCCGTCGGACTCGCCAAGGACGCGGCCCGGCGGGGGAGCACTTTCCCCGCCGTGTTCAACGCCGCGAATGAGGAAGCCGTGATGGCTTTCCACGCCGGGCGGATCCGGTTTACCGACATTGTCGATACCATCGAAGCCGTCCTCAGCGAACACACAGGATCCTCCGGGCTGACGGTGGAGTCCGTATTGGATGCTGAACGATGGGCACGTGCCCGCACTCACGAACGTTTAGCCGTCAGAAGCGTCTAGTTTGCCAGTTTTCAGGAAGCAGCAGATCACAGCATGAGTCCCGTCCTCCTCTTTATTCTCGGTGTCGTCTTCGTGGCGATCGGCATCGCCGTGTCCATCGCCCTCCATGAAGTGGGGCACCTGCTGCCGGCCAAGCTGTTCAAGGTCCGCGTGACCAAGTACATGATCGGTTTCGGGCCCACGGTCTGGTCGAGGAGGCGGGGCGAAACCGAGTACGGACTCAAAGCCATCCCGCTCGGCGGCTATGTGTCCATGATCGGGATGTACCCGCCGAACAAGGAAGACGGCACCGTCCGCCCGTCGAGCACCGGCATGTTCCAGTCCCTGGCATCCGATGCGCGCTCCCTGGCCCACGAGGAAATCGGTCCGGACGATGAGGGCCGGGTCTTCTACCAGCTGCCGGTCTGGAAGAAGATCATCATCATGCTCGGCGGCCCCGCGATGAACCTGCTGATCGGCGTCGTGCTGACCGGGGTGCTGCTAATGGGATTCGGCGTCGCCAGCCAGACCACCACCGTTGCCGATGTCTCCAAATGCCAGGTCAAGGCGGGCGAGACCGTGGACCCGAATTCCGCCGGCTGCAAGCTTACCCCTGCGGCGGCTGCCGGCCTCAAGCCGAACGACACCATCACGTCCTTCGACGGCAAGGCCGTCACCAGCTGGGACGAACTCACCGGCTGGATCCGCGCCTCGGCCGGCAAACAGGTCAGCATCACCGTCCAGCGCGACGGCGCCTCGGTCACCACCACCGTCACGCCGGTGCTCTCCGCCCGTCCGGTGATCGGTGCCGACGGCCGCCAGGCCAAGGACGGTGACGGAAAGCTCCAGTACCAGGACGTCGGGTTCCTGGGCATCGGGGCGCAGACGGCGCTTGTTCCGCAGCCGGCCTCCACCGTGCTGCCGATGGCGGGGGAGAACATCAAGCAGGTTGCCGGCGTGATCGTGAACCTGCCGGACCGCGTGGCCGGCGTGGCCAAGGCCGCCTTCAGCGAGGAGCCCCGGGACCCCAACGGCCCCATCAGCGTGGTCGGCGTGGGCCGCGTGGCCGGCGAGGTTGCTGCCATGGAGCAGGTCCCGCTGCAGTCGCGCTTCGCAGCCCTGATCGGCTTGCTGGCCGGGCTCAACTTCGCCCTCGCTATTTTCAACCTCGTTCCGCTCTTGCCGCTCGACGGCGGCCACGTGGCCGGCGCGCTGTACGAGGGTGCCCGCCGCCAGATCGCCAAACTCTTCGGCCGCCCGGACCCCGGCGCCTTCGATATCGCCAAACTGCTTCCGGTGACCTACGTGGTGGCCGTTCTGCTCATGGGCATGGGCGCCCTGCTGATCTATGCGGACATCGTCAAACCGGTGAACCTCTTCGGGTAGCCCTGCGGCCCGGGGGCACTTTGGCCCGGTCCGGCGGCAAAAGGGTCGACGGCGCCCGGCGTTTCGTGTCGAAGCGCCCCCGGACGGCGTCAGGGGAGTCCATCCCTGTCAGCCGGATCTCCTCCTCCTCTCCTCCGCCCAGCCCAATTCCACTGATGTTGATTTATAAGCTTATTTTAGCTGATTTCTAGTAATCAGTTGAAAGTGGTTGATTATTAAAGATCACCTCCCTAAGCTGGGGTCATGTACGTCATGACTATCGACCAGCGCGGCAGTACCGGCGACGTCGACCGGGTTCCCGGCCTCCTGAAAGAGCTGGGTCCGCTTTCCACCTCGGGGCGCTTTGAGCGCTCGGTGGGCGACGAGGTCCAGGGGGTCGTTGAGCGGCCCGACGAGGTCGTGGAGATTGCCCTGCATGCCTTGCGCAGCGGCCGCTGGTACGTCGGGATCGGGGTGGGGGAGGTGGACCAGCCGCTCCCTGCCAGTCCGCGGGAAGGTTCCGGCCCCGCCTTCGTGGCCGCCAGGGCCGCAGTTGACCGGGCCAAAGCCGCAGCCGCCCATGTGCCGCTCGCCGTGGTCGCCGGCGGCCGCGGGAGGGCCCGGACCGCCGGCGACCGCGCGGCCGGGTCGGCCCGCGCGTCCGGTGCGGGCCAAGCTGGGGCAGACAGCACGCAGGCCTGCGCCAACGCGGAGGCGGTGCTGCGACTCATTGGCCGCCTGGTCCAGGACCGGACCGCGGCGCAGTGGAAGGTGGTGGATGTGCTGCGCTCCGTGCGGCACGGACAGCCCAACGCCCCCGGCGGCCACGGCAGCCAAAAGGTTGCAGCGCAGAAACTCGGAATCACGGAGCAATCGGTGAGCCGCGCAGTCTCGCGCTCCGGCTGGCAGGAAGAATGGGCGGCGAGGCCGGCCGCCGAAATGCTGCTGTCCTTCGCCCACGACAGCACAGAGCACGACAGCACAGAAGGAGACCGGTGAACGCCCTCTGGATCACCCTCGCCATGCTTGTGGCCGGCTTCGTCGGCTGGCCGGTCACGGCCCTGGTCTTCGGGCTCGCCCGGACCATCGACGACCGGACCATCGACGGCCGGACCACGGACGGCCGGGCCATGGATGGCGGGACCCCGGACGGCCGGGCCCTGGGCGACGGCGGCGCCGGTTCGGCCGCTGGAGACGCCGCGGCGGAGGACCCCGCCGCTGACTCCACCGCCGACGTCGCGGATCCCCTGCAGACAGCGGAACCGGGGGAGCCTGCCGATGCGGTGTTGTCCGCAGCCCCCGCCACCCTGCCAGCCGCCGCCGATAACGCCGCCGATAACGCCGCCGATAACGCCGCAGACGATGCCGCGGTCAGCAACGCGCGCATCCTGCGGGGCGGCGCCATCATCGGCGTCCTGGAACGGTTTGCGGTGTGCCTGGCAATCCTGGCCGGCCAGCCCGTCGCCATCGCCTACGTCGTGGCCATCAAGGGCCTGGGCCGCTTCGCGGAGTTGAAGGCCACCCCGGTCGCCGCCGAGCGATTCATCATCGGAACCCTGACCTCCATGTTGTGGGCGGCCGGCGTCGCCGCCCTGGCCAAGGTCCTCGTCCTCGGCTGACCGCGTGCCGGGCCCGCCCGGATGGGAACCGGGCAAACAGGGCGATAGTGTATCCATATGACTGTTTTTGCTGTGGAGTACGTGTACGACGCCGATTCTTCCGAGGTCCGCGATGCCAGCCGCCCGGCACACCGTGAATGGACCGCGGAATTGGCCCGCGACGGCGCGCTGCTCGCAAGCGGCCCGTACGGGGACGGCGCAGGCGCGCTCCTGATCTTCAAGGCTGCCGACGAGGCGGCCCTGAACGAGCTTTTGCGCCAGGACCCGTTCGCGGCCGCCGGTGCTATCTCGGGCACCCGCACCACGGCGTGGGCTCCGGTGACCGGCCTCCTGGCCGGGCACGCCGCCTAGCCCGTTCCGTCCGCACCTGCTTTACCTCGATACCAAAGCTCGATACTAAAAGGGAGTCCATGTGACCTCGGTCAGCCTGGGAATGCCGTCAGCACCGCCCCCCGTCCTCGCCCCCCGCCGGAAGACGCGCCAGATCAAGGTGGGATCCGTGGGCGTCGGCTCCGACTCGCCCATCAGTGTCCAGTCCATGACCACGACGCCGACGACCGACATCAACGCCACGCTGCAGCAGATCGCGGAACTCACGGCTTCCGGCTGCGACATCGTGCGCGTCGCGTGCCCGTCCGCCGACGACGCGGAGGCGCTGCCCATCATCGCCAAGAAGTCCCAGATCCCGGTGATCGCGGACATCCACTTCCAGCCGAAGTACGTCTTCGCCGCGATCGAGGCCGGCTGCGCCGCCGTCCGCGTGAACCCGGGCAACATCCGCAAGTTCGATGACCAGGTCAAGGAAATCGCCCGGGCCGCCAAGGACCACGGCACCTCGATCCGGATCGGCGTCAACGCCGGCTCCCTGGAGCCGGGCATCCTGAAGAAATACGGCAAGGCCACGCCCGAAGCCCTCGTGGAATCCGCCGTCTGGGAAGCCTCGCTCTTCGAAGAGCACGGCTTCCACGACTTCAAGATCTCCGTCAAGCACAACGACCCCGTCATCATGGTCGCGGCCTACGAGATGCTCGCCGAAAAGGGCGACTGGCCGCTGCACCTCGGCGTCACCGAGGCCGGGCCGGCCTTCCAGGGCACCATCAAGTCAGCGACGGCGTTTGGCGCCCTGCTCTCGCGCGGGATCGGCGACACCATCCGCGTTTCCCTCTCGGCCCCGCCGGTCGAGGAAATCAAGGTGGGCAACCAGATCCTGCAGTCGCTCAACCTGCGGCCCCGCAAGCTCGAAATCGTCTCCTGCCCGTCCTGCGGGCGCGCCCAGGTGGACGTTTACACGCTGGCCGAACAGGTCACCGCGGGCCTGGAGGGCATGGAGATCCCGCTGCGCGTGGCCGTCATGGGCTGCGTCGTCAACGGTCCGGGCGAAGCCCGCGAGGCTGATCTCGGTGTTGCCTCGGGCAACGGCAAGGGCCAGATTTTCGTGAAGGGCGAGGTCATCAAGACTGTCCCGGAGGATCAAATTGTTGAGACACTGATCGAAGAGGCCATGCGTATCGCTGAAGAGATGGGGGACGCCGATGGCGAAGATGCTGTCAAGGGTAGCCCCGTGGTTAGCGTCTCGTAAGGACGGCGCCGATCCCGGCGTCGTCGTCCGCGTCCTGGGGGGCGCGGACACTGGACAGTTGCTGGCGCTGGCGCACAGGGACGCCGTCGCCAATGTCTTCATCCTCTCGCACCTGGAGTCTGCCGGCACGGCGTCCCCCACGGCCGCGGGCGCCAGCATCTTTGGCGTGTTCGACGGCGGGACGCTCCTTGGCGCCTGCTGGGCCGGCGCCAATCTGGTGCCTGTCGAGCTGGACCCCGACTTTGCCGGGCTCGTGGCCATGGCCGCGCACCGCTCCGGGCGCCGCTATGCCTCGATCTTCGGCCCGGCAGAATCCGTCCTGGCTGTCTACTCGGCACTGGAGCAGCTCGGCCAATCCGCCCACGAGGTCCGCGACGACCAGCCCCTGCTGACCATCACCGGGCCGGCCGCCGTCAGCCCCGAGCCCGGACTGGGCTTTGGCGAGCTGGCCGACTTTGACCGGATCCTGCCCGCGTGCGCAGCGATGTTCGAAGAAGAAGTGGGCTACTCGCCTTACCTTGGCGGCAGGGAGTATTACAGCCGGCGCGTGAAGAGTCTCATCCGCCAAGGCCATTCCCTCGTCCACCTCAACGCCGCCGGCGACGTGGTCTTCAAAGCCGAACTGGGCGCCGTCACGCCGGAAGTCACCCAGGTCCAGGGTGTCTGGATGAATCCCGAGTTCCGCGGACTGGGACTGAGCGCGGGCTACATGGCCGCCGTCGTCGTCCTCGCCCAGACCCTGGCACCGGTCACCAGCCTGTACGTCAACGACTTCAATACCAAAGCGCGCGCCACGTACGACCGGGTCGGCTTCCGCCAGGTGGGCACGTTCGCTACAGTGCTCTTTTAGCGGGCAGCTGCCGGCGAACAGCCGAGTTTTATTGGGGGAAACATGAAGACGTCCGCTCTGCGCATTGCCGGGGCCTCGGTAGTACTTGCCTGGGGAGCCGTGGGGTTGTCCGCGTGCGGCACTCCCGCCGGCTCGGACACAGCCAAGAGTCCGGAGGCGCGGGCTGCAAGCCCGGCTTCCAGCGCGCCGGCCACGCCTACGCCCACCCCCACGCCCACCCCGTCCCAGGCCAAGGTGTACACCAGCCAGGAATTGACGGACCTCGTGGCGCAGTTGAAGGACTCGAAGGGAAAGCCGCTGACCGTGATGTCGAGCGCCGATCTCAAGAAATCAATCGACCAGACAAAATCCGTGCTGGCATCGATCTCGGTGAAGCCCGCGGAGTGCGCGCCGCTGGCGCTTGGAAGCCAAGTGCCGTCGACCGAAGGCCTGGCGGTCGGGGCGGGGGCGGCCAGGGATGCTGCGACGGGCGCCGTTACGGCGGTCTCGCTGACGTCCGGGTCTGGCTCCAAGGTCCCGTCCCAGGGACTCGCCCGGCCCGATGTCTTCGCCAAGTGTTCACACCTGTCCGTCACGACGGCCGGCATGAAGGTCGACGTCAAGCTGACCAAGGTGGCCGGACTCGGCTCGAACCCGGCCACCATCGCGTACCGGACGGACTCCGCTCTCGCGGACGGCCAAAGGCAGTCCGCGATCACCGGCCTGGTGGTCCACAACGGCGTCCTCTTCACCGTCACCGCGTCCGGAGGCAGCAGCGAGGCCGATGCCGTGTCCAGGGCGGGCAAGCTGCTGGATCAGGCAACTGCGCTGGTGGGGAAGTAGCCAGTCGCCGCTGAGGAACCGGCCGGCACGAAGATGACGAAATTATCTGGGTGCAGACTCTTGATTCACGGCCCGGTGTCACATAGGTTCTACCTAGCCGTGTCGCACCGGCGTGAACACACTGCTTTGTATACCTCGGTATAAATTCCGGGGCAAGCGGCGCCTGGCGGCGACACCACGTAGCTCGCAGCCTAAGATCTGGGGCTGATGGGGCCACGGAGCCACGCCATGACGGGGATGACCAGCTGGAAACGGCCAGGGGCTTCCAGCAGTCATGGCGTGGCTCTTCCCGTCCTTGCTCGTCACGAGCGCGGCCGCCGGACGGTGGCGCGGCAGAACGTCGCGGTAAACGGGGGCCGTGCGGACGGTAGATTAGTATCTAGATGCTTTTCTTAGGCTTTGCCCGTACTTCCCCAGAAACGGATACCCCACCTGTGGTCCTTCGACTCTCCAAGCTGTTCCTGCGCACCCTGCGCGAAGATCCCGCCGACGCCGAGGTGGCCAGCCACCGGCTCCTGGTCCGGGCCGGTTACATCCGGCGGGCCGCGCCCGGCATCTACACCTGGTTGCCGCTGGGGCTGAGTGTGCTGCGCAAGGTGGAGCAGGTCATCCGCGAGGAAATGTCCGCCATCGGTGCGCAGGAAGTCCACTTTCCTGCCCTGCTGCCCAAGGAACCCTACGAGGTCACCAACCGCTGGACCGAGTACGGCGAGGGCATTTTCCGGCTCAAGGACCGCAAGGGCAACGACTACCTCCTGGCCCCCACGCACGAGGAAATGTTCACCCTGCTGGTCAAGGACCTGTACTCCTCGTACAAGGACCTGCCCCTGAGCATCTACCAGATCCAGAACAAGTACCGCGATGAGGCGCGTCCCCGGGCAGGCCTGCTGCGCGGCCGCGAGTTCATCATGAAGGATTCCTACTCCTTCGACGTCGACGACGCCGGCCTGGACGCCAGCTACGCGGCGCACCGCAGCGCGTACCTGAAGATTTTCGAGCGCCTCGGCCTTGAGGTCATTCCGGTGGCGGCCACCTCGGGTGCCATGGGAGGGTCCAAGAGCGAGGAATTCCTGCACCCCACCGAGATCGGCGAAGACACGTTCGTGCGTTCCGCCGGCGGTTACGCAGCCAACGTCGAGGCTGTGACTACTGTGGTCCCCGCGGAGATCGACTTCAGCAACGCCCCGGCCGCGGAAGTCCGCGACACCCCGGACACGCCGACGATCGAAACACTCGTGGACGCCGCCAACGCCCTTGTCCCGCGGGCCGAGGCCGACGGCGGCGCCTGGACTGCCGCTGACACCCTCAAGAACGTCGTCCTCGCCGTGACACTGCCGACCGGCGAACGCCAGATCGTCGTCATCGGCGTGCCCGGTGACCGCGGCGTCGACCTCAAGCGCGTTGAAGCGAACATCGGGTCCTTCCTGCCGATCGCCGGGGAGATCACCCTCGAAGCGGCCGGCGAGGAGGACCTGAAGAAGCAGCCGCTTCTCGTCAAGGGCTACATCGGCCCCGGGATGTCCCTCGACGCGCCCCTGCTGGGCTCCGAAGGCGCCGCCAAGCTGCTCTACCTCGTGGATCCCCGCGTCGTCAGCGGCAGCACCTGGATCACCGGCGCCAACGAGGCCGGCAAGCATGTCTTCGGCCTCGTCGCCGGACGCGACTTCGGCTGGGACGGCGTCATCGAAGCCACCGAGGTCCGCGCCGGTGACGAGGCCCCCGACGGTTCCGGTCCGCTGGAAACCGCCCGCGGCATCGAAATGGGCCACATCTTCCAGCTGGGCCGCAAGTACGCCGCCGCCCTCGACCTCAAGGTCCTGGACCAGAACGGCAAGCAGGTCGTGGTGACCATGGGCTCTTACGGCGTCGGGGTCACCCGCGCCGTCGCGGCCCTCGCCGAGTCCAACCACGACGACAAGGGCCTGGTCTGGCCGCGCGCGGTCGCCCCCGCCGACGTCCACGTGGTGGCTGTCGGCCGCGGCGAGGAAATCTTCGCCGCCGCCGAAAAGCTGTCCCTGGAGCTGGAAGCCGCCGGCCTCGACGTCATCTATGACGACCGCCCCAAGGTTTCCCCCGGCGTGAAGTTCGGCGACGCAGAGCTCGTCGGCGTGCCGACCATCCTCGCCGTCGGCCGCGGACTTGTGGACGGCGTGGTCGAGATCAAGGACCGGCGCAGCGGCAATGCCGAGAACGTCGCCGTTGACAAGGCTGTTGACTACGTGGTCAACGCCGTGGGCAACAGCTGATGCAGCGCAGTTTCAGGTAGTGGTCTCCGGACTAGAGTCGATCCAGCTCGGAACGGTCATCCTGATCGTCGTGGCCGGTCTTG
This sequence comes from Arthrobacter sp. YAF34, assembly GCF_052113245.1. Lineage (NCBI taxonomy): Bacteria > Bacillati > Actinomycetota > Actinomycetes > Micrococcales > Micrococcaceae > Arthrobacter > Arthrobacter sp. YAF34. The sequence continues at coordinate 303,714 of NZ_JBFRCV010000002.1, forward strand.
CGGCGGGCTGGGTCGACGCCGTCGTGGGTGGCGGCGGACTCATCCAGCTCCCGGCGATGCTCCTGGTGCCAGGCATCAGCCCGGTCCAGGCGCTGGCGACCAACAAGATGGGCTCAATCTTCGGCACCACCACGAGTGCGGTGACCTATTACGGCCGGGTCCGGCCCGACTTGCGCACCGCCGTGCCCATGGCGGTGATCGCGATGGCGGGAAGTTTTGGCGGCGCGGTGCTGGCCGCCAACCTGCCGGCAAGCGTGTTCAAGCCGATCATCGTGGCCGCGCTGATCGCCGTCGCGCTGTTCACCGCCTTCCGGCCCAACGTCGGTGAGCTGACCAAGCTGCGCCACGCCGGGCACAGGCACTATGTGGTGGCCTGCCTGATCGGCGGCGTGATCGGCTTCTACGACGGCCTCATCGGGCCCGGAACCGGCTCGTTCCTCATCATCGCGCTCGTCTCGGCGATGGGCTACGCCTTCCTGGAAGCCAGCGCGAAGGCCAAGATCGTGAACGTGGCCACCAACGCCGGCGCCCTGCTGTTCTTCGTGCCGCACGGTGCCGTGCTGTGGGGGCTCGGACTGGTCCTCGGCATGGCGAACATGGCCGGCGGATATCTGGGCGCCCGGACTGCCGTCAAGCAGGGCAACAAGTTCATCCGGGTCGTCTTCCTTGCCGTCGTCGGCGCGCTGATCATCAAGCTCGGCTCGGACGTCTGGCACGACAACCTGGCCTAGGCACACGGGCACGGCACCCTGCCGCACCGCGGACCTGAGCCGGCGCGACAGGTCCTGCGGGGGACTCCCGGTCCGTTGGCACCGGGCGTAGCATGCAGCTATGTCAGCAGGCGAGGAACGCTACAGGGACGCCCTCGGGGCCGCGGCGGGGCACGCACGCCAGTGGCTCGAGAGCCAGGAAACACGCCGAATCGGGCCGCAGGTCACGGCGGCCGAGCTGGCCGCCGATTTCGGCGGTCCGCTGCCCAAGGAGGGCATGGCCGCCGCGGAGGTGGTGGACTATCTCGCGGCGAAGGCCGAACCCGGGCTGATGGCCATGCCGTCCGGACGGTTCTTCGGCTGGGTCATCGGCGGCACCCTGCCGGCGCCGCTGGCGGCGGACTGGCTGGTCAGTGCCTGGGACCAGAACGCCGGGCTGCGCTTCGCCACCCCGGCCACTGCCGCCATCGAGGAAGCCGCCGGAAAGTGGATCCTGGAGCTCCTGGACCTTCCCGAAGAGTCCGACGTCGGCTTTGCCACCGGCGCCACCATGGCCAATTTCACCGGGCTGGCCGCTGCCCGCTGGCGGCTCATGACCGACGCCGGCTGGGACCTCGACGGCGACGGGCTCGCCGGTGCGCCCAGGATCCGCTGCTTCGTCGGGCAGGAACGGCATGACACCATCGACCTCGGCCTGCGCTACCTGGGCCTCGGGCGTCCCGCCGTGGTGCCGTCCGACCGGCAGGGACGCATCATCCCGGCCGAGCTCGACTGCGCCCTGGACCTGGCGCTCAGTGCGGGGGAGGGCCGTCCGGTCCCGGCCCTCGTGTGCCTGCAGGCAGGCAACCTGCATTCGGGCGCCTTCGACCCCTTCGCCGAGGCGATCGCCGTCGCGAAAGCGCACGGCGCGTGGGTGCACGTGGACGGCGCCTTCGGGCTCTGGGCAGCGGCCGTGCCGGAACTGTCCGCCCTGACCGAGGGGCTCCGGCTGGCCGACTCGTGGGGCACGGATGCCCACAAGACCCTCAACGTGCCCTACGACTGCGGGATCGTCATCGTGCGTGACGCCCAGGCCCTGCGTTCGGCGATGGGGCTGCACACCAGCTACCTGATCCAGGCCGCGGACGGGGCCGGAGACCCCTTCGAGCGCGTGCCCGAGCTGTCCCGCCGGGCGCGCGGCGTGCCGGTGTGGGCGGCGCTGAAATCGCTGGGCCGCGACGGCGTGGCCGGCCAGGTCCGCACGCTGGTGCTGCGGGCCGCGCAGTTGGCGGAACTGCTCGGTGCGCTGGACGGCGTGGAAGTGCTCAACGACGTCGATTACACCCAGGTGTCCCTGGCGTTCGGGGATGACGCCGTGACGCGCGCCGTGACCGAGCGGATCATCGGCGACGGCCGGGTCTGGATGTCCGGTTCACGCTGGCAGGACCGCGATATCCTGCGGATTTCGGTGAGCAACTGGAGCACGGACGACGCCGACGTCAGGGTCGCCGTCGACGCCGTCCGGGATGCACTGGCGGCCGTGCGGGGCTAGCCGCGGAGGGCCTTCCGGTCACCCGTGTCCGGAGATCCGGACGGCGGTCAGTTTGTATTCGGGGCACCCCGTAGCCTCGTCCTCCACGGCAGAGGTGAGGCTGTTGACCGTGGCGCCGGGGAAGTGGAAGCCAGCGAAGACCTGGCCGGGTTCCACCTCGTCCGTGATCCGCGCCCGCAGGACCGCACTTCCATGCCGGCTGTCCAACTGGACAGGATCGCCGTCGTGGAACCCCAGTGCCGCCGCGTCCGCGGGGCAGACGTCGATCGTCTCGCCGGCGAGCAGGCGCAGGTTGTCGGTGCGGCGGGTCATGCTGCCGGAGTTGTAGTGCTCGCCTCTGCGCCCGGTGATGAGCAGGAACGGGAACGCCTCGTCGGATTGCTCGCCCGGCGGCAGGTAAGGACGGGCAGCCAGATGCGCCAGGCCGTCCGGCGTGGCGAAGCTGTCCTGGTAGAGCCGTGGTGTGCCGGGCGAATCGGCGGACCCGCACGGCCAGTGCAGGGGACCGTCCCGGTCCAGGCGGGCGTGGGAAATTCCGCCGAACAGCGGCGCCACTGCGGCGCACTCCGCCATGGCCTCCGCCGGGGTGGCGCAACCGAGGTCCGCGCCCATCCGGGCCGCGACGGCGTGCAGCACCGCGAAATCCGTGCGGACGCCGGCGGGGGGCGCGACGGCCGCCCGGACCCGCTGGAAGCGCCTGTCGAAGTTGACGAACGTGCCGTCCTTCTCGAGCCAGGCAGCCACGGGAAAGACGACGTCCGCGGCGGCGGCCGTGGGGGAGAGGAACAGGTCGTTGCAGATCACCAGCGGGCAGGCAGCCAGGGCTGCGCGCACCGAGGTGCTGTCGGGATCGGTGGCAAGCACGTCCTCCCCAATCACCCACAGCGCCTTCAACGCCCCGCTCCGGGCGGCCGCGAACATCTGCGGAATCCGCAGCCCGGCCCGCGGCGGCACCTCGGCCAGCCAAGCCTCGGCGCAACGCGCCCGCGCTGGTGGGTCCAGGATCTTCTGGTAGCCGGGCAGCAGGTCGGGCAAGGCCCCCATGTCCGACGCGCCCTGGACGTTGTTTTGCCCTCGCAGCGGGTTCACCCCTCCGCCGGCACCCGGACCCACGGCGCCGCGCAGGAGTGCCAGATTGGACAGGGTCCGGACGCCGTCCGTGCCGTGCAGGTGTTCGGTCACTCCGAGTCCGTAGAAGATGGCCGGAGCCGCCGCCTGCCCGTACGTCACGGCGGCGCGCACGAGGTCATCGGCCGGGACCCCGGAGATTTCGGCTACGCGTTCCGGCGGGTAGTCGTCGAGCAACCCGAGCAGCTCGTCGTAGCCGCTGGTATGCGCGTCAAGGAAGGCGGTGTCCACGAGCCCCTCGCGGGCCAGGACGTGCGCCAGTCCGTTGAATACGGCCACGTTGGTTCCCGGCCGCGGCCGAAGGTGGACGTCGGCGTGCCGGGCCAGGGAGGTGCGACGGGGATCCACCACCACGAGGCGGGCGCCGTCCATGACCTGCTGGAAGATCCGGGAACCGACGACGGGGTGCGCCGCCGTCGGATTGGCGCCAACCAGGAGGATCGCATCGCACCGGTCGAGGTCATCGAACGGGTTCGTCCCGCCGCCCAGGCCAAACGTGGCAGCCAGGCCTGCCGCGGAGGGGGCATGGCAGAGCCGGGCGCAGTTGTCCACATTGTTGGTCCCCATGAGAGCCCGGGCGAATTTCTGGGCCAGGTAGTTCTCCTCGTTCGTGGCCCGGGCCGAGGAGATGAGGGCGAATCCGTCGGGTTCGGTTTCCCGGATCCCGGCCAGCCTGGCGGCCACGTAACCGGCTGCCTCGTCCCAGGTCGCCGCGGCCAGCGTTCCGTTCCTGCGGATCAGCGGGGTGGTCAGACGCTCGGCGGAACCAAGGAACCCGTGGGCGAACCGTCCTTTGACACACGCGTGGCCGCGATTCACCGACCCCTCGCCGGCGGGCCGGACGGTCATGATCACGTTGTCGCGGGTGGAGACCTCCAGGCTGCAGCCGACGCCGCAGTACCCGCAGGTGGTCCGGGTCTGCCGTTCGATCGGTAACAGATTGAGCAGGCCGGGCTCGGACAGTGCGCCGGTGGGGCATGTGTCCACGCATGCCCCGCATGAGACGCAGTCGGAGTCAGCCCAGCGGCCGCCGGTTCCGGGCGCCACCACAGTGCCGGCGCCGCGCCCCACAAGGGTCAGGGCGAACGTGCCCTGGATCTCTGCGCAGGCGCGGACGCACCGTCCGCAGGCAATGCAGAGATCGCGGTCGAGCTTGACATACGGGTGGGAGTGGTCAACTCCACGCTCCGGTGGCGTGAGGGAACCCGCCGGGGCAGTCACGCCGTAGTCGGCGCATTGCCGGGCCAGTTCGCTGCGGTCGGCAGGGACCTCCAGTGCCCGGGGCGGCAGCCCCGCGGCGATGGCCTGCAGGGCGTCACGCCGGATCGCCCGGGACGCCTCGACGGCGACGCGCAAACCGTCCTCCGCCGGGGTGCTGCAGGCGGCGGCCGGTCCCCGGCCGGTGACGTCGACCAGGCATGTCCGGCACGAGGCCACCGTCGTGAGCCGGTCATCGTGGCACAACGTCGGGAGGGCCAGGCCTGCCGCCCGCACCGCGTCGAGCAGCGTCGCTCCGGCCGGGACCTCGACCTGGCGGCCGTCGACCAGGAGTTTCACGACGGCCATCCGGCGAGGCCGTAGACGCGGGCCAGGCTTCGGACCGCGGCCGGGACCCGGCGGCCGAAGGCGCACAGGCTGCCCGCAGTCATCGTGCGCAGCACCTCGCCGCGTTCCCGGCGGATGTCCGGCCCATCCGGCCGCTCCGACAGGGCACGGCCGCGCCATGCCCCTACCCGGCAGGGCGAGCATTGCCCGCAGCTTTCCGCCGCGGCGAAGTCCCACAGGTTCCGCAGCACCTGGGCGCCTGAGAGCCTGTCATCGAAGGCCACGATCCCTGCGTGGCCGAGGGCTGCTCCATGCTTGGACAGGGCGGCCTCGCTCAGTGGCACGTCGAGGTCGGCAGGGCCGAGGAAGCCGCCCAAGGGGCCGCCGATTTGAAGGGCCCGCAGTGTTGCACCGCCGCGAAGCCCGCCCCCGAGGTCTTCGACGATCCGCCTAACCGACGTGCCGATCTCCACCTCGTAGGCGCCGGGCCGGAGGAAGCGTTCGGACAGACAGACGACCACGGTGCCGGTCTCGTCCGCGGTCCCCAGCGCAGCGTACGCAGCTCCGCCGTGCTGCACTATCCACGGCACCGCACCCAGGGTTTCTACGTTGTTGACTACCGTGGGCCGGCCGTGGAGTCCGCGCGCGGTGGGAAACGGCGGACGGGGCCGCACGACGCCGCGCAGGCCTTCGAGCCCGTTCAGCAGGGCCGTTTCCTCCCCGGAGACATACGATCCAGCGCCTTCAGCCACATGGATCTCCAGGCTGAATCCGCTGCCGCCCGCGTCCGGGCCGATATGCCCCGAAGTGCGTGCGTCGAGCAGCGCTTCCTGCAGCCGGGCGGCGGCGCGCGGATACTCCGAGCGGACAAACACGACGCCGGTTTCTGCGCCGACGGCGAAGCAGGCCAGGGCGAGACCTTCGAGCACGCGGTGCGGGTCCTGTTCCATGAGCAGGCGGTCCGCAAAGGACCCGGGGTCACCCTCGTCACCGTTGGCCACCACGATCCGCGGCGCAGGGTGCTCAAGCGCGGCCCGCCATTTGACGGCGACGCGGAACCCGGCTCCGCCCCGCCCCCTCAGTTGTGCGGCCTCGACCCTGCCCAGGACGTCCTCGGGCGCTGCTGAGGTGGCGACGCCGGGCCACACCGACCACGGCCGGGACCCTCCGAGCAGTCCGGCGGTCACCACAGGGACCGGGCTGTCGCTGTACACCGGGATGGGCGGGGCCGCCCGCGGAGACGCTCCCCGCAATTGAGCCGCCAGACCAGGCCCGGAACATGCGTCCACACCGTCGAGGGCTGCGGGGCCGGAGAAGCAATAGCCGAGGCAGCGCACTGCCTGGATCGAGACGGCGCCGTCCGCACTCCGGCTTCCCGCCTCCACTCCGAGCGCAGCCTCCACCTCGGCGAGGTGCGCGCCGCCGCTCGCCGCGAAGCACGCGGCGGCGGTGCAGACCCGGACGTGCCGGGTTGCGCGGGGCGCGGAGAAATCGGCGAAGAATGATGCCGGACCTTCGACCGCCGCCGCGGGCAGGCCGAGCGTGCGGGCAATCTCGGCGGGCGCAGCGCTGGAGGAGCGGAGCATGTTCGCGACCTCCTCGATCGGCCGGCCGAAGCGGCCGGCATACCGGAGGAATGGATCGTCATGGTTCCGGTCCCGCCGGCCATCGGGTTGGGCGCTCGGGCGCCCGGCACGGGGTTCCTGCATGCGTCCAACTCTCGCCTCGGCGCCCCGGACGGGGAAGAGTCGAAAGTCCCCGCGCAGCGCGGTGCCACTGGCGCGGGGCCGGGACTAGCCGACGGCGGTTCCGGCTGCTTCGCCGGCCCCGGGCGCCGGGAGCTCCTGCGGGGTGGGCAGTCCGGTCAGCGTCCGCCCCGCCAGCGTGCTGGCCACCCACAGCGAACGGGCCAGATCGCCTTCGTGATGACGCCGGGAGGCATACCAGAGGGCGTTCTCCACCTCGCGCGCCAGGCTCCACTGCCGGGCGGCCTCTTCATCGAGGCCGGCTGCCGCGCTGAAGTCCCGGCAGCGCTCGAGCAGTGCCCGCCCCGGATCCTTCTGCGGCAATTCCTGGATCCTGTTCCACAACACCGGGGCCACAGCGAACTCCGCCTCACCGATCAGTGGCTGCGGGTCAATGGCCGCGAAGGCCGCCTGCCCCGAGGGCCGCGCCTGCCCGGCACCGGGTTCCGGCACGCTGGTCCTGGCCAGGATGTTCAGGTAGTGCAGGTCGGCGTGGACCAGGACGTCCTTGCCTGCCCGCCTGCCCACGGCGCCGCGGGTCTGGCAGACCTCAAGCGCCGCCTCAAGCAGCCACCGGGGGAACGGCCGCGCCAGCTGCTCCCACGTCTCGGGGAGCTCGTCACTCCACTGCTCGGCCCGGGCCGCCACATGGTCGATTTCCCGCCACTCCGGCCGGTCGTCGGGCACCACGCTGAGCTGGCGGACCAGACCGCCCCACACCGGCGCCGCCGTGTCCAGCGGGACATGCTCCAGGGAGCGGCCGGCGTCCAGCCGTTCCAGGAGCAGGGCGCAGGATGCAGCATCGGCGTCCAGCAGCCGGACGGCGCCATGGCCACCCCACAGGGTGAGGGCGTGGCGTTCCCGGGTGGCCTCCTCATGCGGGAACGCGATCTTGAGGACGGCAGCACTGCCGTCCCCGCCGTGGGCGCGGGAGTCGCCGCGCCGGGCGGGGATGGCGATGCCGCCGTGACCGTGCCAGGGGAGGACGCCCGGGTCCAGGTCCGGCACAAGCTCCCACTGGTCCAGGAATTGTTTGATCAGCCCGGGAAGGGATGCCAGCCAGGCACGTCCGGCGGGTGTCCGGTTGTAGCGGCGGGAAAGGCCGGGCGGGATGCTGACGTCGGGGATCGGGCTCACCCGACCTATCGTAGGTGCCAGCCCTATGGTGTTGCGGACCTAGACGATGCCGCTCGCGCCGAGTGCGTTGCCGATCACGAACGTGGCCACCAGCGCCGCGGCGCCGCCAATCACCACGCGGATGGCGGCCTTGAGCTTCGAGCCGCCGCCGATCCACGCGCCCACGGCGCCGGTGGCCGCCAGCGCCACGAGCACGGCCACGAAGGTCAGCGGGATTCTGATGTTTTCCGGCGGCAGCAGGATGGCCAGCATGGGCAGGATGGCACCGATGAAGAACGCGACGGCGGAAGCGAAGGCCGCGTGCCAGGGACTGACGATGTCGGTCTCGTCGATGTGGAGCTCGGCGGAGAGGTGGGCGCTGAGGGCATCGTGGGCCGTCAGCTCCTTGGCTACCGTGCGGGCCGTCGCGGGGCTGAGGCCCTTGCCCTGGTAGATCGCGGCGAGCTCCTCCAGCTCTTCCTCGGGCTGTTCTGCCAGTTCCCGCCGTTCCTTCTCGATCAAGGCATGCTGGCTGTCCTTCTGACTGCTGACGGAGACATATTCACCGAGGGCCATCGAGATGGCACCGCCCACGACCGCTGCGGTGCCCGCAAGCAGGATGGGCCCGGTGTCTGTGGTGGCGCCGGCGACGCCCACGACGATCGCGGCGACGGAGACGATGCCGTCGTTGGCCCCCAGGACGCCCGCGCGGAGCCAATTAAGGCGGTGCGCGATGTCATTGTGGTGCGGTTCGTTCTCGTGCAGGGTTGCGGCGCCGGTCGTGTCCATGACTACAGCAAACCACCCGGACACGAGCTGTGCCAGTATTCCAAGGCTTACCAAAATAAGCCAACGCTTGGTCCGGAGGGTGCCTCACTCTGACGGCAGCGGCGCAGGTGATGGTGCCAGAGTCGGCATGGACGCCTTATCCAGGCCGGGCAGGGCCCCCGGGTCCGCACCCCAGAGCACGGTGTGCTTGCCGGACTCGAGCAGGGCCGCGACTGCCCACTGGCGGGTTTTGCCCCCGCTCAGCGCCACGAGGTCGCCATACGCCGGCAACGCGGCGGCCTCCAGGCTGCCGAGGCCGGTGGCGGGGGAGGCCAGGAAAGACTGGCTCAGTGTGTAGCCCGCCTCACGTGGCGGAATGGCCGAGCAATTGAGCCGGCTCAGGGATTCCGCGTTGCGCAGCAGAGCCTCGTGGCGCGCCAGCTGCGCGGCAGCGACTTTGGCGTCGTCGCCGCTAAGCCGGGGCAGCGCCACCTGGTAGCCATAGATGGTCTGCGCCTCGGTCCGGACGACGGCCGCCAGTGCGTTCCCCACGGTGGCGCCGGGCGACGCGGCCCCGGAATCTCCCGCGGCTTCAGGGGCCACGGTGGCGTCCTGTCCGGATCCTGCGGCTGCGGACGGGCACGTGCCGGACAGCTGCGGCGCGGTCACGTCGGCAGTGGGCGGCGCAGTTCCGGTGGCCGCCGCGAGGGCAGACGCCTGGAGCAGTTGAGCGGTGCCGACGGCGGCGAGCAGACGCGCCATGCCGCCGTCGGCGACGGCAGCGTCGGCAAGGCGTTGGCGGCCGCTGTTCGCGAGAGCCGGTACCAGTCCGGCCGCCGTCACCGGCCCGGCGGCCGGTGCCGCAGACGACCCGACAGCGGACGGCGCGGGGGTTGCCGGTGAGCTTTGTCCCGGTGCCAGCAGCGCTTGCGCCTGGGTTGTCAGCAAGGTCACAGTCCGCTCGACGGCGGACCCCGCAGCACCTGCCGGATGGTCCGCCGGACGGTCTTTGCCGGGGGTGCCAAGATGGCTGGCAGCATCCTTTAGCCGCACGGTTTCGGCCAGCGCGGCAGACCGTGCCTGCTCAGAAAAGGGCGGCGCCGCGGGTTTTGGCGGCTGAGCCGGTCTCAGTGCCACTCCCAGGCTGACCACCACCAGGGCCAGGCACGCCAGGAGCGCGTAGCGGGGAAGCATCCGGGGGAAGTTGTCCTGCCAGCGCTTTTCCCGGGGTTCGTCGTTCACAACAGACCATGTTGTCATGCCGGCCCGGAACTCCGTGCACCATGCCGCCCGGAAAATCGCTAGGCTAGTACACACAACATCATCTAGCGGGAGGCGGCCGGCATCATGACCAACGCAGAAGCCACGACTTCAACAGACCGGACCGGAACGGGGAAGGCTGAGGCCGCAACCGTTCACAATGTGGAGGCCGAGCGCCTGTACGCACTCCTGGAACCCGCAGTGCTTGCGAACCGGTTGTACCTGGAGGACGTATCCATCCACGTTGCCGGCGCCAACCGCGTGGTCCACGTGGTGGTGGACCTGCCGCAGGAGGAAGTCGGCGGCGTCGGGCTCGACGTCATCGCCGAAATCTCCAAGACCCTTTCGGACACCCTGGACAACGATCCCAGCATGGACGCGCGACCCTACGAGCTTGAGGTCTCCTCGCCCGGCGTCGGGCGTCCCCTGACCGAAGAGCGGCACTGGCACCGTGCCCGCGGACGGATGGTCAACGTCAACGTGATCCAGGGTGACAACGTCACCGGCAGGATCCAGTCCGTGGACGATGGCGGAGTCACCATCGTGCCGGAAATCGCCGTCAAGAAGGGCATGAAGCCCAAGCAGGGTGAGCCCGTCAAGCTTCCTTTCGACAGGATCCGCAGCGGAAAAGTCGAGATAGAGTTCAGCCACCTCGAAGAGGCCGGTCTGGAAAAGGCAAACAATGGACCTTCTGAGGAGGCCTAATGGATATTGACATGAGCGCACTGAGACTCCTGGAGCGTGAGCGTGAAATCCCGCTGGATCTCCTGATTCCGACAATCGAGCAGGCCCTGCTGGTTGCCTACCACAAGACGCCCGGCGCCTTCGAGAAGGCCCGTGCCGAGCTGGACCGCAAGAGCGGCCACGTGACCATCTGGGCTACGGAGATCGACGACGACGGCGCCCCGATCGGTGAGTTCGAGGACACCCCGGCAGGTTTCGGGCGCATCGCGGCGAGCACCGCACGGCAGATCATCCTGCAGCGCCTCCGGGACGCCGAGGATGACAACGTGCTGGGCCAGTTCAAGGGCCGCGAGGGTGAGCTCGTCGCCGGCACCATCCAGCAGGGCAACAACCCGCACATGATCCAGGTGAACCTGGGCACGGTGGAGGCATTGCTGCCGCCACCCGAGCAGGTCCCCGGCGAGAAGTACATTCACGGCAACCGGCTCCGCGCCTTCGTGATCGACGTGCACCGCGGTACCAAGGGCCCGTCGATCACGCTGTCCCGTTCGCACCCCGGGCTTGTCCGGAAGCTTTTCGAACTGGAAGTTCCGGAGATTGCGGACCGTTCGGTCGAGATCGTGGCGTTGGCCCGCGAAGCCGGCCACCGCACCAAGATTGCGGTCAAGGCAAACACGCCCGGCGTGAATGCCAAGGGAGCCTGCATCGGCGAAATGGGCTCGCGCGTGCGGGCCGTCATGACCGAACTCAACGACGAAAAGATCGACATCGTCGACTACAGCGACGACCCCGCGACCTTTATCGCGAGCGCTCTCTCGCCGTCGCGCGTGAATTCGGTCACCATCACCGACGAGGCGACCCGTTCCGCGCGAGTGGTTGTTCCGGACTACCAGCTCTCCCTTGCCATCGGCAAGGAGGGCCAGAACGCCCGGCTCGCCGCCAAGCTCACGGGCTGGCGCATCGACATCGTCTCTGACGCCGCCGTCAACAGCGGCAGTTAGTTCGCAGGCGCACCAACAGCGGGCGGCCGTCGCGGCCCGCTGTTTGTGCGCTCACTCACGGCTTAACCCGTGATTTCGGCGCTGAGCGGCACGCCCGGGTTCGGGACCCGGGCGCCGGAGGGGCTAGAATGGACATGACCGCGCCTAACGGCCGGTATCCGTGTGTCTTTGGCGCGTCTGGGTTTTTCCAGATTCCTTTGGACGCAGATATACACCATATGGATGTACTGGCAGGAAGATACTCGAACGTGGCACATGTGCAACATCTCGGGACTCAGCCGCAGCGCACCTGTATCGGATGCCGACAAAAAGGGTTGCGGTCGGAGTTACTCCGGCTCGTCGCCGGCGCCGGTGGTTCGTCCGCCGTCGTGGTGGACGAACGACGCCGGATGGCTGGCCGGGGAGCATGGCTGCACCCCAGCGAGAAGTGCCTGGCACTGGCGGTCAAACGTCGAGCGTTCGGCCGCGCCCTCAAGGGCGCAGCCGGTACAGCCGACGTCGAACGCCGGATCACTGCCGGCACGCAAGCCGCGGTCACTCCGGTGGCCGCAGCAACAACCGTCCAACCTGAAAGCGGGTCAGAAAACTGATGGAAACCCGATGAGTTCCCAGCGATGAGTGCGCAACGATGACAACTTTGTTGCGCTCTGCAATGGGCCTTTCAGCTGCATTCGCGGCGGAGGCCCGCAGTAAGAAGTAGACGGTTCGTGCCTGGCTCGGTGCGGACCGAGACAGGAGAAATGTGGCCAAGGTCCGCGTACATGAGCTTGCTAAAGAGCTCGGTATTACTTCCAAAGATGCAGTAACCAAACTGCAGGAACTGGGCGAATTCGTTCGCTCCGCCTCGTCAACTATCGAGGCTCCCGTTGTGCGGAAACTGCGCAACGCTTTCCCCGACGCCCCTGCAGCTTCGAAGTCCGAAGCTCCGGCGTCCGCCCCCCAGGCATCTGCCAGCCCGGCAGCGACCCGTCCGGCGCCCGCGCCTGGACCGGCTGCGCCCGCAGCGCCGGCGCCTGCAGCACCCAAGGCTGAAGCTCCGGCTCCGGCCGCTGCGTCACCTGCCGCAGCGCCCGCCGCTCCGGCTGCCCCCGCCGCACAGGCTCCGGCAGCCCCCGCTGCCCAAGCCCCGGCTGCACCTTCGACGGGTGCCAAGCCCGGCGCGCGTCCGGCCCCCAAGGCTGAAACCCCGGCTGCTCCGGCACGCCAGGGCGGATCCGCACCTCGTCCGGGCGGTCCCCGTCCCGGCAACAACCCCTTCGCCACGTCCCAGGGCATGCCCCGGGGCCGCGGCGGCGACAACGAACGTCCCTCGCGTCCGGGCAATAACCCGTTCGCTCCTTCCCAGGGCATGCCGCGTCCGGGCGGCCGCACCGAGGGCGAACGTCCCGGCGGCCCGCGTCCCGCAGCAGGCGCTGGTGGTCCCCGTCCGGGTGGTCCCCGTCCGGCAGCAGGCGCAGGCGGCCCCCGCCCCGGCGCCCCGCGTCCGGCCGGCGCTCCCGGCGCTGGCCGTCCGGCCGGAGCCGGCGGCAACCGCCCGACTCCGGGCATGATGCCCAACCGCACCGAACGTCCCGCACCCGCGGGTGCCGGTCGTCCCGGCGGCGGCGGCCGCGGTCCGGGCCGTCCGGGTGGCGCTCCGGGTACCGGTGGTCCCGGTGCCGGTGGCGGCGCTCCGGCCGGTGGTGGCTTTGGTAAGGGCGGTCGCGGTCGCGGCGGCACCCAGGGCGCCTTCGGTAAGGGCGGCGCAGGTCGCGGCAAGCAGCGCAAGTCGAAGCGTGCCAAGCGTCAGGAACTGGAGCAGATGAGTGCTCCGTCGCTGGGTGGCGTGAGCGTACCCCGCGGCGATGGCAACACCGTGGTCCGGCTTCGCCGTGGCTCGTCCATCACGGACTTTGCCGACAAGATCGAGGCGAACCCCGCCGCACTGGTGACGGTACTCTTCCACCTCGGCGAAATGGCTACGGCCACGCAGTCGCTGGATGAAGAGACCTTCGCGCTGCTCGGCGAGGAGCTTGGCTACAAGCTCCAGGTTGTGTCCCCGGAGGACGAGGAGCGCGAGCTGCTCTCCACCTTCGACATCGACTTCGACGCCGAGCTCGAAGCTGAAGGCGACGACGACCTCGAGGCACGTCCTCCGGTGGTCACCGTCATGGGTCACGTTGACCACGGTAAGACCCGACTGCTCGATGCCATCCGCAAGTCCGACGTTATGGCGGGCGAGCACGGCGGCATCACGCAGCACATCGGTGCTTACCAGGTCACCCACGCTCATGAAGGCATCGATCGCAAGATCACCTTCATCGATACTCCGGGCCACGAGGCGTTCACCGCCATGCGTGCCCGTGGTGCGAAGGTCACCGACATCGCCATCCTGGTGGTCGCAGCGGACGACGGCGTCATGCCGCAGACCGTTGAAGCCCTCAACCACGCCCAGGCGGCCAACGTGCCGATCGTCGTGGCCGTGAACAAGATCGACAAGGAAGGCGCCAACCCGGACAAGGTCCGCGGCCAGCTGACCGAGTACGGACTGGTTCCGGAAGAATACGGTGGCGACACCATGTTCGTGGAGGTCTCGGCCCGCCAGAACCTCAACATCGACGAGCTCCTCGGCGCCGTCCTGCTCACCGCGGACGCTGCCCTGGACATGCGTGCGAACCCGAACAAGGACGCCCGCGGTATCGCGATCGAAGCCAACCTGGACAAGGGCCGCGGTTCCGTGGCCACGGTCCTGGTCCAGTCCGGTACCCTGCATGTCGGCGACACCATCGTGGCAGGCACGGCCCACGGCCGCGTCCGTGCGATGTTCGACGACGACGGCAGCGCCCTGACCGAGGCCGGCCCGTCCCGCCCCGTGCAGGTGCTGGGTCTGTCCAACGTCCCGCGCGCCGGTGACACCTTCTTCGTGACCGCTGACGAGCGCACCGCCCGCCAGATCGCCGAGAAGCGTGAAGCCGCTGACCGCAACGCCGCCCTGGCGAAGCGCCGCAAGCGCATCAGCCTGGAAGACTTCGACCAGGCAGTCGCCGAAGGCAAGATCGACACCCTCAACCTCATCCTCAAGGGTGACGTGTCCGGTGCCGTGGAAGCCCTCGAGGACGCGCTGCTCAAGATCGACGTCGGCGAGGGTGTCCAGCTCCGCGTCATCCACCGCGGTGTCGGTGCGATCACGCAGAACGACGTCAACCTGGCAACGGTCGACAGCGCCGTCATCATCGGCTTCAACGTCAAGCCCGCCGAGCGTGTTGCCGAACTGGCAGACCGCGAAGGCGTGGACATGCGCTTCTACTCCGTCATCTACGCAGCAATCGATGACATTGAGGCAGCCCTCAAGGGCATGCTCAAGCCGGAGTACGAAGAGGTCCAGCTTGGCACCGCCGAGGTCCGCGAAGTGTTCCGTTCCTCCAAGTTCGGCAACATTGCAGGCTCGATCGTGCGCTCGGGTGTTATCCGACGCAACGCCAAGGCCCGCATCAGCCGCGACGGCAAGATCATCGGCGACAACCTCACCGTTGAGACGCTCAAGCGCTTCAAGGACGACGCCACCGAGGTCCGCACGGACTTCGAGTGTGGTATCGGTCTTGGCTCGTTCAACGACATCACCGAAGGTGACGTCATCGAGACCTTCGAGATGCGCGAGAAGCCGCGCGTCTAGGTTGGTCTAGCGTTACAGGTGCGGGGCCGTTGGATTCTTCCGGCGGCCCCGCGCTTCGCGGTTGAGGGGGCCCCGCCCCTTCGCTGGGCGGCCAACGTCTGACGACGTCGGCCGCCCAGCTTCGGCAGGCCCGATGCCACTCCCGGGCCCCCTCAACCGCTCCGCGCTAAGGTGATTAAGTCACCAGCGCTCCCGAATATTTTCTACATTCCAGGAGGATGTCATGGCTGATCCCGCACGGGCTGCCAAGTTGGCGCAGCGGATTAAGGTTGTCGTTGCGGAGGCCCTGGGCCGGAGGGTGAAGGATCCCCGGCTCGAGGGTGTCACCGTGACCGATGCGCGGGTGACCAATGATCTGCAGCATGCAACCGTCTACTACACGGTGTTCGGCGACGAGGTAGCGCAGGCCGATGCGGCCAAGGGGCTGGAGAAGGCCAAGGGTGTGCTGCGCCAGGAGGTCGGCCGCAACATCACCGTTCGGCTGACGCCGACTCTGGAATTCATCGCCGACCAGATCCCGGTGGTGGCCTCGAACCTCGAAGAGCTGCTTCGAGCCGCCAAGAAACGCGACGCCGAGGTGGCCGCGCTGGCGGCAAGCGCCAAGCACGCCGGCGACGCCGATCCGTACAAGAGCGACGTCCCCGAGGACGTTGAGCTGGACGAGGACGACTTCGACGAAGAGGACCTGGACCTGATCGACAACGACGCAATCGACGAGGACCGCAACAAGTAGTAGCACCGCCAACGGCAGTGGCCGGATCCCGCAAGGGGTCCGGCCACTGCTGTTCCTGGCCCGTGGCTTCTAGTCGTCGGAGCCGCGATTGTGAGATCCGTGCTTGAGGTCCACCGACACGATCTGGCCGTTAAGGGGTGTTGCCGGCGCGCCGTCCGGCGGAAGGGTGTTGACCGTGGCGTACAGCATGGAACCGTGGACGTCCACGTCGGCCACGGAGGCAGCGCTCAAAAGCGTGCTCTGCCTGCCGGAGTGTCCGTCGATCCTCAGGATGCCGTTGCCGAACAGGGACGCGACGAACACGTCGCCCTCGTCGTCCACCGCCAAACCGGTGGGGGACATGATCTTGTCAGCGAGCACCTGCACGTCTCCGTCGTCCAGGTCCACCTTGAAGACGGTGCCCCTGGCCCCAGATGACGGGTCCTCAGGGCCGCCGGGCAGCGACGTCACGTACAGGCAGCCGTCCGGCCCGACCGCTACATCCGTGGGTACCGCCTCGAACCGGTAGCTGCGGCCCACGACACAGTCCGGCAAGTGGTTGGCGGCGGCTGCAGCGGCCGAAATCGTCAAGGACCGGGGCGGCAGCACAGCGACAGTGCCTGTCTCCCCGCTCTCTAAATCAATGGACACCACACTGTTCGCGCCCGCATCCGCCACGTAGGCGGTGTGCCCGGAGACGGCTAATCCGTACGGATGGGAATCCACTTCGCCCGTGTAGGCGGCAGGGACCTCGGCCGGCAGCAGCGCCGCGCACGCGGCCGGCAGGGCGCGGAAGCCGTAGTGGGTATCGCCGTCGGCGTTATGGTCCTTTTCCAAGGCGGCGAAGTCACCCAAGGTGTTCTGGTGGCCGTCGCCGTCGATGGTCCGAACATGGCCGGCGAGCGGACGTTTGTCCTCGGGCCCGGCGCCCTGGCTCTCCAGGAGATATGTTGTCGACCCCTGCTGTGCAACTCCGGCGACGTCCCAGCCTGGGTTCGAGTAGATGACGCTCTTTGTGCCGTGAGCGTCGATCCGGGTCAGCCTGCTCGCGAACTCTTCGCTGACGGTTAACGCCCCGTCCCGGCCGGCACTGACGTGAAGGGGTCCCACCAGTCCTTCCGCGAGAGTGACCGGAGACGGCTCGCTCGCGGGCTGAGTGTCCGGTGTCTTGTTGTCCGGGACGGCGACCGCAGCCGTGACGGTGGAAAGGAACACCGCGGCGGTGGCAGCCGCGCCCAGCAAAGTCATTTTTGTTCTCATGGGGGTGCTCCCGTGGCGGTGGCGGTGATGAAAAGAATCCACACTGTGAGACCAATGAGACTGATTGAAGAATGAGGCAACGCCAACGGAAACCCGCGGCCGCCTCTGAGACCGGAGTGTATTCCGTCGCGGCGGTGAAGTCGACAGGTCCGGGGTGAGCCTGGGCCCGTTGTCCGCGTGGCGGCCGGGGACCTTCGACCCTAGGCCCGTGCACGGGCAGGGAGTCCCATGGAAGCATGACTGCAGGTAGGCGGGGAGGCGCCGGAGCGCCGTGGAAGACAGCCTGACCAAGTGCCCGCACTGCGGGAAAACCAACAGGATTCCGGCAGCGGCGGCCGGGCATCCGCGCTGCGGCAACTGCCGCCGGGACCTTCCGTGGATTGTGGCGGCAGGGGACGCCGACTTCACTGTGATTGCGGAGCAGTCGCCCGTGCCGGTTCTCGTGGACTTCTGGGCGGCCTGGTGCGGGCCGTGCCGCATGGTCAGCCCGGTGCTGGACAAGCTGGTGCTGGAACGGGCAGGGGTGTTCAAGCTCGTTAAGGTCGACGTCGACACCTCGCCGGGGTTGTCCCGCCGGTTCGATATCCAGGCGATTCCAACGTTGCTGGTCATCAAGAACGGGTCGGTCGCAGCGCGTCAGGCCGGAGCGCCCCCGGCCGCGGCTCTCCGCAGCTGGCTCGATGCCGCACTCTCCGCAAGCCCGCGCTGAAATGGAGGAAGCAATGACCGAGATCCTGCGCTACGAAGTCGGGTCGGGGACAGTGCTGGTGGAAGTCGAGGACAACAGCTTCGGCGTGGAGCGGCCTTCCCGCAACGAGCAGGGAATACTGGACGCCGGGCGGCGCCTCGAGGACGCGCTCTCAGCAGTCCGGCCGGCGGCCAACGCTGCCGCGGAGGTGATGAAGGAACTTGGCCCGGAACACCTGGAACTCCAGTTCGGTGTGAAGCTGGCAGGTGAGGCGGGCGCCATCATTGCCAGGACCTGCGCCGAAGGGCACTTTATTGTCCGGATGTCCTTCACCAAGGCTCCCGCGACGGCAGCGGCTCCGGAGGAAGAGATCATGCTCTGACAACGCGCCGCGGGTTCCACGCGGCAGCGCAGCTAGCGGCGCCTGGAGCGGCCGCGGGCTCCCAGCCCACCGCCCAGCACGGGGGATCCCATACCCAGGAGGTAGCCGAAGTCATACCAGTTCCCCGCACGGGCGGAGTTGTAGAACGGGAATTCACTCCAGAAGCCAAAGACATGGGCGATCAGGACGATCCATGCCGTCAGCCCGTTCCAGAAACCCCACAACAGGTCTTGCCACCACACGATGTACTCCCTTGGCTGGAATCCGCGGCACCCGGACGAACCAGGAGCGCCGTGTGCTCAGGCTATGGCGCCGGCCGTGCCGGCGGTAGGGTCTGTGGACCCGGCACGGCCCGCCGCCGGGTCGCGGGCGGGAAGGCGCCCGAGGCCCTCCACGAGATCGGCTTCGCTGCCGCAGAGCGCAATGCGGATCCAGCCCTCACCGATGGAACCGAACGCCGTGCCCGGGGCGAAGGCCACGCCGGAGTCCGCCAGGAAGCGGCGCGTCCACGCCCGGACATCCCCGCCGCTGACGTGGGAGACGTCCGCCCAGAGGTAGAACGCGCCCTGGGCGGTGAGGTAGGGGATGCGGTGGGAGCGCAGCACCGCGGAGGCTGCGTCGCGGTTGGCCCGGTAATGGGCATGGGCGTGGGTGACGTAGTCCTGGGGGCCGGTCAGTGCGGCCAGTGCAGCGTACTGCGACGGCGAGGCCACGCAGGACACGATTGCCTCCATGACGTTGTTCATCTTCTGCTCCAGGCCGGGCGGGCAGATCAGGGCGCCGATGCGGAGCCCGGTCAGCCCGTAGGTCTTGGAGAGCGTAAGCGAGGTGAACACGCGGGCTTCACCCGGAACCTCACTGTCGAAGCGGGCCGGGCTGACATGCGGGACGTCGTAGGTGAACGCCTCGTAGCATTCGTCCGAGATGACCCAGAGATCGTGCCGCCGCGCCAGCTCCACGAGGCGGCGGGTCAGATCCTCGCCCAGGACGGCTCCGAGCGGATTGGACGGGGAATTCAGGATGAGCACCTTGGTCCGGGGCGTGATGAGGGCTTCGATGTCCTCGATCCGCGGCTGGAAATCGTGGTCCGGGTACAGCGGGTAGCGAACCGGGACCGCGTGCAGCAGGCTGCTCGTCATCGCAAAAGTGGGATAGCCAGGGTTGGGGATCAGGATCTCGTCGCCGGGGGAGAGCAGCAGGCTCATGGCGAAGTGCAGGCCCTGCTGGGCGCCGTCGACCACATAGACCCGGTCTGCGCCGACCGGCGTCGCGTTGTGTTCACGGAATCGGGCGGCGAACGCCTCGCGCAGGGCCGGGATCCCGGCATTGGGCGTGTAGTTGGTCTCGTCCCGGTCGAGGCAGGCCATTCCGGCCTCTAGGACGTGGCGGGGGACGGCGAAGCCGGGCTCGCCGATACTCAGCACGATCGCGCCGGGCGTTGCCCAGGCGGCTTCGGTGATCTCGCGGATCTGGTTGATCGGGACATCGCGGACGTGTGGGGCAAGCTCGGGCATGTGTGCCATCCTAACGGGCGGCGTCCGGAATGCGCCGAGCTCCGCCTGGCAGCCGGGCCGTGGGCGGTAGGGCACGGCTGGCCCGCATATACTGGGAGGCGTGCTTTCTGGACTGGTGATAGTGGACAAGCCGCAAGGCTGGACCAGCCACGATGTGGTTGGACGGATGCGGCGGATCGCCGGTACCCGAAAGGTCGGTCACGCCGGGACGCTGGATCCCATGGCCACCGGCGTTCTCGTGGTCGGCATTAACAAGGCCACCCGGCTGCTGACCTACATCGTGGGCACCTCCAAGACCTACACGGCCACCATCAAGCTCGGCGAATCCACCGTGACGGACGACGCCGAGGGCGAGGTCACTGCCACCCGCAGTGCCGCCGGGGTCACCGAAGCCGCTGTCCGCGCCGGCGTCGCCGCCCTGACCGGGGAAATCGAGCAGGTTCCCAGCAGCGTCAGCGCCATCAAGGTCAACGGTGAACGCGCCTACGCCCGGGTGCGGTCCGGGGAAGAGGTCAAGCTCGCGGCCCGGCCGGTGACGATCCACCGCTTTGAAGTCCACGAGATCCGCCGCCTCCGCGCCGGGGACCCAGACGGGGAGGCCCTGGAGGTGGATGTTACGGTGGAGTGCTCCTCGGGTACGTACATCCGCGCACTGGCCCGCGACCTCGGTGACGCGCTCGGCGTCGGCGGCCATCTGACGGCCCTCCGCCGGACCCAAGTGGGTCCCTACACGCTTGACCAGGCGCACACCCTCGAACAGCTGGCGGAAAAGCTGGACGTCCTGGAGATCTCGGACGCGGCGCGGGCGCTGATGCCGAACCGTGAACTCAGCGAGGCGGAGACCACCG
Organism: Arthrobacter sp. YAF34; assembly: GCF_052113245.1. NCBI lineage: Bacteria > Bacillati > Actinomycetota > Actinomycetes > Micrococcales > Micrococcaceae > Arthrobacter > Arthrobacter sp. YAF34. The sequence continues at coordinate 324,258 of NZ_JBFRCV010000002.1, forward strand.
AGATTTCCTTCGGCCGCAGGATCGCTGCCGGGGCCGCGGCCGGCACGCCGGAAGCAGCCACCGCGGATAATCCTGCAGCGGCGTTCGCGCCGGACGGGACCCTGGTGGCCCTGCTGGCCGACGCCGGAAGCTACGCGAAGCCGGTGCTTGTCTTCGCACCGGATAATGAAAAACGCTCCAATGAAAAGCCGGCGAGCGAAGAGCGGGCCGGCCAGTAGTGGACGCGTATTTCTACATCATTTTGGTGGTCGGGTTGCTGTCCACCATCATCTGCGCCGTTGCGGGCATCATGAAAAAGGCGCCCAATGACACGACGATCCTGTCGGTGGCCGCCGTCGAACTTTCCCTCCTGGTTTATTTGGTCGGGTCGATTGTCCGTGTGGCCAGCGGAGAGCAGATCGCGGGGGAGCCGTGGGAGTTCTGGGGCTATATGGCAACGGCGCTGCTGCTCCCTATCGCGGCCGTCTACTGGGCCATCCTGGAGCGGACGCGTTGGAGCAACTTTGTCCTGGCCGCCATCGGCGTCACAGCCGTGGTGATGGCCGCCCGTATGAACCAGATCTGGTACTGACATGGAAGAGGCAGAAAACGTGAGCGCAAAATCCCCGCAGGATGGCCCGGGCAACCCTGCGGCGCCGGACTCCGGTATCGCCGGGAAAGCGGCCGCCGGGCTGCCGGCCCCGACCAATACCCGGAACACTGGACCCGGCCGGCTGCTGATTGCGGTCTACGCCATCTTCGCGATTTCCGCCACGGCGCGGGCCGGCTACCAGATCCTGACGAAGTTTAACGAGGCGCCGCTCGCGTACCTGCTGTCCGCCTTCGCCGCGGTTGTCTACGTGGTGGCCACTGTGTCCCTCGCGAAGCCGGGCCGCACAGCGTTCAAGGTCTCCGTGGTGGCGGTCCTGGTGGAGCTTGTCGGCGTCCTCGTGGTGGGGGCACTGAGCGTGTTCGATTCGGTGAATTTCCCGCATGAGACCGTGTGGTCCCTGTTCGGCCGCGGCTACGGATTCGTCCCGCTGCTGCTGCCCATCTTGGGACTCATCTGGCTTTACCGCCGGCGGCCTTCGTCCCAACAGGCGTAGGCCGGGCTGTCCTTCCGGGGCGTCCTCTTAGGCCCGGCCGGAGGTTCGCAGGGCTTCAGTGAGCCTGCTTCGCAGCCCCGGCCACGCCGCGGCGAAACCGGGGTGCAGTTCCCGGCTGGCGACGGCGTCGATCCCCACCCAGGCCAGTTCGAGGCTTTCAGGGTCACTGATCGCGGCTTCGAAAGGCCGGTGTGCTTCGGCAACCACCGTCGTGTAAGTCCAGTAGCCGACATCGAACACCGATGTGAACAGGACCCGAACGTTCTCCGGCGGCACGGCGGCCTCTTCCCGCGCTTCCCGCAAAGCGCCATGAATGGCATCTTCCCCTTGGTGCAGGGCGCCGCCGGGCAGTCCCCAGGTGCCGCCCTGATCGCTCCACAGGGCGCGGTGCTGGAGCAGGACGCCCTTTTCGGGGTCGTGGACCAGGAGCCCGGCGGAACCGAACCGTCCCCAAAACCGTCCACGCTCGCCCTCCACCCAGGCGTCACCCGGATCGCGTGGACCCAACGGGCGGCGCGGTTCGCCTGAGACGGGTCCCGCGAGTGCTTCTCCGGCTTGGGGTGCGGCTGTCCTGTCCATGCCTACAGCTTGCCACGCTCCGGTTCGTACGGCGTAGGGCAGGGCAGGCAGTGTTACGGCCGGTTGCTGGCCACCGGGCATGAGGCCTCAGTAGAAACAGGTCCATGAATCTTGTCGGACCCCGCCGCTAGTGTTTAGTCATGGAAGCCATTGGCGAGTTCATCCCGGATCAGGCCGATCGGCCAGGGTTCGCGATGCCCGGCCGGCTTCGGCAGTTGGGGGCCGTTCCCGGCGCTGCAGGTGATGCGGTAGATGTCAGCGTGGCCGCAGCGCTGGCGTTGCTGCGCACCTCCAGCGGGTCTGCCGCCGAGGACGTTGCACGTTTGGACCTTTTTCAGGCTTCGGAGTTCGCCGAAGGGGTCGAGGATCTGTCCCGCACGGTTGAGTATCTGCAGATCATCGCTGCCGCCGCGGTGGACCGCACGCGGCGAGAGGCGGCTGCGGCGGAGAAGGCATCCGCCGGGTGGGGCTCGGACACGGTGGCCGGTTCAGCCGGCGGCTGGCTGACGGGGTGGAACCAAGACCCCGGCGAGACCGACGGCAGGACGAACGGCAGCAGCGACGATGGGGCGGCGGCTGTCCGTGCGGTGGCGGACGACGGGTACCGGAACACGGCGGAGTTCCTGCGGGCGCGGCTGAGGATCAGCGCGCCCGAGGCCAAACGCCGGCTCACGCTCGCCGCCGAACTGCTGCCCCGCACCGGCATCGGCGGCCGTGACTTGCCACCGTCACGGCCAGAGCTCGCCGCCGCCGTCGCCGAAGGGACCGTCGCGACCCGCACCGCGACGATCATCGCGCTGTCCCTGGAACGGGTCCGGCACGTGGCCGCGCCCGAGACGGCAGCCACCATGGAACATGCTCTGACCCTGACGGCGATCGAGAACGACGCCGATTTCCTGGCCCGGATCGCCCGGCGCTGGACCGAGGCCCTGGACCAGGACGGCGCCGAACCCTCCGAGGACGTGCTCCGCCGACTCCAGGGCGCCTTCATCCGCAAACCCCGGCATGGAATGCAGCACCTGGAAATCTTCGCCACCGCGGACCAGTTCGAACACCTCGTGACGGTCATGAACTCCGCCACCAGCCCCCGCACCGGAACGGCCCCCGGAACAGGCCAGGACGGCGAAGTCGGCGCGATGGGCGGCCCAGTGGAAGACGGGCCGGAAAGCCAAGACGGGCGCGGTCCGGCCCCGGACGGCGCGGACGGCTCCGGTGACGGCCCTGCCGACGCACTCGACCGGCGCTCCCGGCCCCAACTGCTCCTCGACGGCCTGGTCGGTGCCTGCAAGGCAGCACTCGCCGCCGGGGGCCTGCCCGCCACCGGCGGGCTCCGGCCTCAGATCATGGCCACCATCGACTACCGGGACCTGCTCCAGCGCCTCGGCGGCACTGGCACCCTCGGCGGCGGCGCCGCCCTGCCTAACTTCGGCGCCGGATCCCTGAACCAGGGAACCGGCTCGCTGATGTTCACCGGCCCTATCACCGCCTCCACCGTCCGCAAACTCGCCTGCGACGCCGACATCATCCCAGTCGTGCTCGGCGGGGACGGCCAGGTTCTGGACATCGGCCGCGCCTCCCGGGTCTTCCCGCCCCATATCCGTAAGGCACTCGTCGCGCGGGACCAGGGCTGCGCGTTTCCGCAATGCACCATCCCCGCGTCCTGGTGCGAGGCCCACCACATCGATTACTGGTCCCGGGGCGGCAGCACCGGAACGGAGAACGGCACATTACTGTGCTCGCACCACCACCACCTGATCCACAAAGAACAGTGGTCCATCCGGATGCGCGCCGGCATCCCCTGGTTCATCCCGCCCCCGCACATCGACCCGAGCCAGTCGCCCCGCCGGAACAGATACTTCCGCCTCGAATAGCCGAAGGATCCTCCTTGGTGCGCAGGGGAGTGCCGTGCCGGTGTCGAATGGCGCGAACGCGGTCCAGGGTAACGGCGCGGCACCTGTGGCATGCTGAACCTCGTGTGTTCCAGCAACGTCCCAGCGACTCCGTCCCGGGTCCTCTTCTACGGGGTGACGGGGAGCGGCAAATCCTCGGCGGCCAGGGCCTACGCCACAGCGACAGGTCTGCCCGAATTCTCGGTCGATGACTGCGTCGGTTGGCTCCCCGGGTGGGAGCAGCGGGATGCAGCCGAGCAGCGCGCCCTCGGCGCGGCCATCGCGGCCCGGGACCGCTGGGTGCTCGACAGCGCGTATGGCGGCTGGCGGGACCTGATCTTGGCCCGGGCGGAGCTGGTGGTTGCGCTCGACTATCCCCGCTGGCTGTCACTGTCCCGCCTGGTCCGCCGGACAGTGCGAAGGATCGTGGCCGGGCAGGTGGTCTGCAACGGAAACCGGGAGACCGTGGCCCGGGTGCTCGCCAAGGACTCGGTCATCCGCTGGCACTTTCAATCCTTCGCCCGCAAGCGACGGGTCATCCGGGACATGCAGGCCGTCCGGACCCTACGGGAAATGATCGTCTTCCGGCGGCCCAGGGACTTGGATGCCTGGCTTGCCGGCATAACCACGGCGCCCGGCGGGCCGAAAGCCTCTGAACTACGCCCGCCGCTGCGCGCTTAGGGTGGAGGCATGGACCAACGCCGGCTGCTGCTGCGGGCAGTGAAGTCGTTTCACACGTTCGCCTGGTTCAGTATCGAGGCTTGCATGGCCTATGTCCTGTACACCGGCATCAGGGGCCGAACGGACCGGAAGACGGGCGCTGCCGCCGTCGTGGTCGCCGGCGAGACGCTCATCTTTGCCGCCAACGGCTTCCATTGCCCGCTGACCGCCGTCGCGCAGGACCTCGGCGACGGTCTCGGTGCCGGTCTCAGCAATGGCAAGGGCTCTGTGACGGACATCTACCTGCCGCATTGGTTCGCAAGGAACCTGCCCGGGATCCACGTGCCGCTCATCCTCGCCGCCGTGCTGCTGCACTGGCGCAACTGGCGGAATCACGCCGTCCGGGACAGCCAGCGGAGGCTCTTGCTCGGGCGATAGTCAGCGCCAGCCCGGTCGCCGCCAGGCGGCTGCCCCTGAATCGACGTCCCGCCGGCCGTGCCGGAGCGGGCTGCCCCGAAGCCCTGCCGACCGTCCGGAAACCGAACGGATTGCGGGTAATCTTAGAGAGTTCCGGAGCCGGCACGGTCCCTCCGGAGGTGTTCATGGCAGGCAGCAAAAGGCGAGGTTGATGGTCCACATCTGGAACGATCTGTCCGAAGTCCCGGCGGACTTTGGTCCTTCGGTTGTCACGTTCGGCAATTTCGACGGCGTGCACCGCGGCCATCAGCAGGTGCTGTCGCAACTCATCCGCACGGCCCGACTGAACCACGCCCGCGCCGTCGCGATCACCTTCGACCCGCACCCCGCGCAAGTGCACCGCCCGGAATCGGCCCCGGAGCTGATCATGGGGCTGGAGGACAAGCTCGTGGCCCTGGGCGAGCTCGGCCTCGATGCCGTGCTGGTGATGAAGTACTCGCTCGAGCTTGCCAGCCTCACGCCGGAAGAATTCGTCTCCACGGTCCTGGTCGACGCCCTGAAAGCGAGCCACGTGGTGGTCGGACACGACGCCCGGTTCGGCCGCGGCAATTCCGGCGACCTCACCACCATGCAGGAGCTGGGCCGGAAGTTCGGGTTCGAGGTGCTGGTCATCAGCGAGTTCGGTTCGGAAGGCTTCCCCATCCACGACGACGCCGGGACGGACCGCCGCTGCTCGTCCACCTGGGTCCGCGAGGCCCTGCGTGCGGGCGACGTCGCTACCGCCGCCGCCGTGCTCGGCAGGGCGCACCGAATGCGCGGCGAGGTAGTACACGGTGCCGCACGCGGCCGCGACCTCGGCTTCCCCACGGCAAACCTCGCCCCGACCGCCAGCGGGTACATTCCCGCGGACGGCATTTACGCCGGCTGGCTCGTCGACCAGGCGGGCACGCGCTGGCCTGCGGCCATCTCCGTGGGCTCCAACCCGACGTTCGACGGCGTGAGCCGCCAGGTCGAGGCCCACGTGATCGACCGCCCGGAGGAGTCTCCGGACGACTTCGATCTGTACGACCAGACAGTTGTGGTGGAATTTGTCGCCAGGCTCCGCGGCATGGTGGCGTACCGTGGGGCTGAGGCATTGGTGGAGCAGATGCGCTTGGACGTCGTCCAGGCCCATGACATCCTGTTCGCCCGCTGAGAACCGGGCCGGACCGGCGTCCAACCCGCGCCGACGGCGTTCTGACTCATTCGAGCCGCGCTGATTCGCAGCCTGCGGCAAGGAAGGCAAGAAACGTGACCATCGAGAAGAACACGAGGGAGCTGGACCGGGACATCGTCCGGGACTTCAGCACGCGGATGAGCTACGCGTCCTATCTGCAGTTGCCCACACTGCTCAGCGCCCAGCAGCCGGTCAGCACTCCTGAACACCATGACGAGATGCTGTTCATCATCCAGCACCAGACCACGGAGCTGTGGCTGAAGCTGGTGCTGCATGAGCTTCGCAGCGCGGCCGCCTGGCTGCGTTCGGATGACCTCGGATCCGCGTTGAAAGCGATCGCCCGCGTCAAGCACATCCAGAAGACGCTGACCGAGCAGTGGTCGGTGCTGGCCACCCTGACGCCCACGGAGTACTCCCAGTTCCGCGGCTTCCTCGGCAACTCGTCCGGATTCCAATCCAGCCAGTACCGTGCGGTCGAGTTCCTCCTCGGCAACAAGAACGCCAAAATGCTTCCGGTCTTCGAATCAGACCCGGAAGCCCACGAAATGCTGCGCGAATTGCTCGAGGCACCCAGCATCTACGACGATTTCCTCGCCTATCTCAAGCGCCAGGGCCTTGACGTCCCGGCCTCCGTGCTGGAGCGCGACGTCACCAAGGCCCACGAGTTCTGCCCGGAACTGGTCCCTGTGTTCAAGTACATCTACGAGAACGCCGCGGACAACTGGGGCGCCTACGAGGCCTGCGAGGAGCTCGTGGACCTGGAGGACAACTTCCAGCTGTGGCGCTTCCGCCACCTGCGCACCGTGCAGCGCACCATCGGCATGAAGAGCGGCACCGGCGGATCCAGCGGCGCCGCATTCCTGCAGAAGGCCCTCGAACTGACCTTCTTCCCCGAGCTCTTCGCCGTGCGGACGGAGATCGGGCAGTGACCGGGATCAATGCGCAGGCTACGGGCGGGAGCGCCGACAGCCTGCTGCAGCGCGCCCGCGAGCTCGACGCCGCGGATCCGCTGGCCAGCTACTGGGAGCACTTCGTCGGCACGGACACGGACCTGTCCTACCTCGACGGCAACTCCCTGGGCCGGCCGCTCAAGCGGACCGTCACCGATATCAGTACCTTCATCCAAGACAGCTGGGGCGGCCGCCTGATCCGGGGCTGGGACGAGGAATGGCTTGAGCTGCCGCAGGCCATCGGAGACCAGCTCGGCCGCGCGGTGCTCGGTGCCGCGCCCGGGCAGACCATCATTGCCGACTCCACCACGGTGGTGCTGTACAAGCTGATCCGGGCCGCGCTGGCCGCGGTCACGGACCCGGCGCGGACCGAAATCGTCCTGGACACGGATAACTTCCCCACCGACCGCTATTTGGTGGAGGGAATCGCCCGCGAGGAAGGCCTGACGCTGCGCTGGATCGACGCCGATCCCGCTTCCGGTGTCACCGTCGACCAGGTGCGGGCCGCCACGGGGCCGGCCACCGCCGTCGTGGTCCTCAGCCAGATCGCCTACCGCTCCGGTTTCCTCGCGGACCTGCCGGCCATCACCGCCGCCATCCACGACGCCGGCGCCCTGGTGGTGTGGGACCTGTGCCACTCTGCCGGGTCGGTGCAGATCGCCCTGGACGACGCCGACGTCGACTTCGCGGCAGGCTGCACCTACAAGTACCTGAATGGGGGACCGGGATCGCCCGCGTTCGCCTACATCAATGCAAAGCACCTGGCCGCACTGCAGCAGCCGATCTGGGGCTGGATGGGACGCAAGGACGCGTTCGAGATGGGGCCCGGCTACGAGGCCGCGCCCGGAATCCGGGGCTTCCTCAGTGGCACCCCGGCAATCTTCGGGATGCTCGCCATGCGCGGCACGCTGGATCTGATCGAGGAAGCGGGAATGGCGGCGCTGAGGGAGAAGTCACGGCTCCTGACGGCGTTTGCCCTCGAACTCTACGATGCCTGGCTGGCGCCGGCCGGCGTGCAACTCTCCACCCCGCGGGACCCGGACCTGCGCGGCAGCCATGTCACGATCGACCACCCCGCCTTCCGTGAAATGACGGCCGTCCTGTGGGACCAGGACGTGATTCCCGATTTCCGCGCCCCGCAGGGCATCCGGATCGGGCTGTCCCCGCTGAGCACCTCGTTTGGGGAGCTCTACCGCGGCGTCGCCGCCATCCGCGAACTGCTGTCGGGCCCGGAAAGCGGAACGCCATCGGCCGCGGGCGGGGCCGGTAGTTTCGACAAGACCGCGGACGTGCCACTAAACTAAACGTTGGATCCGGCTGCAGTCCGTGGCGGCTGGTTCCTGTTGTGCACGGCGGGCCGCTCTGACGAGGGGCTAGCCGGGACGACACCCCCGGCAGTGAATTACTGTTTCGGGCCTCACGGCACATCTCTAGGAGTTATTGTGGCACTTGAAGCCGCTGTAAAGCAGTCCATCATCAAGGATTTCGCAACGTCCGAGGGCGACACCGGTTCGCCGGAGGTCCAGGTTGCAGTCCTGACTCAGCGGATCAAGGATCTCACTGAGCACATGAAGGAGCACAAGCACGATTACCACACCCAGCGCGGTCTGCTGGCCATGGTTGGTCGTCGCAAGCGCATGCTCACCTACCTCAAGAACACTGACATCACCCGCTACCGTAAGCTCATCGAGCGCCTCGGCCTGCGTCGCTAGTCAGCTTTAAGGGGCGGCCCCTTCCGGACCGGAAAGGGCCGCCCTCTTCAGGACAAAATTAAACAGGAGGATCAACCGCATCACGCATTCGCGGTCCTCGGTAGTGATCCCCGGGAACGGCCTCAAGGAATGAGGCCCGGCCCGTGGGTCTCGATCGATGACCGGGTGCAGTGCAGGCCAGTAGACAGATGCTGGACTGGGTTGATGCGGCTGGGCTCCGTGAACCATGAAACGGAGGTGACTCTCTATGGAGGGTCCCGAAATCCAGTTCTCAGAAGCAGTCATTGACAATGGCCGCTTCGGCAAGCGTGTAATCCGCTTTGAAACCGGCCGCCTTGCCAAGCAGGCCGCCGGCGCAGCGATGGTCTACATCGATGAAGAGACCGCGCTGCTGTCCGCCACCACGGCCGGCAAGCACCCGCGTGAAGGCTTCGACTTCTTCCCGCTGACCGTCGACGTCGAAGAGCGCATGTACGCTGCCGGGCGCATCCCGGGCTCGTTCTTCCGCCGCGAAGGCCGTCCGTCCACGGAAGCCATCCTGGCCTGCCGCCTCATGGACCGTCCGCTGCGCCCCGCGTTCGTCAAGGGCCTGCGCAATGAGGTCCAGATCGTCGTCACCGTGCTGTCCATCAACCCGGACGAGCTCTACGACGTCGTGGCCATCAACGCGTCCTCGATGTCCACCCAGCTCTCGGGCCTGCCCTTCTCCGGCCCGATCGGCGGCGTCCGCGTTGCCCTCGTGGCCGACGAGCACGGCTCGCAGTGGGTTGCGTTCCCGAAGCACTCCCAGCTGGAGAACGCCGTCTTCAACATGGTCGTTGCAGGCCGCATCGCAGGTGACGACGTTGCCATCATGATGGTTGAAGCCGAAGCCACCGACAACTCCTGGAACCTCATCAAGGAACAGGGCGCCACCGCCCCGACCGAAGAGGTCGTTTCCGAGGGCCTCGAGGCCGCCAAGCCGTTCATCAAGGCACTCTGCGAAGCACAGTCCGACCTGGCAGCCCGCGCCGCCAAGCCGACCGTTGAATTCCCGGTCTTCCTGGACTACCAGGACGACGTTTACGCCGCCGTGGAGTCCGCTGCCGCCGAGAAGCTGGCCGCTGTCTTCCAGATCGCCGACAAGCAGGAGCGCGACACCGCTTCCGACCAGCTCAAGGACGAGGTCACCTCCTCCCTGGCCGGCCAGTTCGAAGGCCGCGAGAAGGAGCTGTCCGCAGCCTTCCGCTCCGTCACCAAGCAGGTTGTGCGTCAGCGCATCCTCAAGGACCAGATCCGCATCGACGGCCGCGGCCTGACGGACATCCGCCAGCTCACCGCCGAGGTTGAGGTTCTGCCCCGCGTTCACGGCTCGGCCATCTTCGAGCGCGGCGAGACCCAGATCATGGGTGTCACCACGCTGAACATGCTCAAGATGGAACAGCAGATCGACTCGCTGTCCCCGGTGACGCGCAAGCGCTACATGCACAACTACAACTTCCCGCCGTACTCCACCGGCGAGACCGGCCGCGTCGGCTCCCCGAAGCGCCGCGAAATCGGCCACGGCGCCCTCGCAGAGCGCGCCATCATGCCGGTGCTGCCGTCCCGTGAGGAATTCCCCTACGCCATCCGCCAGGTGTCTGAGGCTCTCAGCTCCAACGGTTCGACGTCGATGGGTTCCGTCTGCGCCTCCACGCTGTCCCTGCTCAACGCAGGCGTGCCGCTGAAGGCTGCCGTTGCCGGTATTGCCATGGGCCTGGTCTCTGACCAGGTTGACGGCCAGACCCGCTACGCCGCCCTGACCGATATCCTCGGTGCCGAAGATGCCTTCGGCGACATGGACTTCAAGGTCGCCGGTACCTCCGAGTTCGTCACGGCCATCCAGCTGGACACGAAGCTCGACGGCATCCCGGCCTCGGTCCTGGCTGCCGCCCTGAAGCAAGCCCGCGAAGCGCGCCTGCACATCCTGGACGTCCTGAATTCCGCGATCGACACCCCGGACGAGCTCTCCGAGTTCGCGCCGCGCGTCATCGCGGTCAAGATCCCGGTAGACAAGATCGGCGAGGTCATCGGCCCGAAGGGCAAGATGATCAACCAGATCCAGGAAGACACCGGAGCCGACATCTCGATCGAGGACGACGGAACTGTCTACATTGGCGCCACCAACGGCCCGTCTGCCGACGCAGCACGGTCCGCGATCAACGCCATCGCCAACCCGCAGATCCCGGAAATCGGTGAGCGCTACCTGGGCACGGTCGTCAAGACCACTACCTTCGGTGCCTTCGTGTCGCTGACCCCGGGCAAGGACGGCCTGCTGCACATCTCCGAGCTGCGCAAGATCGCCGGCGGCAAGCGCGTGGACAACGTCGAGGACGTCGTCTCCGTGGGCCAGAAGATCCAGGTGGAAATCACCAAGATCGATGACCGCGGAAAGCTTTCCCTGTCGCCCGTTGTGGCTGACGAGGCAGGCTCCGAAAACACAGACAACGCTGAGGTCTCCGCGGACGCCGCAGAGTAGTCTCTCCTGAGTCAAACAGCGGGGCCGGTGGATCATCCACCGGCCCCGCTGTTCGTTAAGACCGGGACGGGTGCTCATGACACCGGCTGCTTGACCTCCTGAGCCTGCGGCCCCGGCGAATGCCCGAAAGGCCGCAGCCGGGGGAGTGGTCCGCTGGTACGATGGCAGGCAGATTTGACGAATTTTTTTGACGGTTTTATGGAAAGGCCTTGATGACAGTCGTCCCCCTGCCGCTTGAGCAGAATCAGCACGCAGATTCCCTGATCCACGGAGCCGACGGCGGTTCCGAGGTCCGCCGCTCGGTCCTTCCCGGCGGCGTGCGCGTGCTGACCGAGGCCATGCCCGGCCAGCGGTCGGCAACCATCGGATTCTGGGTCGGGGTCGGTTCGCGCGACGAGGCCCCCGGGCAGCACGGCTCCACCCACTTCCTGGAACATCTGCTGTTCAAGGGCACCAAGCGCCGCACGGCCTTGGAAATCGCGTCGGCCTTCGACGAGGTCGGTGGCGAATCGAACGCCGCCACCGCGAAGGAAAGCACCTGCTACTTCGCCCGCGTCCTGGACAGCGACCTGCCCATGGCGATCGACGTCATTGCGGACATGATCACCGGCGCCGTCCTGGACCCGGAGGAGATGGAGCAGGAACGCGACGTAATTCTCGAAGAGATCGCCATGGACAGTGACGACCCCACCGACGTCGCGCATGAGCACTTTGTGGAAGCCGTCCTCGGGTCCCACCCGCTGGGCCGCCCGATCGGCGGCACCCCGGCAGCCATCCGGGCCGTCGCCCGGGACTCGGTGTGGGATCACTACCGCCGCTACTACCGCCCCGACGAACTCGTCATCACGGCGGCCGGTGGACTCGACCACGACGTCGTCTGCGGGCTTGTGGTGGATGCCCTCCACGCCGCCGGCTGGAGCCTTGAGCCCGCTGCCGCCCCCGTCCAGCGCCGGTCCACCGAACGGGCGGCCATCACCGGCACAGCGGGACTCCATGTGGTCAAGCGCCAGGTGGAACAGGCCAACATCATCATGGGCTGCCCCTCACTGGTCGCCACGGACGACCGCCGCTTTGTCATGAGCGTGCTTAACGCCGTCCTCGGCGGTGGCATGTCATCACGGCTCTTCCAGGAGGTGCGCGAGAAGCGCGGACTCGTCTACTCGACGTACTCCTTCGCCTCCTCCTACGCCGACGCCGGCTACTTCGGCATGTACGCCGGTTGCACGCCGACAAAGGTCCGGCAGGTCATCGACTTGCTCGCGGCCGAACTGGACAAGCTGGCCGCGGACGGCATTTCCGACGAGGAGCTCCGCAAGGCCGTGGGACAGCTGTGCGGGGGCATCGTGCTGGCGCTGGAGGACACCGGGTCCCGGATGTCCCGGCTGGGCCGCGCGGAACTGGTCTCCGGCGAATACCAGGACATCGATGAGACCCTGCGCCAGATCAAGGCCGTCACCGCCGAGGAAGTCCAGGAGTTGGCCCGTGAGCTCGCCGCGGCCCCGCGGACCGTCACAGTGGTGGGCCCGTTCGAGGAAACCGAGACCTTCGGGCTCTAAGTCCGCCGCTGCGGGTCTTTACAGTGCCGCAGGCGCCGCGTGATGATGGTGGCGGGGTCACTCGGGAGGAACTCCACTTGGGAGGAACTGTGGACCGGCCAGTGCCAGGCGTGGCATGCGCGGTGCTTGAGCCTTTCCTGGGCCGTTGGACGGGGGCCACGCACTGGGAGGCTACAGCGTGGGGCCCGGCGCGCAGCGCGGAATCCGAGATCATCTTCGCCTCGGCGGCGGCGGGGCTGGCCGTCACCCAGAGCTACCGGCACACGGATGAGGACGGAACCCGTTCCGAAGGCCATGGCGTCTTCACGATGAACCCGGACCATCCCGACACCTTCTGGTATCACGTCAACAGCCTCGGGCTGCCGCCCGAACCACCCGCGCGCGCCAGCTGGGAGGGCGGCACCTTGACGGTGGAACGGCGCAGCGACCGGGGGACTGCACGGCACACCTTCCGGGTGGACGACGGCGTGCTGACGCACGCTGCGGGTCTCCGCCTGGGCAAGGCGAGCGAGTTCACCCCGTTCATGACGACCGTCTGCCGGCGTGTCGCCGAGAGCGCCACGATCCCGGCCTGAGCCTCCGCGCGGGCAGCGCCCCCGGTGGAACTGATCCCGACACCGCCCACTGAACGGCGGCCTCCTCGCGCGGCCACCGCACCCTGACGGGCCCCAAGGCTGTCCCACTCCCTCGCCGGGCCGGGCGGAACCCTGCCCGGCGCCACCAGCCGCGCGCAGCCCCCTGCGGCCGCCCCGGATCGTCTGCCCGGCCGTGTTCCGCCGCCGGGCCGCCCAAACCGTTGACCCCATCGATCCCGGAATCGTTGCCGGAATGTTGCCGAAGAGTGGCGTGAACCGTTGACACCGCGTGACCTGCACCATAGATTTACCGTAATCTGAATCACCTTTCAGGTTTGATCCGGGTGATCACCTGGAATTCCTGCCCATCCATGGGTTCTCAAGAAAGGCATCCCGTGAAGGATACGAAGAAGTTCCTGCTGGCCGCCGCGATGGCCACCGGGCTCACCCTGAGCGCCTGTGCGCCGACCTCGGGCTCCTCCGCCCCGGCCGGGTCGGGTGGCGCCGGCGCGAAGGCCGACCCCGTCAACGTCGGCATCATCTATTCCAAGACCGGACCGCTGGCCGCCTACGGGGCAACCTACTACCAGGGTCTGCAGGCCGGCATCGACTACGCCACCGGCGGCACGGGCGAGGTCAACGGCGCCAAGATCAACCTGACGTACTCAGACGACGGCGGCGACCCGGACAAAGCCGTCACTGCCGCCAAGGACCTGATCGGTAAGGGCTACAAGATCATCGGCGGCACGGAATCGTCCGGCATCGCCCTGAAGCTCGCCGAGCAGGCCCAGCAGAACAAGGTGCTCTACATTTCCGGCCCCGCCGCGACCGACGCGATCCAGGGCATCAACAAATACACGTTCCGCTCCGGGCGGCAGAGCCTGCAGGATGTGGCCACCGCGGGCACCTTTATCGACACCAAGGGCAAGAAGGTCGTGGTGTTCGCGCAGGACAACGCCTTCGGCCAGGGCAACGTCGCCGCGGTGAAGGCCGTCCTTGGCGCCAAGGGCGCCACGGTGGAACCGATCCTCGTCGCGGAGGGCCAGGAGCTCACCCCGTTCGCCCGCCAGCTCATCGACGCCAAGCCTGACATGGTCTTCGTGGCCTGGGCCGGGGCAACATCCGGCACCATGTGGCAGACCCTGAGCCAGCAGGGCGTCTTCGACGCCGCCCCCGTCGTGACCGGTCTCGGTGACGCGGCCACCTTCGGCGCCTACGGCGCGGCAAGTTCCAAGATCAGCTTCCTCAACCACTACTTCCCGGGCGCTGCGGGCACTGACGTGGAGAAGAAAATGGTCGCCGCGGTGGAGAAGGCGGGCCAGAAGCCCGATCTGTTTACCCCGGACGGATTCGTGGCCGGCCAGATGATTGTCCAGGCCGTCAAGGAAGGCGGCACGGACACCGACGCCATGGTCAAGGCCCTCGAGGGCTTCAGCTTCGATGGCCCCAAAGGCAAGGAAACCGTCCGCGCCTCGGACCACGCCCTGATCCAGGACATGTACCAGGCCAAGCTGGCCCAGAAGGGCGGTACGTGGATTCCCGAGCTCGTCAAGGTGGTTCCCGGCGACACCGTCGCGCCGCCGGAAAAGAAGTAACCGCCGGGCGCTTCGGCGCCTGGCACACTTCCCAGACCAGCCAGCGAGAAAACGAAGGACCCGAATGAATACCCCAGCCCTGCCCGCCCTCGCGGTGGACGGCCTTGGCTTGCAGATCGGCGGTGTGCACATCCTCCAGGATGTGGGCTTCACGGTCGGCGCCGGCGAGATGATCGGCGTCATCGGCCCCAACGGGGCCGGCAAGACCACCCTGTTCAACCTGATTTCCGGCGTGCTGCGGCCCACCGCGGGCAGCATCACACTGAACGGCAGCGAGATCACGGCCGCGCCGATCCACCGCCGGTCCCGGGCAGGGCTGGGGCGGACCTTCCAGACCTCCAACCTGTTTCCCCGCCTCAGCGTGCTGGAAAACGTCCGGCTCGCCGCCCAGGCGAAACTCGGCGGCAGCTTCAGCGTCCTGCGGTTCCCGTCAGCCTCGGACGAGGCGACCCGGATCGCGCGCGGCACCATCGCGGAGGTGGGCCTCACCGGCAAGCTCACGACGGCGGCGGGAGACCTCTCCCACGGCGAAAAGCGCAAGGTGGAAATCGCCGTGCTCCTGGCGACGGATCCCGCCGTCGTCCTCCTCGACGAACCGATGGCCGGGGTGGCGTCGGGGGACGTCCCGTCCCTCACTGCAATCATTCGGGGAATGCACCGGGACCGCGGCTGCACCGTCATGATGGTGGAGCACCACATGGACGTCGTCCTGGGCCTGGTGGACCGGGTGGCCGTCATGCACCACGGCAGCCTGCTCGCCCTGGACAGTCCGGATGCCGTCATGGCAGATCCCACGGTCCAGAGCGCTTACCTTGGAGAACCAGTATGAGCCCCGCAATGCACAGCTTCCGCGGCCCGGGACCGATCCTGAGTGTCCGCGGCCTCCATGCCCACATCGCCGGCCAGCAGGTGGTCGAAGACGTTTCCTTCTCCGTGCCGGCCACCGGGATCACCGCCCTGCTTGGCCGCAACGGGGTCGGGAAAACCAGCACCATCAAGGCGATCATTGGCCTGATTGACCGCACCGGGGAAGTGGAACTCGACGGCGTACGGATCGACGCGCACCCAACCTTCCGGATTGTCCGCAGCGGTGTGGGCTACGTGCCCGAGGACCGCGAGGTGTTTTCCAAGCTCACGGTGGCCGAAAACCTGCGGCTCGCGGAGCGCGACGACTCGCCGCGCCGGCAGTTCGTTGAGGAGCTCTTTCCGGACCTGCTGGCCCGATCCAGGCAAATGGCCGGATCGCTGTCCGGCGGCCAGCAGCAAATGGTCTCGCTGGCCCGCGCCCTCCTGAACACGAACAAGATTCTCCTCGTCGACGAACCCACCAAGGGCCTGGCGCCCAAGATCGTGGCCGAAGTCGCCGAGACCCTGGCGGAAGCAGCCAAGACCGTCCCCATCCTGCTCGTCGAACAAAACCTGCACGTGGTCCGCCGGCTTGCCGAAGGGGCCGTGGTCCTCTCCGGCGGACGGGTGGTCCACACCGGCAGTGCCCAGGAGTTCCTCGACGACGCCGAGCTGACCCAGCGGCATCTGGGCGTCTCGACCGGCGACGCCACCGGCGTCGACAGTGAGCAGCCCGCCGCGAAAGGTGCCGCCCTGTGAGCACCCTGGTCCTGTTGCTGTTCACCGGCCTCGGCCTCGGTGCCCTCTACTTCCTCGTGGCCGCCGGGCTGTCCCTGATCTACGGCCTGATGGGCGTCCTCAACTTCGCGCACGGCGCCTTCCTGACCTTTGGCGCGTTCGCCGGATGGGAGATCGCCCTGCGGGCGGGCGCCGACAACTGGGGAGCTTTCCTGCTGTCCCTCCTGGTCGGTGCCGCCGCGGGAGCCGCGTTTGCTGCCTTCACCGAGTTCGTCCTCATCCGGCGGCTGTACCAGCGGCATATCGAGCAGGTCCTCATCACGGTGGGGCTCTCGCTGGCGGCCGTGGCCCTCTTCGACGGCATCTGGGGGACGGACCCCGTGTTTATCCAGGGACCGGCCTGGTTCAAGGAGACCACGGAAATCTTCGGCGCCCGCGTGCCCAATGACCGCTTTGTCTGCATCATTGCCGCCGGCCTGGTCCTGCTGGCTCTGGTGTTCTTCCTGAAAAACACCCGCTACGGCATGATCATCCGCGCGGGCGTCGAGAACCGCTCCATGGTCACGGCCCTCGGCATCGACGTGCGTAAGGCCTTCACCCTGGTCTTTACGATCGGCGGCGCGGCCGCCGGCCTGGGCGGTGTCCTCGCTTCGCACTACTTCGGCTATGTCTCACCGATGCTCGGCGGTTCGCTGCTCATCTTCGCCTTCATCGTCACCGTGATCGGCGGCCTCGGCTCCCTGACCGGTGCCGCGATCGCCGCCGTCGCCGTCGCTGTCTTGCAGCAGTTCGCCAATTTCTTTCTCGGCGGCACGGGCGACTTCGTTGTGGTGCTGGCCCTGGCGCTCGTGCTGCTGTTCCGTCCCTCCGGCCTGCTCGGGAGAACTTCATGACCACCCATACGGATACTCCGGAAACCGGCGGCCCCGCCACTGCCACGGACGGGCCCGACGCCGGACCGCGCCGGGGTGCCCCTTCCCGGGCGCCCCGGCCAGGTCTGAGCCGCGGGCGGGTAGCCGGCGCAGTGGCCGCGCTGGCCGGACTCGTGCTCCTGATACTCCTGCCGCTGCTGAACCTGTCCCTGCCAGGCGTGCTGCCCGGCCCGACTTATACGCCCGGTTCGCTGCAACTGCTGGCCATGTGCATGGTCATGGCCGCCGCGGCGCTGACCTACCATCTGCTGCTCGGCGTCGCGGGGCTGCTCTCCTTCGGACACGCGCTGTACTTCGGCGCCGGCGTCTACGGCCTCGCGATCATCCTGCAGAACCTGGACATCCCGCTGCTTCCGGCGATGGGGCTGACCCTGCTGATCGTGATCGTGCTGGCCCACGTGGTGGGCAGTATCAGCCTCCGGGTCAGTGGCATACCCTTCGCCATGGTGACGCTCGCCTTCGCGCAGGCCGGCTCGGTGATTGTGGGCCGCAACCCCAACGGCGTCACCGGCGGCGATGAAGGGCTGACGCTGCGCACCGACAACCTGCCGGACTTCCTGGTGGGCGTGGCCAACACCCGCAACCTCTACTGGCTGGCCCTGGCCGTGCTGGTCGCGGTCTTCCTGGTGGTGACGTGGGTGCAGTCCTCCCGCGCGGGCCATGTTGCCGCTGCCATCCGCGAAAATGAACTCCGCGTCCGCGTCCTGGGCCTGCAACCCTACCTGGTGAAGCTGCTGATTTTCGTCCTATCCGCCGTCCTGGTTTGCATCATCGGCATGGTCTTTTTGCTCCTGCAGAGCGGCGCCGTGCCGCGGGCCGTCTCCGCAGACCTCACCATCACGCTGCTGGTCATGGTGGTGCTCGGCGGCGTCGGTTCCCGCTGGGGAGCAGTCGTAGGCGGAGTCTTCTACACAATCCTGGATCAGCGCCTGACCACGCTGGCCAATTCCGACGCCGTCAGGTCCCTCCCGGACATACTGCGGGTACCGTTGTCAGAGCCGCTGTTTATCCTCGGCACGCTGTTCATCCTGGTGGTGCTGTTCCTCCCGGGCGGCCTGACGGGCGCCGCGGAGCGCTTGGCAGGACGGTCGGGGCGGCACAACCCGCGGCGAGGCGGACAACGGGCGGACACGTCCCGGGAGATTCTGGAGGAAGCGGCATGAGCCCCGTAGACGGACTGCACACCCTCGGCCGCTGGACCACGGACCGCAGCCTGGCGACCCCGCACCGGGTTGCCATCGATGACCGCGGCTGCACCCTCACCTACGGCGAGCTGGAGCGCCGCGCGGCCGCCCTCGCGGCCGGCTTCCGGTCGGTGGGGTACGTGGTTGGCGACAGGGTTGCCACCTTGACGGGCAACAGCTCGGACCATGTGGTGGTGTTCTTTGCCTGTGCCAAGGCCGGGCTGGTCCTCGTACCGCTGTCGTGGCGGCTCACGCCCAAGGAGCTTGCCACCCAGCTTCAGGTCTCGGATCCGCAGCTGCTCCTGGTCGAAGACGAGCTGGACTCGCTCGCCGCCGCCGCGTGCGGGTTGCTCGCACACCGGCCGCGGACAGCGGCCCTGGGCCCCGGCGGAGTTGAAAAGTCCGTGCCGGCTCCGTCACGTGCCAGTGGCGCCGTGGGGGAGCCGGGGGCCTGGACCGGTCAACGGGAAGTGCGCGACGACGACGCCCTCCTGATGATTTTCACGTCCGGGACCGAAGGTGCGTGCAAGGCGGCAGTGCTCACGCACGCGAACTGTTTCTGGACCAATCTGTCCCTGTCCCGGACGATGGATCTGGGCAGCACCGACGTCGTGCTGGCGGTGCTGCCGCAGTTCCACGTCGGCGGCTGGAACATCCAGCCGCTGCTCGCGTGGTGGACGGGAGCCACGGTGGTCCTGGAACGCGGCTTCGAACCTGGCCGGGTGCTGCAGCTGATCGCCGAGCGCGGCGTGACCATGCTCATGGGCGTCCCCACCCAGTACCTCATGCTGGCCGAACACCCGGACTTCGCGGGCGCCGAACTTGGCAGCCTGCGCCACGCCGTGGTCGGCGGGGCTCCCATGCCTGCGCCGCTGCTACGGATCTGGCACCGCCGGGGTGTTGCCCTGAGCCAGGGCTACGGACTGACCGAGGCCTCGCCCAACGTGCTGTGCCTGGCCAACGAGGACGCCGCCCGCATGCTGGGTTACTCCGGGAAGCCCTACCCGCACGTGGCCGTGGCCGTGGCCGAGCCTGCGACGGGGGAGATCCTCGACGGCGCCGCAACAGGTGAACTCCTCGTGGGCGGTCCCGGCGTCTTCGCCGGCTACTTCCGGGATCCCGCCGCGACTGCCGCCGTCCTCAGCGGCGGCTGGCTCCGCACCGGCGACCTGGTGGAACGCGACGCAGACGGTTTCATCAAGGTGGTTGACCGGCTCAAGGACATCTTCATCTCCGGCGGCGAAAACGTTGCCCCGGCCGAGGTTGAAGCCGTGCTGCTGACGCACCCCGCCGTGGCGCAGGCCGCCGTCGTGGGTGTCGAGGACGCACGCTGGGGTGAAACCGGGGCGGCCTTCGTGGTCATCCGTCCCGGACTGGCCACCGATGCGGAGGACCTGCGGGAGCACTGCGCCTCCCAGCTCGCGCCCTTCAAGGTCCCCACCCGGATCGAAATGGTGGGCTCGCTGCCCCGGACGGCCCTGAACAAGGTGCTGCGGGCGCGGTTGCGGAGCGAACTGACGGGGGATCAAACGGCGGCGCCTCAACTGCCGGCGCAGCGGCCGGCCGGAACCGCCGCCGGCGCCCGCGCCGGAACCCCCGCCGGCGCCCGCGCCGGATCCACGACAGGGAAGGGAGACCGGGCATGAGTGCCGCGCCGCGCACCGCGAGGGGGACCCGCACCCGGGCCAAACTGCTGCAGGCGGCCGAGACCGTCTTCGCCTCGGTGGGCTACCACGAGGCCTCGATTGTCAAGATCACCGAGGAAGCGGGGGTCGGCCTGGGCACCTTCTATCTTTACTTCGACGGAAAACAGGCCATCTTCGACGAGGTCGTGGAGGACTTGAACCGGCGCGTCCGGCACGCCATGACCGACGCCGCCCGTGCCGCGGGAAGCCGGCTGGAGGCCGAACGGGCCGGCTTCCGGGCGTTCTTCAAGTTCACGGCCGAGCACCCGGCCCTGTACCGGATCATCCGGCAGGCCGAGTTCGTTTCGCCGGGAGCCCTCCGGCTGCACTACACCCGGATCGTCAACGGCTACATCGAAGGGCTCAAGGCGGCCCAGCTCAGCGGCGAGGTCCGGCAGATGGATCCCACCGTAGCGGCCTGGGCGCTCATGGGCATCGGCGAGCTCATCGGCATGCGGTGGGTCCTTTGGGACGAGGAGGGCGCCGAACCCGCCCCCGGCGCCCGGCCGGACGTTCCGGAAGAAGTCTTTGAAGAAATGATGCAGTTCATCGAGCGTGCCCTATCTCCCGCGCCCGGCACAGCCGCCGGCGCCACCGCCACCACCACCGCCAGCCCCACCCCGCCCCAGGAAGGAACAGCCCCATGACCTCAACAGCCAGCAAGGCAAGCTACCGCACCACGGACATCGCCGTCCGCGGCGGCACTCTCCACACCGCCGTGTGGGGACCCGACGACCCCGGGGCGCCGACGATCCTGGCGGTCCACGGTGTGACCGCCTCCCACAGGGCCTGGGCGTACCTCGCGGCAGCGCTTCCGGACGTGCGGATCATCGCCCCGGACTTGCGCGGGCGCGGCCGCAGCAATTCCCTGCCGGCCCCCTACGGCATGCCCGCCCACGCCGAAGACCTGGCGGCCGTGCTGGCGGAACTGACCACGGGCCCGGTGGTCGTGGTGGGGCACTCGATGGGAGCGTTCGCTTCCGTGGTCCTGGCAAACCTGTTCCCGGAACGGGTGCGGTCTCTCGTCCTGGTCGACGGCGGCCTGCCGCTGCAGGTCCCGGCAGGACTGTCGGACCAGGAGATCATCGCCGCGATCCTCGGCCCCGCCGCCGAAAGGCTCAACGCCACGTTCCCCAGCCGTGAGGTCTACCGCGCGTTCTGGCGGCAGCACCCGGCCTTCAGCGCGGACTGGAGTGCGTTCGTGGAGGAGTACGTGGACTACGACCTCACCGGCGAAGAGCCTGAGCTCAGGCCGGCGACGCGTTACCAGGCCATGGCGGACGACAGCGCCGAGCTGCACCGCGGCGCATCGCTGCTCAGGGCCCTGGACGAACTGGCCGTGGCCACCGAGGTGCTCCGGGCGCCGCGGGGCCTCCTCAACGAACCTGCCGGGCTCTATGCGCCGGGCTACCTGGACGCCTGGGCGGAAAAGCTCCCTGCGCTCACCGTTCGTGAGGTACCGGACGTCAATCACTACACGATCGTCATGGGCGAGCCCGGCGCCGCCGCGGTGGCTCAGAGCGTACGGGACGCGCTGGAGGCTTAGCCGCCGGCGAACGGCGGCAGCACGTCGACGACGTCGTCAGCCTTGAGCCCCGCCGCATGGTCACGCACGGCGACCTCGTTGAGCAGGAAACTGGAACGGGACAGGATGCGGGCCAGCGGCGGTGTGCCGGCCGGCGGTTCGGGGCGCTCGACGGCGAGGATCGCCTCCAACAGCGAGGCGAGGGTGTCGCCGTCGGCGAGTTCAAAGCGTTCTTCATCCACGCCGGCGGCAGCGCGCGCGGCAGCGAAGTAGCGTACGTTCACGAAAAAGTCAGCCT
The DNA here is from genome assembly GCF_052113245.1 of Arthrobacter sp. YAF34. NCBI lineage: Bacteria > Bacillati > Actinomycetota > Actinomycetes > Micrococcales > Micrococcaceae > Arthrobacter > Arthrobacter sp. YAF34. Next base: position 346,197 of record NZ_JBFRCV010000002.1, read on the forward strand.
CCGATGGCGCTCATGCTGCGGTCCGGCTGGACAAAGTCGGGGGCGTCGAGTCCCACATGGTCCATGCCGTGGGCCTTGGGCTTGATCCACATGGCATCCTGCCAGCGTTCGGCGAGCTGTTCGTCGCTGGCGCCCTCCCGCAGCAGTCCCAGCAGGTCCACCTCCTCGCGGGAGAACAGGCAGCTCATGATCTTGCCCTCGGCCGTGATGCGCGTCCGGCGGCAGTCGGAGCAGAACGGCTCGGTGACCGAGGCGATGATGCCGACCGTGCCGAGCACGGGGCCGGTGGCCTCGCCGGTGCCGGGAACGCGGGCCCGGACTTCGAACCGTTCCGCCGGGGCGCCGTCGCGGTCCCGCGGATCGGAACTGAGCACGTAGTCGGTGGAGAGCAGCTCGCGGATCTCCGCGGCCGTGATCATGTTCCGGCGGGTCCAGCCGTGGTCCGCGTCCAGCGGCATTTGTTCGATGAAGCGCAGCTCGTAGCCGCGATCCAGCGCCCAGGCCAGCAGTGCCGGGGACTCGGCGTCGTTGATCCCGCGCATCAGCACGGCGTTGAGCTTGACCGGGCCCAGGCCTGCAGCCCAGGCGGCGTCGACGCCGGCGAGGACCTTGTTCAGGAAGGGGCGGCGGGTCAACTGGGTAAAGGTTTCTTCGTGCAGGGAATCCAGCGAGACGTTGATCCTGGACAGTCCGGCGGCTTTCAGCCCGGCGGCTTTCTTGTCCAGGCCGACGGCGTTGGTAGTCATCGAGATTGGCAGCTCGGGGTGCGCCTGGCGCAGGGCGGCGATGATATCGAGGAGGTCGGCCCGGACCAGCGGTTCGCCGCCGGTGAGCCGCAGCTCGCGCACACCCAGCATGTCGACGCCGATCCGCACGATCCGGACAATCTCCTCCGCGGACATCACCGCCTGCTTGGACAGCCACTCCAAGCCTTCGGCCGGCATGCAATAGGTGCAGCGCAGATTGCATTTGTCCGTCAGGGAGAGGCGCATGTCCGTGGCGCGGCGGCCGTAGCGATCCACGAGCCCGGCCGGTGTGCCTTCCGGGCGGCCGGACAGTGCGGTCGGACCGGACTGTGCGGCGGAAGAAGACAAGCCCGCTCCTGGACTGCCTGCCTCGCGGGGCTGGGGCATACCCAGTTGAACTGTCATAGAGTCAGGCTACGCCACCTCGCAGCAGACTTCACAGCCGCATGGCGGCAGGGATATTACGTCTTCGGGAACGATCTCCCGCAGGGCTGCCGATGACTGCCCGCGGACGGACCGCGAACCTATGCTGGAAGCGTGAACACGACCCAGCCGGCCCCCGACGCAACGGAGTACCGGCGCATCCTCGTTGTCGAAGACGAGCCGACCATCGCCGAAGTGGTCCGCGACTATCTCGTCCAGGCGGGATTCCAGGTGGTCCTCGCCGCCGACGGGTTCACGGCCCTGCGCCTCGCGGGCGAACAGCGCCCGGATCTGGTCCTGCTGGACCGGATGCTGCCGGGCCTCGACGGCGTGGAAGTGTGCCGCCGGCTCCGGGCGGCACATAGTGTCCCCGTCATCATGCTCACGGCCCTTGGAACCGAAGACGACCGGATCCTGGGACTGGAAGCCGGCGCGGACGACTACGTCACCAAACCCTTCTCGCCCCGGGAACTGGTCCTGCGGGTCCGCTCCGTCCTGCGCCGGAGCATCCCCGAATTCAGCCCCGAGCCCTCCGTCGAGCTGGGCGGCTTCGACCTCAGCCCGGCCGCACGCACGGTCTCCCGGCACGGCCGACCCCTGGCGCTGACGGCCAGGGAGTTCGACCTGCTGGCCTTCATGCTGCGCCGTCCCCGCCAGGTCTTCAGCCGCGAGGAACTCATGAAGGCCGTCTGGGGCTGGGACTACGGGGACCTCTCAACGGTGACGGTCCACGTGCGCAGGCTGCGGGAGAAGATCGAGGACGACCCCACCCGCCCCGCCATCCTGAAAACGGTCTGGGGCGTGGGCTACCGGCTGGACCCCAGTGACGAGGAAGAGCCCGCCGGTGCAGACCTCTGAACTCCTGACCATCATCGGCTGGGCAGTGGCCTGGGGCGCCCTGATCGGAGCCGCATCCCTGCTCGTGTTGAGGCCGCTGCGCAGGGCCTCCTTCACGGCCCAGATCTGCGTAGTGGTGCTCGCCGCCCTGGCAGTCCTGACCGCCGGAATGGTCAGCGCCTTCCACGCCATGTTTATCTCTGCCCGGGATCTCGAGGTCATGTGGTACGTCCTGGCGGTGGCTTCGGCGGTGGCTGTTGCCATCGCCCTGATCCTGGGATCGAGGGTGTCGCGGAACGCGAAGGCGCTGGTCGACGCCGCCCGGAACATCGGCCGCGGCGAGAGCCCGGGGATCCAGTCCCCGGTGATGAGCCACGAACTGGCCGCCCTCGCCGCCGAACTGGAATCCAGCAGCCGGATGCTGGAAGCATCCCGCCAGCGTGAAGCCGCCGTCGAAAGCGCACGCCGCGAACTCGTCAGTTGGATCTCCCACGACCTCCGCACCCCGCTGGCGAGCATGCGGGCCATGACCGAGGCCCTGGAAGACGGCATGGCGGCGGACGTTCCGGGCTATTACCGGAAAATCATCGCCCAGACCGACCTCATGGCGGGCATGGTCAACGACCTCCTGGAACTGTCGAAGATCCACGCCGGAACCCTCCGGCTCAAGGCCGAGCCGTTGGATCTGTACGACCTCGCCAGCGACGCCATCGCCGACCTCGCCGCGGTGGCGCAACGCCACGGCGTCACCCTCGACGGCGGCGGCCAGAGGGAGTGCATGGCCCTCGCCGACGGCCCGTCGATGGGGCGCGCCATCCGGAACGTCGTCCTCAACGCCATTGTCCACAGCCCGCCCGGCTCCCGGGTCACCGTGGAAGTCGGCCGCGAAGGCGACCGGGCAGTCGTCGCGGTCACCGACGGCTGCGGCGGCATCCCCGAAGAGGACCTGCCGCATCTGTTCGAGACCGGCTGGCAAAAAGACCCGGGCCGCCGGGCGGCCGGCCGCCAGCCCGGAGCCGACAACCACGCAGGGAGTCCCGGACCGGACGCAGCGGGAGGCACCCCGCGCTACAGCGGGGCGGGCCTTGGCCTGAGCATCGTCGCCGGAATCGTCAAGGCCCATGAGGGCGCCGTCACCGTGGAGAACGTCGACGGCGGGTGCCGTTTCTCCCTGTTGCTTCCCGGCCAGGAGGCCTCCGCCCGCGGGCACTCCGGGCCGGAGTCCCCGGACGGAGATTCCAGCGACGGAACGCCTGTCCCGGCTCCCGTGAAAGCCGCGGACCACCAACTTCAGGCAGGACCCCAACAGTGAACCGGGGCGCAGGCTCCGACGGGCAGGGAAACGACATGGACAAGGAACTCGGCCAGGAACTCGGCCAGGATCAGCCTCGAGGCGGAACGCAGGTGCAGCAAGGACGGCCCCGGCCGCCGGGAGCCCAGCCCCCGGCGGCCACGCAGGCCAGGCAACGGCGGGTACGGGACCTGTGGGCCGCCGGGGCCGGGCTGGTGGCGGTCGGGACAGCCGTTGTCCTCGGCGAACTCACCGCCAGCCTGGTGAGCCCCACAGTGTCTCCCGTGACGGCCGTGGGCGGGGCCGTGATCGATGCCGTCCCCCCGGGCGTCAAGGAATGGGTCATCTCCGTCTTTGGTACCGCGGACAAGGTGGCACTCCTGGGCGGCATGTCACTGATCATCGCCGCGCTCGCCGCCTTGTCCGGGGTCCTGGAAGTACGGCGCCGGTTCGCCGGGGTCACCATCATCGCGGTGTTCGGCGCGGTGGGCCTGGTGGCCGTCCTGAGCCGGGCCGACCTGACCGCGAACGCCATCCCCGTCCCGGTACTCGTGGCCCTCGTGGGGATCGCCCTGCTGCGCTGGCTCATCCGAAAACTCGAGGCGTGGCTGCCCTCTACGGACGGGGCCACAGAACCACCGGCCGCCGGAACCGGGCCCGCCCGCCGCCGCTTCCTGCTGGCGCTGGGCGGGACCACCGCGGTTGCCGCCATCGCCGGGGTGCTCGCGTCCACGCTCAGGGGAGCGGCCGCCGTCGTCAGTGACGTGCGCAGCAAACTGGCCCTCCCGGCGGCCGCCTCACCGGCGCCACCCATCCCCGCGGGGGCGGAGATCCACCTGGACGGCCTGGGCCCGCTCGTGACGCCCAACAAGGATTTCTACCGGATCGACACCGCCTTGCGCGTCCCGCTGGTGGGCCCGGACACGTGGACCCTGAAGGTCACGGGCCTGGTGGAGCGAGAGGTCGAGATCGACTTCGCCGCCCTCCTGGCCAAGCCCCTGACGGAACGCCACGTGACCATCGCCTGCGTCTCCAACGAGGTGGGCGGCGACCTGATCGGCAACGCCAAGTGGCTCGGCTGGCCGGTCCGGGAACTGCTCGCCATGGCCGGACCCAAGCCCGAAGCGGACATGGTGCTGTCCCGCAGCGAGGACGGCTGGACGGCCGGGACTCCGCTGGAGGCCCTCACCGACGGCCGCGACGCGCTGCTGGCCGTCGGAATGAACGGCGAACCGCTCCCGCTGGAGCACGGCTTCCCGGTCCGGCTGATCGTCCCGGGCCTGTACGGCTACGTCTCGGCCACCAAGTGGGTCACCGAGTTGAAGGTGACCCGCTACGCGGACGACGTCGCCTACTGGACACCCCGCGGCTGGAGCGAGCGCGGGCCCATCAAGACCTCGTCCCGCATCGACGTGCCGCAGGACGGGGCCAACGTGACGGCCGGGACAATCGTGTTCGGCGGCGTCGCGTGGGACCAGCACACGGGCATCGGCAAGGTGGAGCTGCGGGTCAACCGCGGCGACTGGCAGCAGGCCGAGCTGGCCCCGGGCATCTCCAAGGACACGTGGTACCAGTGGAAGCTGCCGCTTGTGCTGACGCCGGGACGCTACGAGGTCCAGGTCCGGGCCACGGCCCTCGACGGCGTGCCCCAGGTGGAGGAGTCAGCCCCCGTCGCGCCCAGCGGGGCCACCGGGTACCACACGGTTAGAGTGGACGTGAAGTCCTAGCGAGCCGAGAAAAGGTCAGGAAAACGCATGCACCGCACCGAGACAAGGCACGTCAGCGTGGCAGCGCATCGGGACAAGGTGCGTGCCCTGTTGGCCCCGCTGCGCACCGGGGCGCGGGCGGAACGGCTCCCGCTGCTCGAGGCGTTGGGCCGGGGGCTGGCCGCCGACATCCTGGCGTCGCTGGATCTTCCCCCTTTTGCCAATTCACAGATGGACGGCTTCGCGGTCCGTAGCGCCGACATCCCCGACGGCGGCACGGAACTGCGCGTCGTCGCGCCCGTCCCGGCCGGCGCCGCACCGGCGGAACTGGCCGCCGGCACGGCCGCCCCGATCATGACCGGTGCGATGATGCCGGCCGGGGCCGACGCCGTCGTCCCCATTGAACACGCGGTGCCCGATTCGTTTCCGCTGCCAGGGGAGCCCGCGACGGTGCGCCTGCCGGCCACGGCTGCCGGGACGTTTGTGCGCGAAACCGGCAGCGACATCCGCTCCGGCGAGCTCGCCCTTGGCACGGGGACGTGCCTCGGCCCCGGGCAGCTGGGGCTCCTGGCGGCACTGGGCTTCACCGAGGTGCCTGTCCGCCCCCGCCTGCGGGTCCTGCTGGTCACCACCGGCGACGAAGTCGTGGAACCGGGCGCCCCGCTGGGACCGGGCAAGATTTTCGACTCCAACGGCACGCTGCTCGAGGCCTCCATGCGCCAGGCCGGACTGCAGGTCACCCGGACAGGCATTTCCACGGACCGGCCGGAGGAGCTTGCCGGGCTGCTGCGCCGGCATGCCCCAACAGTGGACCTCATCGTCACCACGGGCGGAGTCAGCAAGGGGGCCTATGAGGTGGTCCGGCAGGCCATGGCGGGACACGACGTCGAGTTCGGCGCGGTGGCGATGCAACCGGGCGGCCCGCAGGGGATCGGCAGCTTCGACGGCGTCCCCGTGCTGGGGTTTCCCGGCAACCCGGTGAGCTGCCTCGTGTCCTTTGAAATGTTCCTGCGCCCGGTCCTCACCGCGCTCTTCGGCGCTCCGGCGCCCCGCCCCGTCGTCCGGGCGCGGCTGGCCGAGGCGCTGACCTCCCCGCCCGGCAAGCACCAGGTCCGGCGCGGCACGCTGGATTCGGACGGCACGGTCCGGTTGGAGGGCGGCGCCGGCTCGCACCTGGTCCATGCCCTGGCCCTGTCCAATGCCCTGGTCCATGTTCCCGAGGGGACAGCGGCGCTCGCCGCGGGCGATGAAGTGGAAGTATGGATCCTGTGAATGAAGCAGATACCCCCGCAGCGGACAGCAGCCGCCTGACCCACCTCCGCCACGACGGCACGGCCCAGATGGTGGATGTGTCCAACAAAGCCCAGTCCACCCGGGAGGCCACGGCCACCGCGACTGTCCGCAGCACCGCCGAGGTCCTTGCCCTCCTCGGCGGCGGCGAGCTGCCGAAGGGGGACGCCCTGGCCGTGGCCCGGGTCGCCGGGATCATGGCGGCCAAGAAGACACCGGACCTGATCCCGCTGTGCCACCCGCTGCCGATTGCCAAGGTCACCATCGACTTTGAACTCGACGTCGACTCCGTGACGGTGTTCGCCACGGTCAAGACCCGCGGTGTCACCGGTGTCGAGATGGAAGCACTGACCGCAGCGTCGGTCGCGGCCCTGAGTGTGTACGACATGATCAAGGCCGTGGACAAGCACGCGGTCCTGACCGACATCAAAGTGCTCGCCAAAAGCGGCGGCAAGAGCGGGGACTGGACCATATGAGCATGCCTGAACCGCACCGCCACGGCGAAGCCACGGGCCGGAAGGCCGGCGTCGTCATCGCCTCCACCCGCGCGGCCGCCGGTGTCTACGACGACCTCACCGGTCCGGTAATCATCGATTGGCTCACCGAACACGGCTTTGAGCCGTTTCCTGCCCTGGTGGTGCCGGACGGGGCTCCGGTGGGAGCCGCGCTCCGGGCTCTGCTGACCCAGCAGCCGGCCGTCATCATTACCAGCGGCGGCACCGGCCTGAGCCCCACCGACGCGACCCCCGAGCAGACCCTGCCCCTGCTGGACCGGGAGATCCCGGGCATCATGGAGGGCATCAGGAGCGCCGGGGCGGCCAAGACACCCATGGCCATGCTCAGCCGGGGCCACGCCGGCGCGGCCGGCCAGACGTTTATCGTCAACCTGCCCGGATCACCCAAGGGTGTGATGGACGGGCTGAGCGTGCTGGATCCTATCCTTGGACATCTTTGCGACCAGCTGGAAGGCAGCCATGGGCACTGAAACTGGATTTGAAATCGTGCACGCCGTCCTGAGCGCTGAGCCCATTTCGGTCGAGCAGGCCATCGCGGCCGTCGAATCGGACACCGCCGGCGCGGTGGTCAGTTTCAGCGGCGTCGTCCGGAACCACGACGGCGGCAAGCAGGTTTCCCGGCTTAGCTACAGCGCCCACCCAACGGCGCACCAAGTGATGGCCGACGTCGTCGCCGCGCTTGTGGCGGAGCATTCCGTCCCGGCGGGCGGCGCGGACCAGCAGCAGCCGGTGCGGATCTGGGCGGCCCACAGGATCGGCATGCTTGAGATCGGCGACCCCGCCCTGGTCTGCGCGGTCTCCGCCGCCCACCGCGGCCAGGCCTTCGCGGTCTGTGCCGAACTCGTGGACCGGATCAAGGCCCAGGTGCCCATCTGGAAAGAGCAGTTCTTTGCCGACGGCACTGTCGAATGGGTCGGGGCAGGGGAGTAGGCAAGCGGCGGGACTTCGTTGGCCTGCGCCCGTCATCCAAGGCCGCCGGTTCCGGGAGGCGACGGGCCCGGCGGTAGGGTTGATGGCATGACCGAACAACTCTCAGTCGCCGTGCTGGGCGCCAGCGGGCGCATGGGCGCCGAGGCCGTGAAGGCCGTCGAGGCCGCCGCGGACCTGACACTCGTCGCCGCGCTTGGCCGCAATGACTCCCTGGACACGCTCGTCAGCTCCGGCGCGCAGGTCGTGGTGGACCTGACCGTCCCCGAAACCACCGAGGCGAACGTGCGGTTTGCGGTCGAGCACGGCATGCACGCGGTGGTCGGCACCACCGGCTGGAATGCCGACAGGCTCGCCGCCCTGGAGGAGCTCCTCGCCACCCGGCCCGGCGTCGGCGTCCTCATTGCGCCCAACTTCGCCCTCGGCTCGGTCCTGGCCTCAGCCTTCGCCGCCAAGGCCTCCCGGTACTTCGAATCCGTTGAAATCATCGAGCTGCACCACCCCGACAAGGTGGATGCCCCCTCCGGCACGGCCATGCGCACCGCGCAGCTGATCGCGGCGGAGCGCAGCGCCGCAGGGGTGCCGTCCAGTCCGGACGCCACCACCACCGAGCTCGCGGGCGCCCGCGGCAGCGAGGTCGACGGCGTCCGGGTTCACAGTGTCCGGCTCAGCGGCCTCGTCGCGCATCAGGAGGTCCTGCTGGGCGGCCCGGGGGAGCAGCTGACCATCCGCCACGACTCCTTCGACCGGGCCTCTTTCATGCCTGGTGTCCTGCTCGGCGTCCGCAACGTCGCCGCCCACCCCGGTCTCACCGTCGGACTCGACGGCTACCTGGACCTGGGGCTCTGAGCCCGGTGTCCGCTGCCATGACTGCCCTGAAAGCCAACCGCACCAAGATCTGGGTGGGCGCCGTCACCCTGCTGCTCGTGTTCTACCTGGTGGTGTCCCTGCAGCGCTCCCTGCTCCTGATGTCGGACCCCAACCTCGTGGCGAAGGCCATTGGCGTCGCCTATCTGGTGCTGCCGGTCATCGGGGCCTGGGCCCTGGTCCGGGAGCTGCTGTTCGGCGCCCGCACCGAGCGTTTGGCGAAGATCCTCGAAGCCGAGGGGGGCCTGCCGGAGGACACGCTGCCGCGCACGCCCGCCGGCCGGATCGTTCGCGAAGCTGCAGACCTGGAGTTTGAGAAGTACCGCGCCGAGGCCGAGGCTGCGCCCGCGGACTGGCGCTCCTGGTTCCGGCTCAGCTGTGCCTACGACGCCGCCGGCGACCGCAAGCGGGCCCGCGCCTCGATGCGCGACGCCGTGCGGATGTACCGCACCGGGGCGCAGACGCCGTAGCGGAAGTTAGCGGGACCGGGCAGGCTGGCGTCCCCGGGACGGCTGAAGCCTGCCTACCCGGTTGGCGGCGTGGGTCACCCATTCCAGCGGCCCGCGCCAAGCCAGCGCCGCGAAGACGCCGCCGAGCACCAGCATGCCGGCTGCCTGCGCCACGTAAATGCCCTCCACGGTCCAGCCGGGAGCCAAGGGCTGACCGTGCAGGGCCGCCATGATGCACACGTGAGCCGTGTAGAGGCTCAGCGTCATGGCACCGATTCCGCGGAGCGGGAGCAGCAGATCAAGTTCCAGCCAGGTGCCTAGCCGTCCCAGCAAGAGGCACGCGCCGATCACCGCGGCGGCGACCCCCGAGGTATGCAGCAGATCAAGCGTGGTGCCCGAGTGCGGTGAACTGGTGGCCAGCCACCACACCGAGCCGGACTGGTCGACGCCGGCAAGGCTGACCTGCAGCAGGCTCCCCAGCGGGTAGCCGGGCCGGCCGATGTGCGCCTCCAGTGCGCGCCTGCCGCCCCAGTCCTCCATCAGGACCATCCCCAGCCACTTGGCGAAGACAGCCGCCACGGTTCCGGCAGCGAGCAGCAGGAACGGCGCGGCAGTTTTCGCCAGCGCCATCCGGCCGATCGCGAGCCCCACCAGGAGGTACGCGATCCACTGCAGGACAGGGTAGTAGCCCGTGAGGAAGAGGTCGCCGAGGAGCCGCGCCGGCGTGGCCAGGTCATCCCAGCCGGGGTTGTGGCCCAGCTTCAAGGGCGGATCTGTGGACAGCAGCCACGGCCGGAGCAAGTACGCCAGGGCTGGCGCCGCCAACATCCAGGTGGCGGCGAAGACCAGCAGGCGTTTTACCCCGAGCCCGACAAACGGCAGCACGCAGAGGAACAGGAACGCGTAGTGGACCAAAATGATGGCGATGTTGACGTCCAGGCCCCCCAGGCAGAGCCCGACGGCGCCCACCACGAGCGCCCTGAGTCCGATACCCCGGCGGGCCGCCCAGAGTTCGGGGCCCTGAAGCGGCTGCTGCTTCCCGGTGGACAAGGCCAGGCCGACGCCGGCCAGCACGGCGAACAGCGCAGAAGCCCGGCCGGAAAACGCCAGGCCTATCCACGTGGGTGTGAGCTGCGCGTCCGACTCGAAGATCGCCAATACGTGGGTGGCCATCATCGCCAGCAACGCCAGCCCGCGTGCGGCGTCGATGCCGGCGAGCCGGGCCCCGGCGGACGTGCCGGTGACGGTCCGGGAAGCAGTGGTCATTCCGCGCGCGGTCATCGACTGATCGTCTCACGGCAGCCCGGTCCGAGGCTCCGCTGAACCACTGGCAAAGCCTTGTATTCGAATATATGTTCGAATACGATGGGCGCATGAACAACGCCTCAGAGCCAGCATTCCTGAATCCCGAATATCCCGGCCGGGACCGTCGTGAGCCGGGGGCTGGAGTCCTCAAGGCCATGAGCCCGGGTGTTGTCGACTTCCTCTTTCGGCGGCTGGTCGCCGGAGAGCCTGCCGAGGATCTCCAATGGGGCGAGGAAGGTATGGCGCTGGAGGTGCAGCCGCCGGGAGCGGAACTGGCCCGGCGGCTGTCCGAGACGGATCTGGATGCCCTCACGCCCGCCGAGTTGTTCCACTATGTGCGCGCCGCCCAGCGTCTCGCGGCCTGGGCGGAGTCCCTGCGCGAGGCGGCTGTCGGGCGTTACTGCTCGGCTCCGCCGACGCCCCCGGGCGGAGCTGCCGCTCAAGCCTGAGTCCCCGAGCCGGAATTCCCCGCCCTGAGTTCTCGGGCCTGTGTTCTCCGGCCTGAGTGCTCCGCCCTGGCCCACATGGCCGGTGCCGCACCGCGAGCACGCTGCCGGTCCCGATTCGGCGGTTTTGGCGCCGGCCGGGCGGTGGAATCGTGACGTCCGGTGCGGTACGTTTGACGTTCGTCACACTGCCGCCATTGTCCTAACATGCCGGAGACAAGGTAACGTTTTTCATATGGCTGACTCTGATATTCGCTCTTACACGTTCGGGACCCTCGTGACTGCCATGGTCACGCCTTTCACCGCGGACGGTGAGGTCGACTACAGGCTGTCGGCGGAACTGGCGAGCAAGCTCGTCGACGACGGCAACGACGCCCTCGTCATCTCGGGCACCACGGGGGAAACCTCCACTCTCGAGGACGACGAAAAAGAGAAGCTCTTCCGTGTCATCGTCGAGGCCGTGGGCGACCGCGCCAAGGTGATCGCCGGGACCGGCACCAACCACACCTCGCACTCGATCGAGATGGCCAAGCGCGCCGCCAAGGCCGGAGCCCACGGCCAGCTGATCGTGACCCCGTACTACAACAAGCCCAGCCAGGCCGGCATTCAGGCGCACGTTGAGGCCGTCGCCGACGCCGCGGACCTCCCCGTCATGGTCTACGACATCCCCGGCCGTGCCGGCGTGCCCATCCTGCCCGAGACCATGATCCGGCTCTCGGATCACCCCAAGATCGTTGCGCTCAAGGATGCGAAGGCCGATTTTGCCGCCGTCACCCAGGTCCTGGCGAACACCGACCTTGACGTCTACTCCGGCGATGACGGGCTGACGCTGCCGTGGATGGCTGCCGGCGCCGTCGGGCTCGTCAGCGTTACCGCGCACGTCGCGACGCGGCAGTTCCGCGCGCTGATCGATGCCGCACTTGCCGGCGATTTTGCTACCGCCCGCACCCTACATTTCGAACTGGACCCCGTGGTCCGCGCAGTGATGACCCACATTCAGGGTGCTGTCGCTGCCAAGCAGGTTCTTAAGTGGCAGGGAGTCCTGCCCAACTCGGTTGTCCGTTTGCCCCTCGTGGAGCCGGACGAGGCCGAGATCGCAATCATCCGCGAGGATTTGGCGGAAGCTGGCATGGTCTTTTCCTGATCGGGAGCAAATCCTGATCGTTGAATACCAGACCGGCTTCCCCTGGAAAGTAGTGCACTATGACCCAAACCGCCCTTCCCGGCCTTGTCACGCCTCCCCGCCTTCCGAACGACACCCTGCGGATCGTACCGCTCGGCGGAATCGGGGAAATCGGCCGCAACATGACTGTTTTCGAGATCGGGGGCAAGCTCCTCATCGTTGACTGCGGCGTGCTCTTCCCCGAGGAGACCCAGCCCGGCGTCGACCTCATCCTGCCGGATTTCTCCTACATCGAGAACCGTCTCCAGGACATCGTCGCGGTTGTCCTGACCCATGGCCACGAAGACCACATCGGCGCCGTCCCGTACCTGCTGCGCCTGCGCGCCGACATCCCCATCGTTGGTTCCCAGCTCACGCTGGCCCTCATCGAGGCCAAGCTGCAGGAACACCGGATCAAGCCCAACACGAAGACTGTTGTCGAGGGGCAGGTCGAGAAGTACGGGCCCTTCGAGTGCGAGTTCATCGCCGTCAACCACTCCATCCCGGACGCGCTGGCCGTGTTCATCCGCACCGCAGGCGGTACCGTCCTGCACACCGGTGACTTCAAGATGGACCAGCTGCCGCTGGACGGCCGCATCACCGACCTCCGGCACTTCGCCAAGCTGGGCGAAGAAGGCGTGGACCTGTTCATGTCGGATTCCACCAATGCCGACGTTCCCGGCTTCACCACCGCCGAGAAGGAAATCGGACCCACCTTGGACCGTCTGTTCGGCCAGGCCTCAAAGCGCATCATCGTCGCTTCCTTCTCCTCGCACGTGCACCGCGTCCAGCAGGTCCTCGACGCCGCCGCCAACCACAACCGCAAGGTTGCCTTCGTCGGCCGCTCCATGGTCCGGAACATGGCCATCGCCGCGAAGCTTGGCTACCTTGAAGTGCCCGCGGGCATCCTGGTCGACATCAAGAACATCGACAACCTGCCGGACAACCGCGTGGTGCTCATGTCCACCGGATCCCAGGGCGAGCCGATGGCTGCCCTGTCCCGCATGGCGAACGGTGACCACCGCGTCGTCGTCGGCCAGGGCGACACCGTCATCCTCGCCTCGAGCCTGATTCCGGGCAACGAGAACGCGGTGTTCCGCATCATCAACGGCCTGCTCAAGCTGGGCGCGGACGTCATCCACAAGGGCAATGCCAAGGTGCACGTCTCCGGCCACGCCGCCGCCGGCGAGCTCCTGTACTGCTACAACATCCTGGAGCCGCTAAACGCGATGCCGGTACACGGCGAAACCCGCCACCTGATCGCCAACGGCAAGATCGCCCTCGAATCCGGCGTGCCGGAGGAGAGCATCCTGCTCGCGGACAACGGCACGGTGATCGATCTGCGCGATCACCAGGCCGACATCGTCGGCCAGGTCGAGGTTGGATTCGTCTACGTCGACGGCTCCAGCGTGGGCGAAGTCACCGAGGCTGACCTCAAGGACCGCCAGACCCTCGGCGATGAGGGCTTCATCTCCATCATCACCGTCATCCACCGTGCCACCGGCAAGGTGGTCTCCGGCCCGGAAATCCACGCCCGCGGCGTGGCCGAGGACGATTCGGTCTTCGACGAGATCATCCCCAAGATCAACGAGGCCCTCGAGGAAGCCGTGCAGAACCGCACGGACCACACGACGCACCAGCTCCAGCAGGTGGTCCGCCGGGTCGTTGGCACGTGGGTCAACCGCAAGCTGCGCCGCAAGCCCATGATCATCCCGGTGGTTCTTGAGGCGTAAGCCTCAGGTGGTTCACCGGGCGTAAGCCTCAGGTGGTTCACCGGGCGTAAGCCTCAGGTGGTTCACCGGGCGTAAGCCTCAGGTGGTTCACCGGGCGTAAGCCCTCTATCCGCGCGGGCGCTTGCCCGGCAAACGGCCTCCCCGGCCAGCTCGCAGCCTCAGGGCCGCGGCAGGCGGGGGAGGCCGTTTGGCGTTGCGGCCGCGGGCAACATGATGCCGGACGGCCCGGAAATTCGGGGCTTTTGGCCCGGTGTCCGGTACCGTGGCGGGTATGGCGACTCGTACTTCTTCCGCGCCTAGAGGAAACTCAAGCGGCAAATCAGGCAGTTCTCCCGGCCGGGGGTCCAGTCCCGCCGCATCCAAATCCGCCCGGCCGCGGGGAACCAGCGGCGGCACCGCAGGTCGAACCGCAGCCACCGCGCGGACCCGGCAGCTGGCCGCCGTCGAGCCGCACCAGCCCTGGGTTGTGCGGGTGCTGGCCGGCGCCTGGCTCGGCATCGCCCACGTCCTCGGCGCCGGCATCCGCCGGGTCGGCCATGACGTCAGCGACCTTGACCCCGGGGACCGCCGCGACGGCGCCGCGCTGTTCAATCTGGCCTTGGGGGTCTTCGTCGCCACGTTCGCGTGGTGGGGTTTCCACGGCTGGCTTCCCGATCTCGTGTTCGCGATCGTTAACGGCACGTTCGGCTGGATGGCCCTGCTGCTTCCGCTCATGCTGTTCGTCTGTGCCTTCCGCCTGTTCCGCCAGCCCGACGACGGCCGCGGCAACAACCGCATCGGCATCGGCTTCCTCATCATGACCTTCGCCGGTTCCGGACTGGCCCACATCATTGGCGGCCAGCCGACCGTGGCCGACGGCTTCGACGGACTGCGCAGGGCCGGCGGCATGCTCGGGTACCTCGCCGCCGCCCCGCTGGCCGCACTCCACCCGGCAGTTCCCGTCGTGGTCTACGGGCTGCTGGCCTTCACCTCGCTGCTGATCGTCACCGCGACCCCCTTCGGCGCCATCCCCGGACGCCTGCGGGACGGGTACGAGCACCTGATGGGCCTCGACCTGCAGGACGACGACGGCGACCGCCATGACCGCAGCTACCTGTATGAGAACGACGCCCCGGCCGCGCCCAGGAAGAAGCGCAAACGCCTGTTCGGCAAGGACCACGAGGACGACGCCGGACTCGAAGCCTACGTCGGCGACGAAGCCTTCGAGCGCGCACTCATCGCAGATCAAGAGGCAGCCGACCACGACGCTCCGCCTGCCAAGGGCAGGAAGGGCGCCAAGGCGCTCTCTGGCGCCGCGGCCGACGTCGCGCCCGGCGTCCGGCGTCCTACCCAGGCCGAGATCGCCGTCGAAAAAATCAAGGCGGCCCAGGGCCTCGGCGCGGCCGCAACCGCGGGGTCCGTTGGCGAGGACGCCACCGAGGCCATCCCGCTGGTGACTCCAGGGATGGTGGCGGCAGGGTCGCTGAAGCCCGCAGTGGCGGCCCCGAAGGTGCCGGCCAACCCGGTGGCGCCGGCACCCCTGCCTACCCCGATCCCGCAGCGCACCGAACAGCTCTCCCTGGCCGGCGACGTCACCTATACCCTGCCGGCGTCGGACATGCTGACGCCCGGTTCCATCCCCAAGGAACGCACCGAGGCCAACGACGCGATCGTCGCCTCGCTCACCGAGACCCTCAACCAGTTCAACGTCGATGCGCAGGTGACCGGCTTCAGCCGCGGCCCCACCGTGACCCGCTATGAAATCGAACTGTCCCCGGGCACGAAGGTGGAGCGGGTCACGGCCCTGTCCAAGAACATCTCCTATGCGGTCGCCAGCTCGGACGTGCGGATCCTGAGCCCCATCCCGGGCAAGTCCGCCATCGGCATCGAAATCCCCAACACGGACCGTGAAACCGTGTCCCTGGGCGACGTGCTCCGCAGCCAGAACGCCCGCCGCACGGACCACCCGATGGTCATGGGCGTCGGCAAGGACGTCGAGGGCGGCTACGTCGTGGCCAACCTCGCCAAGATGCCGCACCTGCTGGTGGCCGGGGCCACCGGTGCCGGTAAGTCCTCGTTCGTGAACTCGATGATCACCTCGATCCTCATGCGGGCCACCCCGGACGAGGTCCGTATGGTCATGGTGGACCCCAAGCGCGTGGAACTCACGGCGTACGAGGGCGTCCCGCACCTGATCACCCCGATCATCACCAACCCGAAGAAAGCCGCCGAGGCACTGCAGTGGGTGGTCCGGGAAATGGACGCCCGCTACGACGACCTCGCCAACTACGGGTTCAAGCACATCGATGACTTCAACAAGGCCGTCCGGGCCGGCAAGGTCCACCCGCCCGTGGACTCCAAGCGCGTCATCAAGCCCTATCCGTACCTGCTGGTGATCGTGGACGAACTCGCCGACCTCATGATGGTGGCCCCGCGCGACGTCGAAGACTCGATCGTCCGCATCACCCAGCTGGCGCGTGCGGCCGGCATCCACCTGGTCCTGGCCACCCAGCGTCCCTCCGTCGACGTGGTGACCGGCCTGATCAAGGCGAACGTGCCCTCCCGCATGGCCTTCGCCACATCCTCCGTCACCGATTCCCGGGTGGTCCTGGACCAGCCGGGCGCCGAAAAACTCATCGGCCAGGGGGACGCCCTCTTCCTGCCGATGGGTGCGTCCAAGGCGATGCGCGTCCAGGGCGCCTGGGTCACCGAGTCCGAAATCCACAAGGTGGTCGAGCACGTCAAGGGCCAGCTCAAGGCCGTCTACCGCGACGACGTCGCGCCCGAGGCGCAGAAGAAGCAGATCGACGACGACATCGGAGACGACCTCGAGGTCCTGCTCCAGGCCACCGAGCTCGTGGTCACCACGCAGTTCGGCTCCACCTCGATGCTGCAGCGCAAGCTCCGTGTCGGCTTCGCGAAAGCCGGCCGGCTCATGGACCTGCTCGAGTCCAGGGGAGTGGTGGGCCCCTCCGAGGGTTCCAAGGCCCGCGACGTGCTGGTCAAGCCGGATGACCTCGCCGCGGTGCTCGCGGCGATGAAGGGGCTCGAGGCGCCTGCCGCGGCCGATGCCCAGACGGCGGCGCTGAGCGATAACGCCAACGCGAACATCGCCCAAGGCGGTTACGCGGAGGACCTCGTGGCCGCCGACCTGGCCAACCGCACCCAGGCTACCGAGTACTACGACGGCGCCGACGGCGGTTCCGATGACGAGGACGGCTCAGAGGACGCCTGGTCGCTCACCGGACGCTAGCATGCGAAGACGGGTAGCCTAGGAAGGTGAATAGCGCCGAAGCCAATGCCGGATCCGCCTCGCGGATCTGGAACCTGCCGAATATCCTGACGATGCTGCGGATAGTGCTGGTGCCATTCTTCGTCTGGTTCCTCATCCTCGATGCCCCCGGGTGGCAGGCCCAGAACGGCGTCTGGCGCTGGGCGGCCGCAGTCGTTTTTGCCGTCGCCATCTACACGGACAAACTCGACGGCGACATCGCCCGGTCCCGCGGACTCGTCACCGATTTCGGCAAGATCGCCGACCCGATCGCCGACAAGCTCCTGATCGGCTCCGCGCTGGTCATGCTCTCGCTGCTTCAGGAACTGCCCTGGTGGGTCACCATCCTGATCCTTGTCCGGGAATGGGGCATTACCGCGCTGCGGTTCTTCGTCATCCGCTACGGCGTCATACCGGCCTCGCGCGGCGGGAAGCTCAAGACGGTGGTCCAGACCCTGGCGATATTCCTCTACATTCTTCCGCTGACGGCCATCGCCCCGTGGCTTGGCATCGTGGCGTTCGTCGTCATGATGGCCGCCCTGGCGATCACCCTGTGGACCGGCGGTGAGTACGTGGTCGAGGCCCTCAAGCTCCGGGCCTCCGGCATCAGGGCAGAGAAGGAACGGACAAGGGAGAACAAGCCATGAGTGATCCGAACTCCAGTCTTCACGCCGCCCCCCACGCCGCCCCCCACCCCACACTGCACCCCAACCTGCACCGCCTGGCGGAGCAGGCCGTGACCGGTGCCATCGGCCGCGGGATGACCGCCGCCACCGCTGAATCCCTCACCGCCGGAATGGTCGCCGCCGTGCTGGCCGACACGCCCGGCGCCTCCGGCATGCTGCAGGGCGGCGTCATTTCCTACGCCAACTCGGTCAAGGCCGATGTCCTGGGCGTCCCCGGCGAGCTGCTCGCCGCCGCCGGCTCCGTGGACGGGCAGGTCGCCGCCGCCATGGCCGACGGCGCCCGCCGCATCTGCGGTGCCGACATCGGTGTGTCCACCACCGGCGTGGCCGGGCCGGAACCGCATGACGGCAAGGCGGTGGGCACGGTCTTCATCGGCGTCGCCACCGCGGAGGCTTCGACGTCGTACCCGTATTCCTTTGAGGGAAGCCGGGCCGAAATCCGCGCACTCGCGTGCGGCGCGGCCTTGGAGCGCCTGCTCGAGGCCCTATCTTCGGAAGGCTACCCGGCGTAAAGTTGCCGGGAACAAAAGTTGATTCCGAATAGTTGTTACATTGTGTCGCTTCCAAATATGGGAGGCGCCTAGGATGAAATCATCAGCAGAGTCCGCCCCCACCGGCGGAATCGACAGTACGAGGAGCAAGGCGATACAGATGGTAAAGCAGCCCGTATCCATAAACGGCGTTGTCCGCTGGAAGGATGTGGGCCTCGCCGATCAGGCAAAGAGCGAACAGAAGGAGCGCAAGATGGTAGTACTTCGTCACGAAATCGGTGATGTCCTGCGCGATGTCCGCCAGCGCCAAGGCCGTACCCTCCGCGAAGTCTCGCACAGTGCCCGTGTTTCCCTGGGCTACTTGAGCGAAGTGGAGCGCGGTCAGAAGGAAGCCTCCTCGGAGTTGCTGTCCTCGATCTGCTCGGCCCTCGATGTTCCGCTCTCGAGCATGCTCCGCGAAGTCAGCGACCGCGTCGCGGTCGCTGAGGGTGTCGCAGTTCCGGACACGGTCCCGCAGGAGTTCGCGCAGCGCTACGGCCGCGACCTTGACCGAGAGCTCAACACCGACCTTAACGACGAGCTGGCGAAGGGCCTCCTTTCCGGAGCCCGCTAAACGCCGACTCACCACGACTCACGAAAAGGACCCCCGGCCACGGCCGGGGGTCCTTTGACGTGCATGTCGCGGTTGCCTCAGGCGTGCTCGTCCCGGGGAAAACCATCGCGTTCGTAGGTGGCATTGAGCTTCGCCATGTACATGGCCAGGGCCTGCAGATCCTGGGCGGGCCACTCGGCCAGACGTTCGCGGAACACCTCCCGCCGGGCATCCTGGACCTGGTGCATCCGTTCCTCGCCCTCGGGCGTCAGCCGGATGGACTGCGCCCTGCCGTCGAGGGGATCGGCCTCCTTCGCCACCAGGCCGAGGTTCTCGAGGAACGCAACCTGCCGACTCACCGAGGGCTTCCCGACCCCGATGGAAGACGCCAGTTCGGTTAGCCGGATGGGGCCCTGCTTGCGGATCACGCTGAGCAGCCCGTAGGCCGCCGGTTCCATGTCCGGGTGGACCTGGCGTGAGAGCTGGTGGGAAATGGAGCGTCCCCGGCGCCAGAGGAGGCTCAGCTGGACTTCGACGGCGTTAAGGGCCGCGTCGGCATCGGCACCGGTCGTTCCGCGGGCGTCGGCGCCGGCGTCTCCGGGGAGGGAAGCTCCGGCGGGCTCGGTGGGGTTGCTCATGGCAACCATTCTAGAGGCCCGGGCCGTGAGAGACTTGGTTGGTGCGAATGAGTGACTTTTGGCGGCTAATGGACGACGAGTTCGGATCGGGCTACTCGCGCGTCCTGAGCAGTTCGCTGGTCTTGGCAGGGGTTGGCGGACGCACCGCGGACCAGGCCCTCAGCGCCGGCGTCCCCCCCCGCCAGGTCTGGCTGGCCCTGTGCGATGTCCAGGACGTGCCGCAGGAACGCCGCCTCGGCAGGGACGTCAAGCCCCGCGACAACCCCGCAGCCCGCTGACGCTTTGCGCGCGGACGGCGCCGCCGCCGCAGGCCCGCCTGACCTGACACGCCGCCCGATTGTTCGAATATCTGTTCGGATAGGGATATGCTTTTTATGAGCGTTTTCCACATGGGTGGCTCTCCCGGCAACTTTTGTCGGAGGGTGCCGGTAGCGTCAGTGATGACAGACGAAGGGCCTACACGGCCACTCCACAGCGAGAAAGTATTAGAGGTGTGAACCATGGCCGCAGCCCCGGATCGCCAGAAGGCGCTCGACGCAGCGCTTGCCCAGATTGACAAGCAGTTCGGCAAAGGCTCGGTCATGCGCTTGGGCGATGAAGTCCGTGCGCCCATCGAAGTTATCCCGACCGGCTCCATCGCCTTGGACGTCGCCCTGGGAATCGGCGGCCTGCCCCGCGGCCGCGTCGTGGAAATCTACGGGCCTGAATCTTCCGGTAAGACGACGGTCGCCCTGCACGCGGTAGCCAACGCCCAGCGCCAGGGCGGCATCGCCGCATTCATCGACGCCGAGCACGCCCTCGATCCCGAATACGCCGCCAAGCTGGGCGTCGACACGGATGCACTCCTGGTCTCCCAGCCGGACACCGGCGAGCAGGCCCTGGAAATCATGGATATGCTCATCGGCTCCGGCTCCCTTGACGTCATCGTCATCGACTCCGTCGCCGCCCTCGTTCCGCGTGCGGAAATTGAAGGCGACATGGGCGACAGCCACGTGGGCCTGCAGGCCCGATTGATGAGCCAGGCCCTCCGGAAGATCACCGGCCGCCTGAGCCAGACCAAGACCACGGCTATCTTCATCAACCAGTTGCGTGAAAAGATCGGCGTCTTCTTCGGCTCCCCGGAAACCACCACGGGTGGTAAGGCCCTGAAGTTCTACGCCTCGATCCGCATTGACGTCCGCCGCATCCAGACCCTCAAGGAGGGTGCGGACTCGGTCGGCAACCGCACCAAGGCCAAGATCGTCAAGAACAAGATGGCCCCGCCTTTCAAGATCGCCGAGTTCGACATTATTTACGGCCAGGGCATTTCCCGCGAGGGCGGCATTATCGACATGGGTGTCGAGCATGGGCTGATCAAGAAGTCAGGCTCCTGGTTCACCTACGATGGCGACCAGTTGGGCCAGGGCATGGAGAATTCCCGCCGGTTCCTGCGCGACAACCCGGAATTGGCGGCCGAACTCGAACGCCTGATCAAGGAAAAGCTCGGCGTCGGCGTCAAGGCCCCGGCAGAGGCCGAGGAGTCACCGAAGCTGAAGGCCGTTGACGGCTTCTAACGCCGGAGCAGACGCTGGGTCAGGCGCCCGGGCAGGCACCGGGTCAGGGTTCCGTCAGTGGGGCCCTGACCCCGAAGGTGCCGACGCGTATGCCGAGGGCCCGGACCCGCGGGCGGGCGCTTCCGGGCGCGGTTCACGGGGCTCCCGTGGCCGGAAGGGACCGTCCCCGGAACTGGATCCGGACGCGGACCCCGCGGCGGTGGCCCGTGCCATCGTGCTGCGGCAGCTGACGAATTCACCCAAAAGCCGGCTGCAGCTCGCGCGCAAGCTGGCCGAACGCAACATTCCCGAGGACGTGGCCGAGGCAGTACTCGACCGCTTCGAGGAAGTACGGCTGGTTGACGACGCAGAGTTCGCCGACATGTGGGTCCGCAGCAGGTCCCAAACGCGCAAACTCGCCAAAGGGGCCCTCCGGCGTGAACTCGCGGACAAGGGCATCGACCCCGAGACCGCTGCGGGTGCGCTGGACCAACTCAGCGATACCGACGAGGAAGCGGCAGCGCGTGAGCTTGTGGAGCGCAAGCTGCGGGGGTTCACCGGCGGTGAAGACCGGGCGGAGCGCGAGAAGATCACCCGCCGCCTTGCTTCGATGCTCGCCCGCAAGGGATACCAGCCGTCGCTCGCGTTCCGGATTGTGGGCGACGTGCTCGATTCCGTCGCCGGACGGGCCGGGGCCGGGGACTAGCGCTGCCCGCCACTGCGTGCCAGCCTGACCCGTTACCCTTAACACGTGAGTTTTACCATTCCCTCCCCAGCGGCCGGCACCCCTTCTTCAGCTGCGTCTCCGGCTGTGCCGCCAGCAGCCAGCGCAGACGCATCAGCTCCGGAGCGCGATTCCGGGCAGGCCCAGCCCCGCACCTACCAGGTGCGGACCTTCGGCTGCCAGATGAACGTGCATGATTCCGAGCGCATGGCCGGCATGCTGGAGGCCGCAGGCTACGTCCCTTCCGCCGGCGAGCTGGCCGACGTCGTGGTGTTCAACACCTGCGCGGTGCGGGAGAACGCGGACAACAAGCTGTATGGCAACCTCGGCATCCTGGCCCCCGTCAAGGCCGCCAACCCCGGTATGCAGATCGCCGTCGGCGGTTGCCTCGCGCAGAAAGACCGGGAGACCATCCTCAAGAAGGCGCCGTGGGTGGACGCGGTGTTCGGCACCCACAACGTCGGTGCCCTGCCGGCGCTGCTGGACCGGGCCCGCCACAACAACGAGGCCCAGCTGGAAATCCTCGAATCGCTGGATGTCTTCCCCTCGACCCTCCCGACCAAGCGCGACTCCGTCTATTCCGGCTGGGTGTCCATCTCGGTCGGCTGCAACAACACGTGCACGTTCTGCATCGTCCCTGCCTTGCGGGGCAAGGAAAAGGACCGACGCCCCGGGGAAATCCTGGCCGAAATCCAGGCGCTCGTGGACGACGGCGCCATCGAAGTGACGCTGCTGGGGCAGAACGTGAATTCCTATGGCGTGGAGTTCGGCGACCGGCAGGCGTTTTCGAAACTCCTGCGGGCATGCGGGCAGATCCCGGGCCTCGAACGGGTGCGTTTCACCAGCCCCCACCCGGCGGCCTTCACCGACGACGTCATCGACGCGATGGCCGAGACCCCGAACGTCATGCCGCAACTGCACATGCCGCTGCAGTCCGGCTCGGACAAGGTCCTCAAGGACATGAAGCGGTCCTACCGCTCCACCAAGTTCCTCGGCATCCTGGACAAGGTCCGGGAGAAGATCCCGCACGCGGCAATTTCCACCGACATCATTGTCGGGTTCCCCGGCGAGACGGAGGAAGACTTCCAGGCCACGCTCGACGTCGTGGAGAAGTCCCGGTTCGCCACCGCCTTCACCTTCCAGTACTCCAAGCGGCCCGGCACCCCGGCCGCGGAGCTTCCGGAGCAGCTCCCCAAAGCCGTGGTCCAGGAGCGCTTCGAGCGCCTCACGGCCTTGCAGGACCGGATTGCGGCGGAGGAAAACGCCCGCCAGCTCGGCCGCCGCGTCGAGGTCATGGTCACCGCCCATTCGGGCCGCAAGGCAGAGGAAACCCACCGGCTCTCCGGCCGGTCCCAGGACCAGCGGCTGGTACACTTCTCTGTACCCGAGGGCGCCGAGGCACCCCGCCCCGGTGACCTGGTGACCGTCACCATTACGGAGGCGGCCGCGTTCCACCTCATCGCGGACCCCGCAACGGCGGAGGACTACAGCCTGCGCCGGTCCCGGGCCGGTGACGCCTGGGACCGGTCCCAGGCAGATTCCTGCGGCGTCCCCGCCAGCCCTGCGGGCACCGCCGGAGCGCCCGGCAAAAGCGGTGTGTCGCTGGGCATGCCCAGCCTCCCGGTCCGCGGCCGTTAGCGCCGTGGCAGGGGCCCAGGGCAGCGATCCGACGGGGGAGGCGCCGCCGGTGATCGCCGTCGTCGGCCCCACCGGTTCGGGGAAATCCGATCTCGCCGTCTCGCTCGCGCTGGAGCTCGACGGCGAAGTCATCAACGCCGATTCCATGCAGTTCTACCGCGGCATGGACATCGGCACCGCCAAGATCACCGACGCCGAACGCCGGGGGGTGCGGCATCACCTCCTGGACATCCTGGACGTGACAGAGGAAGCGAGCGTCTCGGCCTTCCAGCACCAGGCGCGCGCTGTGGTCGCCGACATCCACAGCAGGGGGAAAAGGGCCATCGTGGCCGGTGGCTCCGGACTGTACGTCCGCGCCGCGCTTGATGTCCTGGAGTTTCCGGGCACCGACCCGGACATCCGCCGCCGGCTGGAGGCCGAACTGGAGGCGGCGGGCCCCGCGCCGCTGCGGGAACGGCTGGAAGCGGCGGACCCCGTATCGGCGGCCAGACTCGGCGATGCCCGCCGGATCATCCGCGCCCTGGAGGTCTTCGAACTCACCGGCCGGCCGTTCAGCTCCTTCATGCCAGAGCGCAAATACTTCCAGCCTGCCGTCCAGATAGGACTCGAGGTCGACCGGGAACTGCTCCGGGAGCGCCTGGCCCAGCGGGTCCACGCGATGGTGGAGCGGGGGCTTCTTGAGGAAGTCCGCCGGCTGGATGCCGCAGGACTCCGCCACGGCAAGACAGCGTCCCGGGCCCTGGGCTACGCCCAGTTCCTCCGGGTGCTCGACGGCGTTTCCAGCGTGGCGCAGGCGACGGACGAAACAATCCTGGCCACCCGGCAGTTCGCACGCCGCCAGCTGACCTGGTTCCGGGCAGACCCCCGGGTCCACTGGCTCGACTGGCGGGATTCTGACCTGATGAACAAGGCCGCGGCACTGTGCGGGACGCCGCCCGATCCGCCCTTGGCGTAGCGGGCCGGTCCCGGTTCCGGAGCGGCGGGGGCGGAACGGTAACCTTGGAGCATGGACCACACCCAATCCGTAGCAGCTGAGCGTACCGCCGGCGACACCGCAGCCCTCAGCGGCCTGAAGTTTTCCAAAGGCCACGGAACGGGCAACGACTTTGTCCTGGTCGCAGACCCGAACGGCGCCCTTTCGCTCAGCCCCGAGCAGGTGGCTGCCCTCTGCGACCGGCACCGCGGTATTGGCGGGGACGGCCTGATCCGCGCTGTGCCCTCCAGGCTCATGGCCGAGGGCCAGGAATTGCTGGCTGCGAACCCCGATGCCGAGTGGTTCATGGACTACCGCAACGGCGACGGGTCACTGTCGGAGATGTGCGGCAACGGCGTCCGCGTATTTGTGCACTTCCTCGTCGCGGAAGGCCTGGTGGACCTTCCGGCCGGCGAGTCCCTCATCATCGGCACCCGCGCCGGGGCCAAAACGATCGTCCGGACAGCTGCCGGCTACGCCGTTGACATGGGTCCGTGGGAGTTCATTTTCCCCGGCGAGGCAACGGCACGGGCGATGGATTCGCTGGTCAGCGCCGAGGGTCTCGAAGTGGCCAGGCCCGCGCTGTCCGTCAGCATGGGCAATCCGCACACGGTCGTGGCCCTGGCCGAAATGGCGGAACTCGAGGCCACCCAGCTGTTCACGGCGCCCAGCGTGGACCCCACCCCGCCGCACGGCACCAACGTTGAATTTGTTGTGCCGGCCGAACCCCTGGTCCACGAAGGCATGGGGACCATGACCATGCGGGTCCACGAACGCGGCGTGGGGGAGACCCAGTCGTGCGGCACCGGCGCGTGCGCCGCCGCCGTCGCCATCCGCCATTGGGCCGGCCAGGGCGCACCGGACGCGTGGAACGTCCATGTTCCCGGCGGTGTTGTCGGTGTGAAATTCTTCGTCGGTCCGGACGGGCACGAACACGTCGAGCTCAGTGGCCCGGCCGTGATCGTCGCTAGTGGGACGCTTTCCTGACCCGAAGGATGCGGAATGACTTCGAGGTGCTCTCCCGGGTCACGGTGAAGCTCGCGTCGAGTTCCGCCGCCAGCCAACGCTGCAGCGAGTCGGAGCCGAGGTTTTTCTGGACCACGAGCCATGCCGATCCGCCCGGCGCCAGCCGGGGAATCCAGAGCCGCAGGAGGGCATGAAGCTCGTCCTTGCCGATCCGGATCGGCGGGTTGGACCAGATGGTGTCAAAACGCAGGTCGGGATCCACGGTGTCCGGCGTGCCGGCAGTGACGTTGTCCAACCCCAACAGCGCGGCGTTTTCGTTGGTCAGCGTCACGCAGCGCTCGTTGACATCCACCGCGTAGACCCGCGCATGCGGTGCCCGCAGCGCCATGGTCAGCGCGATCGGGCCCCAGCCGCAGCCGATATCCAGCAAATTGCCTTGCGGAGCCGGTGCCGGGACATCGGCGAGCAGCACGGCCGTTCCTTTGTCGATCCCGTCCGGGCTGAAGATCCCTGAGGACGTCTGCAGCCGCCGCGTCTCACCGGCAAGGTCCACGGTGAGCCGCTTGCGGGTGAAGGGCCCGGCGGGCTGGGCGCTGAAATAGTGTGCAGACTCCATAATGGGCCAGATTAGTTGGCGCCGCGCCCGAATGGGAAACCAGGGAGGGGAGCATCGGTGTCTGCTAGGCTGAGCGGCATGATCTTGATCTCCAAGTAGCCGGCACGGGTCTTTTCCCGTTCCCGCAGCGACGCAGGTAAAACGCCTTCCGCTCAGTGCGCCATCGCAAGCGTGAGTCCTCTCACCGCCGGCGCCTGCATCACTTGGAACCCAGCCTTTCTTTCGGCACCGTGTGTGCCGGACGGCGCGTGTCCTTAGACCGGTTGTCCTTGACAACGTGTCTCATCGACAGGTCCCGGCCGGGCTTGGCGGACGGCACCTGCCTCACTGCGTTCCCCGCAGCCGGGCGCATTGCGGCGCCCCTCCCCAGTACTCAGCCACCGCTCCACCGGAGCCCACCCTGCCCACGCACCGCTGCCGCGGGCAATCCAGGAGGCCTGCATGACCCCCCGCCGTCAGCCCAGCGCGAATACCGCCCCACAGAGCACCAATCGGCACTATTCTGAAAGAGCCGAACCCCTAAAGGAGACCATGACCACCCAGCCCAACACCGGACCCGATTCAGCCGCCCAGGACATGAGTCCTGAGGAGATTCAGGCTGTTATCGACCGGATTCTCTCCAAGGACACCCCTGCCCCGAGCGCAGGCCGTAACTCCGGAACCAGTGCCAGCGCCGCAGCGGGTGAGGGCACCAGCGGCCCGGCATCGGTGCTCGGCAAGGCACAGGCCATCTCGCGCCTCGATGAGGTGTACACCAACTTCGACGGCGACCAGCAGGATCTCGAGGAGCGCCACGCGCTGCGCCGCAAGGCCGGCCTGTCCACCGAGCTCGAAGACGTCACCGAGGTCGAATACCGGCAGTTGCGCCTTGAGCGCGTCGTGTTGGCCGGACTGTGGAGCGAAGGAACCCTCGCTGACGCCGAGAATTCGCTGCGCGAACTGGCGGCCCTCGCCGAGACAGCCGGCTCCGAGGTCCTGGACGGACTCGTCCAGCGGCGGGCCAAGCCTGATCCCGGAACCTTCCTGGGCTCCGGCAAGGCGCAGGAACTCAAAGCAATTGTGGTGTCCACGGGCGCCGACACCGTGGTGGTCGATGCCGAACTGGCCCCGTCGCAGCGGCGCGGCCTGGAGGACATCGTCAAGGTCAAAGTCATTGACCGCACGGCGCTGATCCTGGACATCTTCGCGCAGCACGCGAAGAGCCGGGAGGGCAAGGCACAGGTTGAACTGGCCCAGCTGGAATACCTGCTTCCCCGCCTGCGCGGCTGGGGCGAGTCGATGTCCCGCCAGGCCGGTGGCCAGGTGGGCGGCGCCGGAGCCGGCATGGGTTCGCGTGGTCCTGGTGAAACGAAAATCGAACTGGACCGTCGCCGGATCCGCACCCGCATGGCCAAACTGCGGCGGGAAATCGCCGCCATGAAGCCGGCCCGGGAAACGAAGCGTGCCAACCGCCGTCGTAATGCGGTGCCGTCGGTGGCGATCGCCGGGTACACCAACGCCGGGAAATCCTCCCTGCTGAACCGCCTGACCGACGCCGGCGTTCTCGTGGAGAACGCGCTGTTCGCCACCCTGGATCCCACCGTCCGCAAGGCCGAAACCGCCGACGGGCTGGGCTACACCCTCGCGGACACCGTGGGATTTGTCCGCTCGCTGCCCACTCAGCTCGTCGAAGCGTTCCGCTCCACCTTGGAAGAGGTTGCCGACTCGGACCTGATCCTGCACGTCGTGGACGCTTCGCACCCTGATCCGGAGGGCCAGATCGCCGCAGTCCGGGCGGTCTTCAGCGACGTCGACGCCCGCAAGGTCCCCGAGATCATTGTCCTGAACAAGGCCGATGCCGCCGACCCGTTCGTGCTCGAACGGCTCAAGCAGCGCGAACCGCGGCACGTGGTGGTCTCGGCCCGCACGGGCGAAGGCATCCCGGAACTGCTCAAGGCCATCAGCGACGGCATTCCGCGGCCGGGCGTGAAGCTTGAACTGCTGATCCCGTACAACCGCGGGGATCTGCTCAACAAGCTCCACGAGACCGACGCCGAGATCCTCAGCCTGGACCACGAGGAAACCGGGACGCGTGCCGTGGTGAAGGTGCGCGAAGGACTCGCCGCTGAACTGGATCCCTTCATCAGCAATGACTGAGGCCGCTCTGAACCAGGCTGACGCCGGATCTGATCGTGACGAACCGGCCGACGCCGCGGCCGCTGATGCTGCCGACTCCGCCGACGCGGCGGGTCGGGGCGCGGCCGGCGAGGAGTTCGTGGTTGAACTGCTCGACCGTGCCGTGTCCGGCATGGGCGGCCAGAGCCGCGACGGCCAGCACGAAATGGCCCGGCAGGTGGCGCGCGCAATCGACAGCGGCGACCACCTGCTGGTCCAGGCCGGCACCGGCACCGGCAAGTCATTGGCGTACCTGATTCCGCTGATCGCCCATTCGCTGACCAGCGACAAGCCCACCCTCGTCTCCACCGCCACCCTGGCCCTGCAGACACAGATCGTCGGCCGGGACCTGCCCAGGCTGCTGAAGACCATCACCCCCGCCTTGGAACGGCCCGTCAAGGTTGCCCTGGTGAAGGGCCGCGCCAATTATGTGTGCCGGCACAAACTCGAGGGCGGGTTCCCGTCCGAGGAGCCGTCCGAGGGGCAGCTGTTTTCCCTTGGCGAGGACACGTCCGTGCCGCACTTCGCTGCCGCCCTGGGCGGCCCGTCCTCCCAGCTCGGCAAGGAAGTGGTCCGCCTGCGTGAGTGGGCCGAGGAGACGGCGACGGGGGACCGCGACGAGCTCATGCCCGGTGTCACCGACCGCGCCTGGCGCCAGGTCTCGGTAACGTCCATGGAGTGCCTCGGCGCCCAGAAATGCCCGCTCGCCGCCGAATGCTTCAGCGAGCTGGCACGGCAAAACGCCGCGGACGCCGACGTCGTCGTCACTAACCACGCCATGCTCGCCGTCAGCGCCTTCGAGGGCCTGGCGGTCCTGCCCGAATACGACGTGGTGGTGGTGGACGAGGCGCACGAACTTCAGGACCGGGTCACGGGCGCGGTGTCCGGTCAGCTCTCGGTGGCAATGGTGCACGCTGCCGCTTCGGGGGCCCGGAAGCACACGGGTATCACCGTGGACGCGCTGAACAATGCCGCGTCCCATCTGGAACTGGCCATCGATGGCGTGCCCAGCGGGTTGATGCCCAACGGCCTGAACAGTGAGCAGCTGGATTGCGTCGACCAGCTGCGGGACGCCTGCCGTGCCGCGCTGTCCGATTCCAAGGGGGACAGCTCGACGCCGGCCGACGGCGGTCGCCAGCTGGCCCGGTCACGCCTGATGGTCATCCTGGAACTCTGCGAACGGCTCCTGGCCGCACGCGAAAACCGCGAAGTCGTCTGGTTTTCCCGCAACAGCAGCTTTGACCCGGCCCAGGGCTACTCCCAGCCGGACGAGAGCGCGCCGGCGTTGATCAATGTTGCCCCGTTGAGCGTTGCGGGGCGTCTGCGTGAGGGACTGTTCGCGGATCACACCGTGATCCTGACCTCGGCCACACTGGCCATCGGGGCAGCGTTCGAGCCGGCCGCCGGAGGCCTCGGCCTCGTGGGCAACGGCGCCCCGAGCTGGACCGGCGTCGACGTCGGGTCACCTTTCGACTATCCGAAACAGGGCATCCTCTACGTCGCCCGGCATCTGCCCAAGCCCGGCCGGGGGACTTCTCCCGAGGCCCTGGACGAACTCGAGAAGCTGATCCGGGCGTCCGGCGGCGGTGCCCTGTGCCTGTTCTCGTCGCGGCGTGCTGCCGAGGAGGCGGCCGAGGCCATGCGGCCCCGGCTGGACGTCAGCATCCTCTGCCAAGGGGAATCGAGTATGACGGCGCTGGTGCGGCAGTTTGCCGATGAGCCGGACACGTGTCTGTTTGGCACCATGTCCCTCTGGCAGGGTGTGGACGTACCGGGCGTGTCCTGCCGGCTGGTGGTCATTGACCGGATTCCGTTCCCGCGGCCGGACGACCCGCTGATGACGGCGCGATCCCGGGCCGTGGCCCAGGCCGGCGGCAACGGCTTCATGTCAGTTTCGGCGACGCACGCCGCGATCCGGCTCGCCCAGGGGGCCGGGCGGCTGATTCGTTCGACCTCGGACAAGGGTGTGGTGGCAGTGCTGGACTCGAGGCTGTCCACGGAGCGCTACGGCGGGTTCCTGCGCGCCGCGCTTCCCCCGTTCTGGCCCACCACCGATCCTTCGATTGCCCTCGCGGCGCTGGAGCGGCTTGCCATGGACCCCGGACAGCCGGCCAAGTAGGCCGCTGGGAGTTTGAGTGCGGGGCCCCGTCCGACTCCGGACGGGGCCCTCACGCGCTGTTGCTGGCGGGAGTCAGAGGGAGCGGAGCACCGACACGACTTTGCCCATGATGACGGCGTGATCGCCGAGGATGGGCTCGTATTGGGTGTTTTGCGGCAGCAGCCAGGTGTGCCCGTCCCGTTGCCGGAACGTCTTGACGGTGGCTTCGTCGTCCAGCAGTGCGGCCACAATGTCGCCATTCACGGCGTCACCCTGGCGACGGACAACCACCCAGTCGCCGTCGCAGATGGCGGCATCAATCATCGAGTCGCCCGCCACTTTGAGCATGAACAGCTCGCCATGGCCCACAAGCTGGCGCGGCAGGGGCATGACGTCTTCGACCACTTGGTCGGCGAGAATCGGGCCGCCAGCCGCGATCCGTCCGACGAACGGCACCATTGCCGTGTCGGTGGCGCTGGCGAGTTCAGTCACGGACAGGCCGCCGACGGCGCGCAGGCCGCTGGACTTCTCGACGCCCGAAATGGGCGTGGTCCCTTCGTCCAAAGTCAGTGGCATGAGCACTTCCATCGCCCGCGGACGTTTCGGGTCCCGCCGCAGGTAACCGAGTTTTTCCAGCTGGGAGAGCTGATGGGTCACGCTGGACAAGCTGGCGAGTCCGACCGTGTCGCCGATCTCCCGCATGGAGGGCGGATAGCCGTTGTCCGTGACGGAGCGCTGGATGGTCTCCAGGATTTTCTTCTGCCGGACGGTGAGGCTCTTGGGGGCCCGTGCGGGCTGGGCGCTCCGTGAGCTGGCCCTGCCGCCGGTGGCTTGTGCTGCCATGTTCGCCAACGCCTTTCCGATCCACCCGGCCGCCGTGGCTGCTGTCACCGGGAACTTCCGGCCTGAATTGTCAGACCCTCCTGATCAACTACCGATGAACGAGTTCACGAGTGGTTGTTCTTTCCCTCAAAAGTAGGCCAGCCGCAGAACTTTTTCAAACATTTGTTCTAGCGAGTCTCGACATCGTTCGTCACTAAGTGCTAAAACAGAACAAGCATTATTCGAATATGTGTTCGATAAGTTGATTCGAGCTTCCAAAGCTTCGAGAACACTGTTCGGTTCTATGTTCGAAGGTTCGGCCGGTTGGCGGCGCGTATGTGGAGCACGCCGGGCGGCACCGTATGGTCCAGGAGGGCTCAATTCATGTCAGCAGCAAGCGCGATTCATGGCACATTCGTTCACAACGCCCCGGACCACCGGCCCAAGCAGGCGCCGCTGCGGCTCACCCGGCGCGGCCGGTTCGTCTTCTTCGGCGTCCCGCTGATCCTGCTGGCCGCGCTGCTTCTCTCGCTCGGCGGATTTCTCAACGCGCCCGCGAAGGCTGCCGATTCCGCCGGACAGCTCTCGGTGACGCCGACCGTTTCCGTGACGGTGCAGCCGGGGGAGTCGCTCTGGGCCATTGCGGGGTCCGTGGCGCCGGAGCGTGATCCCCGTGACGTCGTCGCCGATATCGTCCAGCTGAACAACCTGGACGCTGCACGCGTGATGCCGGGCCAGCGTCTGTTCGTCCCGTCCAAGTAACGCCCCGCCAGTACCGTGTCAGTACCGGCGGTGGCGTCACGGTTTCGGTGCCAGCGGCGCAACCACTTAAACTGGTCACGTGACTGACCAGCTTGAGCGCCTCAACCGACTGCCCCTCCGAACCAATCTGCGCGGCCTGCGTCCGTATGGCGCGCCCCAGTTGGACGTCCCCATCCTGCTCAACGTCAATGAGAACACCCACGGTGTCCCGGCCGACGTACGCGCGGCCATCACCGAAGCCGTGAGCACCGCCGCCGCCGGGCTGAACCGCTACCCGGACCGGGAGTTCACGGAATTGCGTGAGGCCCTCGCCGAATACCTTGGCCACGGCCTCACCGCGGAGCACATCTGGGCCGCGAACGGTTCCAACGAAGTCCTCCAGCAGATTCTCCAGGCGTTCGGCGGCCCCGGCCGGACCGCGCTCGGCTTCCCTCCCACGTATTCGATGTACCCGCTGCTGGCAGCGGGTACCGATACGCAGTACATCGTCGGTGCCCGAGAGGCGGACTACGGCCTCAGCGCGGAATCGGCTGCCCGGCAGGTCCGGGAACTTCAGCCCAACATCGTCTTCCTCTGCTCGCCGAACAATCCCACCGGCACGGGGCTGGGGCTTGATGTGGTCGAGGCGGTTTACGACGCCGGCGAGGCCAGCCAGACCGTCGTGATCGTCGACGAGGCTTACCACGAGTTCGCCCACGACGGCACGCCCAGCGCCCTCACACTCCTGCCCGGCCGGGAGCGGCTCATCGTCTCGCGGACCATGAGCAAGGCGTTCGCCCTCGCCGGGGCGCGTCTGGGCTATATGGCCGCGGCTCCGGAAGTTGCCGATGCCCTCCGCCTGGTCCGCCTCCCGTACCACCTCTCCGCCATCACCCAGGCAACGGCCCTGGCTGCCCTGAGCCACCGGGCGGCGCTCATGGCGGACGTCGAGGACATCAAACGCCAGCGCGACCGGATCGTGGCTGAACTGATCCGGCTCGGACTCAAGCCGGCCGCCTCTGATTCCAACTACGTGTTCTTCGGCGGACTGGAGAATCCGCACGACGTCTGGCAAGGCCTGCTGGACGCCGGTGTTCTCATCCGCGACGTTGGCATCCCGGGGCACCTTCGGGTGACCGCCGGCACTGAGACGGAAACCACAGCCTTCCTTGACAGTCTCGAACGCATCCTGACCAGCCAGGCAAAGCCGCAGGCCTAGACTTGTTGGGGAGCCAGAGCGCCCCGCCAGACTGCCCAGCACGCTGCCTTCTTTCCAAAGGACACACCTAGATGAGCAACACCGGATCCACCGCCGCCGAGGGCCGGACCGCACGCATGGAACGGACCACCAGTGAGTCCTCGGTCCTGGTCGAGATCAACCTGGACGGCACCGGGGTCTCGGACATCAGCACATCGGTCCCCTTCTACGACCACATGCTGACGGCACTGAGCAAGCACTCGCTGATCGACATGACCGTCAAGGCCACCGGAGACACCCACATCGATGTCCACCACACCGTCGAGGACGTGGCCATCACCTTCGGCGAAGTTCTGCGGACCGCCCTTGGCAACAAAGCCGGCATACGCCGCTTTGGCGAGGCGACCGTTCCCCTGGATGAGGCCCTTGCCCAGGCCGTCGTTGACGTCTCGGGCCGGCCCTACCTGGTTCACGCCGGGGAGCCGGCAGGCCAGGAATACCACCTTATCGGCGGCCACTTCACGGGCTCCCTGACCCGGCACGTCTTCGAAGCGATCACGCTGCACGCCGGAATCTGCCTGCACATGAACGTCACCGCCGGACGCGATCCGCATCACATCGTCGAGGCCCAGTTCAAGGCCTTTGCCCGGGCGCTGCGCGCGGCCGTGGAACCGGATCCCCGCGTCGAAGGCATTCCGTCCACCAAGGGCGCCTTGTGACCGGCCCGCTACTCCGCGACGGGGCCATCATCGATCCTGTTGCCGGGACTAAGCCGGCCTCTCCTGAGGGCAAGCCCACGGTGACGGTACTGGACTACGGTTCGGGAAATGTCCGGTCGGCCGTGCGTGCGCTGGAGCGGGCCGGCGCTGAAGTCATCCTCAGCTCCAAACCGGCTGACGTCCTGAACGCCGACGGCCTCGTCGTCCCGGGCGTCGGCGCCTTCGAGACCGTCATGCGCGAACTGAAGGCCGTGGACGCCGTCCGCATGATCGGCCGCCGTGTTGCCGGAGGCCGCCCCGTGCTGGCCATATGCGTGGGGCTCCAGGTGCTCTTCGAGGCCGGCGTCGAACACGGCACAGAAGCCGAGGGCATGGGGGAGTGGCCCGGCAAGGTCGAGCTGCTGCCCGCCGACGTCGTCCCGCACATGGGTTGGAACACCGTCTCCGTTCCGGCTGGGTCCAAACTGTTCGCGGGCGTGGAGGACGAGCGTTTCTACTTTGTGCACTCGTACGGTGTCCAGCACTGGGACTTCGACGTCATCCAGCCCCGGATGGCTGCACCCCTGGTGACGTGGTCCGAGCACGGCGCCCCGTTCATCGCGGCCGTGGAAAACGGTCCCCTGTGCGCCACGCAGTTCCATCCCGAGAAGTCCGGCGATGCAGGCGCCCGGCTGCTGCGCAACTGGGTGGAGGGCCTGCGCCCGGCAGCCCCCGGCGCCGCAACCCCGAGCGCCGCAGGCTCCGCAACCGCAGAGTCCACAATCCCGGAACAGACCGCCTAGATGTGGTCCCTGTTGCTCATGGGCCTCGCCGGTCTGTTGGTTGGCGGTGCGATCTCCTTCCGGCAGCAGAAAAGCCCGCGCTGGCTGCAGATCGTTTTCTACGTCCTGGCGGGCATGTCGCTGCTTGCCGCCTACCTGCTGACCCTGCCGGCCTCCTGACACCGCCGCGGCCTTCCAACCATCCATTCCCAAGCTGAGGACTCCACGATGACCACCGAATCCCCTCTGCCCGTACTCGAGCTGCTGCCCGCCGTCGACGTCGTCAACGGCCAGGCCGTCCGGCTCGTGCAGGGCGAAGCCGGCAGCGAGACGAGTTACGGCACCCCGCTGGAGGCCGCGCTCAACTGGCAGCAGCAGGGGGCTGAGTGGGTGCATCTGGTCGACCTTGACGCCGCCTTCGGACGCGGCTCGAACGCCGAGTTGCTTCGCGAGGTCGTGGGGCGGCTCGACATCAAGGTTGAGCTCTCCGGCGGCCTGCGTGACGACGAATCCCTGGAGAAAGCGCTGGACCTCGGCGTCGCCCGCGTCAACCTGGGCACCGCGGCACTGGAGAACCCGGAGTGGACCCGCCGGGTGATCGAACGCTTCGGCGACAAGATCGCCGTCGGCCTGGATGTCCGCGGCACCACCCTCGCCGGCCGCGGCTGGACGAAGGAGGGCGGGGATCTCTGGGAGGTGCTGGGCCGCCTCGAGGACGCCGGCTGCGCCCGGTACGTCGTCACCGATGTGACCAAGGACGGCACGCTCCAGGGTCCCAACGTCGAACTCCTGCGCCAGATGGTCGAGAAGACCGGCAAGCCCGTCGTCGCCTCCGGCGGCATTTCCAGCCTCGACGACCTCAAAGTCCTGCGGTCCCTGGTGCCGCTGGGCGTCGAGGGCGCCATCATCGGCAAGGCCCTCTACAACGGCAACTTCACGCTGCCGGAGGCCCTCGACGTCGCCGGCCGCCGTTAGCCGGCCGGCGGTCATGTCGCACACCCCCGAACCCGACGACGGTGCGCAGGCCGGCACCGGCCCGGCTCCGGTCCGGCACCTGCCCGGACACATCGCCGCGGCCCTTGCCGGCGCCGGCGGGGCCACGGACTCTGCCGGGCAGCCCTGGGCGGGCCGCAGCCTGTCCGGCGATGACGCAACGATCCACAATTTTGAGGACGATGACGGCACCGCCGACGCCGGCTACCTGGCAGCCGTGGCCGACCTCGCCGCGGGCACGGGCGATGAAGCGGCCGTGGTGACCGCGCTGGCCACCGCCCGCGTATTCGTGCCCATCGTCGCCCAGCTTGCCGAAGAGGGCGAAGCCGCAACGCCCGTGCACGGGGACGGGCTGCACGGGGACGACACTCACGGGGACGGGCTGCGCTCGGACAAGCAAGCCGACATGGCCCTCGTGACGCTCAAAGCGCCGGACGGGCGGACGGCTATGCCCGTGTTCACCTCGGCGGCGTCGCTTCAGGCCTGGCATCCGGAGGCCCGGCCGGTCGCCGTGTACGCGGCCCGGGCCGCGCTGTCCGCCGTCGCGGAAGGCGCCGAGCTGCTCGTGCTCGATCCCGGCTCCGAGCTGACCTTCGTGGTGCGCCGGCCGGCGGTTTGGGCCCTTGCCCAGCAGCAGACCTGGACGCCTTCCTACGCCGATCCGGAAGTGGCCGGTGCCCTCGGGAACAGCACGGTTGGCTTTCCTGCCGTCCGACGTGTTGAAATTCATCCGGGGGGTGGGGTTGCCTCGGCAACGGCCGATGGCAGGCGGCTCCCCGGCGGAGGCGCCGGCCCGGAGCTCCGTGTGGTCCTCTACCTGGAGGACGGGCTCGACGCCGCCGGCGTGCAGTCCCTCGTTGCCGGCCTCAACCAGGCCTGGGCCAGGAATGAAATTTTTGCCGAGCGGGTTGACTCGATCGAGGTCAAGCTGCAGCGCGCAGCACCATAGCTGACGGCCCAACGCGGGACATCGCGGTGCTGCCGTGGGCAGTACTAGAAGGATGTAGTCCGTGAATTTCGCGCTTTACCGGCAGCTGCTTGCAGTCCGGCCCATCCGGCGGCTCCTGCTGGTCGGAATGATTGCCCGCATACCGCACTCCGCTGCCGGCGTCCTGCTGACCCTGCACATCGTCCTGACACTGGGCCAGGGCTACGCGGCCGCCGGCGCGGCGGCCGCCGTCATGACGATCGGAATCGCTGTCGGGGCGCCGTGGCGCGGACGCCGGGTCGACACCGTGGGGCTGCGCAAGGCGCTCATCCCGTCCGTCATCTCCGAGACCGTGATCTGGTCCATCGTCCCGCACGTCTCCTACGAACTCCTGCTGCCCCTGGTCTTCGTCGGCGGCCTGCTCACGCTGCCCATCTTCAGCGTCGTGCGCCAGTCGCTGGGCGTTCTGGCCACTGGCGAGCAGCGCCGCACGGCCTTCGCCCTGGACGCCATCGCCACCGAGCTGGTCTTCATGATCGGCCCCGCCGTCGGTGCAGTCATTGCCACGTCCGGACAGTCCGTCCTGGGCCTGACGGTGGTGGGAGTGGCCACCTCGGTGTCCGGACTCTTCCTCATGTGGTTCAACCCGCCCACCCGGAGCGCTTCCCCCGACGCGGGGCTGGAGGCGGAGGGGCTGGAGGCGGAAGAACGGGAGTCCGCGGAAGCCGCCGTCGTGGCCGCCGCGCCGGCACACGTGCAGGAGGCCGCGGCGGAACTGGCGCCGCTGGCAGCCGCCGCCCAAGAACGGAGGCAGCGCCGCTCCGGCCTGCGGCACCGGGTTGTCCATAACTTCAGCTGGTTCACCTCCGCCGTAGCCGCCGTCTTCGCTGTGGCCGCCGGTGCCGGCATGGTCCTCAGCGGTACCGACGTCGGCATCGTTGCCGCCCTCCAGACCGGCGGCCATCAGGCCGAGATCGGGATTGTCTTCCTCTTCTGGTGCGCGGCCTCGGTGGTGGGCGGGATCCTTTACGGCGCGATGCACCGGCCCGTCTCGCCGATCCTGCTGCTGCTGGGAATGTCGGCCCTCACCGTCCCGATGGCCTTCGCGACCGACGTCTGGACGCTTAGCCTGCTCTCTCTGCTGCCCGGCCTTCTGTGCGCGCCGGTACTGTCCGCCGCCTCTGAAAAGGTGGCGGAGCTCGTCGACGAGAGCCGGCGCGGCGAGGCAATGGGCTGGTACGGGTCCTCGCTCACCGGCGGCGTGGCCCTGGGAGCGCCGCTGGCCGGGCTGTTCATCGACGTGATCGGCCCGTCGGCAGGCTTCGTCGCCGTGGGGCTGGCCGGCGTCGGCCTCTGCCTTGTGGGACTCGCCCTGCAGCGGGTGCGGCGCCGCCGCCTCGCCCATACCTAACCGGCCCACGCCTGACCGGCCCGCGCCTGCCCGGCCCTCCGGGGGAGCATACGCAGTGCTCGGTTGAGCCGCTCCGGGGTTAACGACGCCGGCGGGCGGACCTGGGTGGTCCGCCCGCCGGCGCGTTGTCGCTGATGAAAGTCCTTAGTTGACCGGGCCTGTGTACTTCTCGCCCGGGCCCTTGCCCGGGGCGTCCGGGATGATCGATTCTTCGCGGAAGGCGAGTTGGAGCGAACGCAGTCCGTCGCGCAAGGGCCCGGCGTGCTGGGAGCCGATTTCCGGTGCCGCCGCGGTCACCAAGCCGGCAAGGGCGGTGATCAGCTTGCGGGCCTCGTCCAGGTCCTTGAGTTCCTGGGCGTTTTCCTCGGCGGCGAGGCCGAGCTTCACCGCGGCGGCGCTCATCAGGTGCACGGCCGCCGTGGTGATGACCTCGATCGCGGGGACCTCCGAGATGTCGCGGATCTGCTGCGAGACGTCGGCCTGGGCGGCTGCGGGCTCGAAGACGTGGGAATTACTGTCTGAAGTGCTCATGCTGGTAAGCTTGTCACAGACCGACTGAATGTCGTTATTCTCAGGCTTTTAGAGAATGCAGCTTTTATAGAATGCAGTGTTTCTTGCACGCGGTACTCGTTACCGCGATGGACGCCCGGCGACGCACATGTGCGTTGAGCGGGATTCTTTCTGTAGAATCGACATTCAGTTTGCAAGCGGAGTTCTCTCCCACCCGCGTCAGCCGCGAAACTTCCTTCGGGAAGCCCCTCCTTCGCAGGAGTCAAGGTTGCCGGGTACCTGGTCGGGCACAACCTCGGACTCCGGTCCGGAGAATGTGCATGTCGCCTCACTGAGGGCGGCAGCTCCGATCTCGAGGCCTTCGATTGCTCCGGCAATTGGGGGCCTTCTCTTTTTGCCGGTGGAATACCCCTCACGAACACAGGAGCTTTAACATTAGCGAGCCAAGAATCAATGAGCGTATCCGCGTCCCCGAGGTGCGGCTGGTCGGCCCTGCAGGCGAGCAAGTAGGCGTTGTCCGTATTGAGGATGCCCTGCGTTTGGCTGCCGAGTCCGATCTTGATCTCGTTGAAGTTGCACCGCAGGCCAAGCCTCCGGTGTGCAAGCTGATGGACTTCGGCAAGTACAAGTACGAAGCCGCCGTCAAGGCACGCGAGGCCCGGAAGAACCAGACCAACACGGTCCTGAAGGAAATCCGCTTCCGCCTGAAGATCGATACGCATGACTACGAGACGAAGCGCGGCCACGCCCTCCGCTTCCTCGGTGCCGGTGACAAGGTCAAGGCCATGATCCAGTTCCGCGGCCGTGAGCAGCAGCGCCCCGAGATGGGCATCCGCCTGCTCCAGCGTTTCGCGGACGACGTCGCCGAAGTTGGCGTCGTGGAGTCCAGCCCGCGGATCGATGGCCGCAACATGGTCATGGTGGTGGGTCCCCTGAAGAACAAGGCCGAAGCCAAGGCTGAGGCCCGGCGCGCAACGCAGCGGGCGGAAGCCAAGGCGGAGAACGAAGCCAAGGCTTCGGGTGGAGGCCGCGTTGATACGTCCGCTCCCGAGGCGCCCTTGACGCAGTCGCTCGCCGACCTGCTGCCGGAAGGCTACCAGGTCCGGACTGAGGCACCGGCGACCAAGGCTGAGGCTCCGGCAACGGAAGCCCCCGTCGGCGAAGAAGCCAAGGCCGAAGAGACCACGCAGGCCCCGGTCGAGGAGACCAAGGCCGACGAGGCTCCGGTCCAGGAAGCGCCCAAGCAGGCTGCCCCCAAGGCGGCCGAAAAGCCGGCAGCCGCCAAGGCTCCGGCGGCTCCGAAGGCTGAAAAGCCCGTGGCCGCCAAGGCAGCCGAGGCTCCGAAGGCGCCCCAGAAGCCGGCAGCCGCTAAGGCTCCCGCGGCTCCGAAGGCCGCCCCGGCGCCTGCGGCCAAGGCTCCTGAGGAAAAGACTGCGGATTCCGCTCCGGCGACTCCGGCGGCGGCACCGAAGCCGGTTGCTGCTCCGAAGCCGGTTCCGCGGCCCGCAGCTCCGAAGCCTGCCGCACGGCCGGCCGCCCCCCGGGCAGCCGCCAAGCCTGGCACCAAGAAGACCAACTAGTTCACGGCTGACGGGCAGCAATGCCCGGCAGCAAGCAACCAGCATGCCGCCCGCAGGGGCGGCTGCACGAAAGAACTGCAGACCTGTCTGCGGATACGTAAGGAGATCGGTTCCCATGCCGAAGATGAAGACCCACAGCGGTGCTAAGAAGCGCTTCAAGCTGACCGGTAGCGGCAAGCTGCGCCGCCAGCAGGCCAACCGCCGTCACTACCTCGAGCACAAGTCCTCGCGGCTGACCCGCCGCCTTGCCGGCGACAAGATCGTCTTCAAGGGCGACGCGAAGGTCATCCGGAAGATGCTCGGCATCTAAGTTCCAAGTTCTCTGACTGATTGCCACCTGGCACCAGTCAACTACCACAATGGCTTCTCAGGCCCGCCGGGACTTCCGGCAGTAGATGCTTGGGATCAGATTTTGAAGGAGTACGCACGTGGCACGTGTGAAGAGGGCGGTCAACGCCCACAAGAAGCGCCGGGTTATCCTTGAACGCGCAAAGGGCTACCGTGGACAGCGTTCACGCCTGTACCGCAAGGCCAAAGAGCAGCTGCTGCACTCGTTCGTGTACAGCTACGGCGACCGCAAGAAGAAGAAGGGCGATTTCCGCCGTCTTTGGATCCAGCGCATCAACGCTGCATCCCGCGCCAACGGCCTGACTTACAACCGCCTGATCCAGGGCCTGAAGGCCGCTGAGGTTGAGGTTGACCGCCGCATGCTGGCCGAGCTGGCCGTTTCCGACGCCAACGCCTTCGCTGCGCTGGTCAAGGTCGCCAAGGACTCGCTGCCCGCCGACACGTCCGCTCCGGCCGTCCAGGCCGAGGCCGCTCCGGCTCCGAAGGCTGCCAAGAAGGCTCCCGCGAAGAAGCCTGCTGCCAAGAAGGTTGACGCCGAGGCTGCAAAGTAGTCCCTTCCGCCGTCGAAAGACAGCGTCGTTCAAGAACCGGCTGGCACAGCCACTAAGGTTCTTATATGAACGAAACCGGGCGCCCGCAAGACTATCCACTCTCCAACCCACGAGCTGATCGGGTGAGGAAGGTGGCACAGCTTGCCGGGCGCCCGGCGCGTTTAAAGCGCAGCGAGTTCCTGGCCGAAGGCCCGCAGGCGGTCCGTGAGGCCCTGGTGCTGCACGGGAAGAGGATTGCCGCGGGGGAGCGCGGGATCGTCTACGAGGTCTACGCCACCGAGGCCTGCCTGGACCGCCACCCCGAGTTGGAGGAGCTGGCCGAGGGAACCAGCGCCCACCTGGCCACGGACGAAGTGATCGCGGCGATGGCGGACACCGTCACCCCGCAGGGCATCGTCGCCGTCTGCGGTTTCGTGGACGTCAGCCTTGAACAGGTGCTCGACGCCGGCCCGCGCCTGATTGCCATCCTGTGCCAGGTCCGCGACCCCGGCAACGCCGGAACCGTGCTACGCGCGGCCGACGCGGCAGGTGCCGACGCCGTCATCCTGACCGGCTCAAGCGTGGACATCTATAACCCCAAAGCGGTGCGGTCGACCGCCGGCTCCCTCTTCCACCTGCCGATCGTCCTCGGCGCGGACGCCACGGAGGTGGCGGCCCGGTGCAAGGAGCGGGGGATCGGTGTGCTGGCCGCTGACGGTTACGGCGACCTGAACCTGGACCGCCTCCAGGACGAGAATGCCGGCCGTCGCTCGGGGGCGTCCGCAGCCGAATCGGTCTACGCGCTGGAAGAGCCCACTGCCTGGCTTTTCGGCAATGAGGCCCAGGGCCTGGCCGAGGATGAAATCGCGCTGGCCGACCACCGGGTGGCCGTGCCCGTCTACGGGAGCGCGGAGAGCCTGAACCTCGGCACCGCCGCCACCGTGTGCCTCTACGCCAGCGCGCGCGCCCAGCAGGCCTCCTAGGGGTCCTGCCTGGGGTCTCTTACCCGGGGCCGCACATGCAAACGGCGGGGCCCACCGAGAGGTGGGGCCCCGCCGTCGTGCTGTTCCTAGAGCTTGCTGTTCCCAAGGCCGCACGCGAAGTGCGCGGTCAGCTGTGCAGAATTATGTGGTGGTCTTGTTGCGTCCTGTGATGGCGCCGTAGACAAGGGCAACCACCAGGCCGCCGACAATCGCCAAGAGCCAGGAACCGAGATTCCAGAATTCCATCTTGCCGCCGCCGAACAGAAGATCTCCGATCCAGCCGCCGACTATAGCTCCGACGACGCCGAGCACGAGGCTGGTAACCCAGCCTCCGCCGACCCTGCCGGGCATGACTGCCTTGACAATTGCACCTACTATGAGTCCGAGAATGATCCAGCCAAGAAAGCCCATGTCTCCTCCTACATATTCGTCGGCATTCAAATTGTGAATCCCGAATATGGCTTCAAGCTAACATAGGCCGGATTGCTTGTCAGCAGGGGACTACCCAATCGTTACGTGGCCGCGTCGGTCCCTGCCGCAGTTCGTCGGCCGCACGGAACCGGGTACGGTATTCCTTGCGGGCGCAGGCGTCTTGCCGTCCTGCGTGTACATCCCAAAGAACCCCCAGGAGAAGTTGACGTGGCTGCACATGGCGGTACCAAGGCGATAATCGCGGCGCTGGCCGCCAACCTGAGCATCGCCGTTTTGAAGTTCGTCGCCTACTTCCTGACGCTGTCCTCGTCCATGCTGGCCGAGGCGATTCACTCGCTGGCGGACTCCGGCAACCAGCTGCTCCTTCTGGTTGGCGGCAAGCGCGCCCAGCGCGAGGCCAGCACGGAACACCCGTTCGGCTACGGCCGTGAGCGCTACATCTACGCGTTCATCGTCTCCATAGTGCTGTTCAGTGTCGGCGGCCTGTTCGCCCTGTACGAGGCCTGGGGGAAAATCCAGCACCCGCACGGCATTGAAGGGGACTTCTGGTGGGTGCCGCTGGCCGTGCTGTTCGGCGCGATCATTGCCGAGTCCTTCTCCTTCCGCACGGCGATCGCCGAGTCCAACCCGCTCCGTGGGAAGCAGAGCTGGGTCAAATTCATCCGCAATGCCAAGCAGCCCGAACTTCCGGTGATCCTGCTGGAGGACTTCGGAGCCCTGGTAGGCCTGGTGTTCGCGCTCTTCGGCGTGGGCCTGACGCTCATTACCGGGAACGGCATCTGGGACGCCCTGGGCACGGCCATGATCGGCCTGCTGCTCGTCGCGATCGCCGTGGTGCTGGCCCTGGAAACGAAGTCCCTGCTGCTCGGCGAGTCGGCCACGCGCGACGACGTCGCCAAGATCCGCGCCGCGATCGAGGCCGGCGGAACGACCATCATTCACCTGAAGACGATGCACCTTGGACCCGAGGAGCTGTTGGTGGCGGCGAAGATCAGCATCGGCCGCACGGACTCCGGCCAGGACATCGCGAAGGCGATTGACGACGCCGAGGCCCGGGTCCGCGAGGCCGTCCCGATTGCCAGGGTCATCTATCTGGAACCCGACGTGCAGCGCGTCAGCGCCTCCTAGGCGGCGGATGCCGCCAACCAGTGCAGTAGACACCCCGGTTAGACGGCAGTAAACAAGAACGGCAGCCCGGTCCAGTACGTCACTGGACCGGGCTGCCGTTCTTTGTAGGCGGTTACGCGCCTTGTAGGCGGTTACGCGGCCAGCGGCCGCCTGCGCTCCACAGCGCCGCTGATGGCCGCGACTCCGAGTCCCAGGACGGCAAGGACCGCGCCCACGAGCGCGGGGGCGACATAGCCCCAGCCCCAGGCGATCACGAGCCCGCCGAGGAACGCGCCCAGCGCGTTCGCGACGTTGAGCGCCGCATGGTTCAGCGAGGAGGCCAGCGATGGCGCGTCGGGGGAAGCGTCCAGGAGCCTGGTTTGCAGGGCTGGAACCAGCATGGACCCGGCTGCGCCGACCACGAAGACCATGACCAGCGCGGACCACGCCCAGTGGGCCGCTACGGCATAGAGCACGAGGGCCACGGCCGTGGCGGGCAGCACCCAGTAGATCGTGCCCATGACCGACTTGTCGGCGATCCGGCCGCCAACGATGTTGCCCACCACCATGCCCACTCCGTACAGCGCCACCACAAGCGGCAGCCAGGGAGCAGGGATGCCGGCCACCGACGTCATGGTGTGCGAAA
Organism: Arthrobacter sp. YAF34; assembly: GCF_052113245.1. Taxonomy (NCBI): domain Bacteria; kingdom Bacillati; phylum Actinomycetota; class Actinomycetes; order Micrococcales; family Micrococcaceae; genus Arthrobacter; species Arthrobacter sp. YAF34. The sequence goes on from NZ_JBFRCV010000002.1 coordinate 389,961, forward strand.
TGTAGGTGTAGGTCGCGAAGAAGCCGCCGAATCCGACGATGCCGACCAGGAGGGCGAGCCACACCTGAAGCCGTTTGAGCGCGCCGAGCTCGCGGCGGAAGCTGGCATCGGCGTGCGGCTTCTGGAACGGGACGAACTTCCACAGCATGGCGAGCGTGATGATGCCGATCAGGCCGACTAACAGGAACAGGATCCGCCATCCGTAGCTCTGGCCGAGCCAGGTGGCGAAGGGGACGCCGATGACGTTGGACACTGTCAGCCCGGCCATGACCATCGAAATTGCCCAGCCGCGCTTGGTCGGGGCCACGAGGGAAGCGGCGATCACGGCGGCCACCCCGAAGAAGGCGCCGTGGGGCAGTCCGGCGGCGAACCGGGACACCAGCATGGAGCCGTAGTCCGGGGCGAGAAAGGAACTGAGGTTGGCGATGCTGAAGAAGAGCATGAGCCCAAGAGCCAGGTATTTGCGCGGGAGCTTGGCGCCGACGGCGGCCAGCACCGGCGCGCCGATGACGACGCCGAGGGCATAGGCCGATATGAGGTGGCCGGCCTCGGGCGTGCTGATGTTCAGGCCCTGTTCGATCTCCTTGAGCAGGCCCATCATGGTGAATTCCGTCGTGCCGATGCCGAAGCCGCCCATGGCCAGGGCAATGATGGCGAGGGCAACGTGGCGGGTGCCGGTCTTGGACGACGCCGGGGCGTATGTGGTGGTTGTCATTCGTCTTTTCGTCGGTGGTTGCCGGGAGATGCCGGAGGAGTCGGCCAGATAAGTCTGTTTTTAGAACGGGGAGGGGGCGCCGGATATTCCGCTGTCCCGTCGGACCCGGTCCGGGCGGCCGCCCTCACCATTGTCCCCTACCCGGCCGCCTCCGGACTGCGCCGGTGCGCGCCGTCACTCCCAGCCGCCGGCCGCGGGGTCCGTGCCGGGCCGGCCGCCCGCCTTAGACTTGAGGGCGTGACTGGACTCATTGGCGTCGTCGGCGGCGCAGTAGTGGACTCCCTGGCGGAACCCCGGATGCTGCTGGTGGCGCGGCGCACGGCGCCGCCGCAGTTTGCCGGAATGTGGGAATTCCCGGGCGGCAAGGTGGAACCGGGCGAGACCGCCGAAGGCGCCCTCCACCGCGAGCTCCGTGAAGAACTGGGCGTGCTGGTGCGCCTCGGAGCCGAGCTGGCCGCCGAAGCCCCCACGGGCTGGCCGCTCAACGAGAAGGCGGCCATGAGGGTCTGGTTCGCCGAGCTCGCCGACGGTGCCCCCCGGCCGCTGGAGGATCACGACGAGCTCCGGTGGCTCGACCTGCGAACCCCCGAGGACGTCCTCAGCCTGGCATGGATTCCGGCGGACTTCCCCATCGTGGAGGCCCTCCTGGCGGCAGTGCAGGCCACCGGGCCGTACGGAGTGGCGGCCGGGCCGCACCGCTGACCGGACGCGCCGCCGGGCGTCGGAGCCCGCCTCTCGCCAAACCGTCAGGCATGTGCCTACTCTGAACCCAGTCGAGAGGAGTGGCCCGTGCAGGTCGGTGTCGGACGAGAGCAGCGAGCCGGAGAACGCCGCGTCGCCGCCACCCCGGAGACGGTCCGGCAGCTGACAGCCCTCGGGCTCCATCTTCTGGTGGAAAGCGGCGCCGGATCCGACGCGGGCTTTGCGGACGCCGCGTTCAAGGAAGCCGGCGCGACCGTGATTTCCGAGCTCCCGTTCGAGGCCCTGGATGTTCTGCTGCATGTCCGCCCGCTCACCCCGGAGACCGCGGCCCGGCTGCGGCCCGGCGCGGTCACCATCGGACTGGGGTCGCCGGCCTCGGAACTGCCGACTGTCCGGGCACTCGCCGCCGCGGGGATCACCTCGTTCGCCCTGGAACTGCTTCCGCGGATCTCCCGGGCACAGTCCATGGACGCGCTCAGCTCGCAGTCCCTCGTCTCCGGCTACCGCGCCGTGCTGGAAGCCGCCGTCCGCTACCCGCGGTTCTTCCCGCTCTACATGACCGCCGCCGGGACCATCCCGCCGGCGAGGGTGCTGGTCCTGGGAGCAGGTGTCGCCGGGCTGCAGGCGATCGGCACGGCGAAGCGGCTTGGCGCCCGTGTGTCGGCCAACGACATCCGGGCCGCCTCCGCCGAGGAGGTCGCCTCCATGGGTGGCACTTTCATCAATCTGGACATCGATGCGGCCGCGGAAGGAACCGGAGGCTACGCCCGTGCCCTCGGCGAGGACCGGGCCCAACGCCAGCGCAGCCTCCTGGCCCCGCACGTCGCGGCAGCGGACGTCTTGATCACGACGGCGGCCATCCCCGGCCGGGCCGCTCCTTTGCTGGTGACCACCGCCATGGTGGCCAGCATGCGGGCCGGGTCGGTCGTCGTCGACCTCGCTGCGGAGTCCGGAGGCAACGTCGAAGGGGTGGTCGCGGGGCAGGACCTCCAGGTGCCGGTCGACGGCGGATCGGTCACGCTCGTGGGCCTGCAGGACGCGGCATCCGCCATGCCCTCGGATGCGTCCCGGCTTTTTGCCCGGAACGTCAGCAACTTCCTCGCTCTCATGACCGACGGCGGCTCGGTTTCCCCGGACTTCGACGACGACGTGGTCGCCGGAACGTGCTTGACCCGCGGCGGCATAGTACGGCATGCCCCCACCGCGGAAGCATTGGAAGGGGAGGCGTGATGAGCCCGGTCGCGTTGCTGACAGTGGTGGTGCTCGCGGTGTTCGTGGGCTTCGAAGTCGTCTCCAAGGTCACCAGCAAGCTGCACACGCCCCTGATGTCCGGCGCCAACGCCATTCACGGGATCATCTTGGTCGGCGCCATCATCGTGGCCGGGCAAGCCAGTGATCCGTGGGTGCTCGGCATCGCGCTCCTCGCCGTCGTCCTGGCGACGGTCAACCTGGTGGGCGGCTTCGTGGTCACGGACCGGATGCTGGAGATGTTCAGCGGACACCGGCGGACGCGAAAACCGGCGCAAACCGGGGCTGCGAAAGCCGGCGGAACCCCGGGCGCAGGCGCCGCCGGCGGCGGGAGTGCCGCCGGGGGCGCGGCGGGGGAGTCCCTGTGAGCCTCCTCAGCGCCGAGTGGACAGCCCTGCTCTATCTCGTGGCCGCCGTCTGCTTCATCCTGGCGCTGGAAGGCCTCAGTTCGCCGAAGACCGCGCGCCGCGGCAACGCGATCGGCGCCGCCGGGGCGCTGGTCGCCGTCGTCACTGTGTTCTTGTCAGCGCGGCTGGACAACATTCCGCTCATCCTCGCCGCCATCGCTGTGGGCACCGCGATCGCCGTTCCTGTGGCCCGTCGGGTGCAGATGACCCAGATGCCCCAACTCGTGGCGCTCTTCAACGGCGTCGGAGGCGGTGCCGCCGCGCTCGTCGCGGTGGTGGAACTTGGCCATACGGAGGATCCCTGGGTCCGCGTGGCAGTCGTCTTCACCATGCTGGTGGGCGCGGTGTCCTTTGCTGGCTCCGCGGTGACCGTCGGCAAGCTGCAGGAGCTCATCAGCACCCGGCCGCTGCTGTTTCCCGGCATGCCGTGGGTCATGGGGGCCGTCCTGCTGGGGGCGGTGGTCTCCGGGGCGCTGGTGGTCCTGACCGGGTCGCTTGGCTGGTCGCTCGCGCTGCTGGGTCTGGGCCTTGCGGCCGGGCTGCTCCTGGTGCTGCCCGTCGGCGGGGCGGACGTGCCGATCGTGATCTCGCTGCTGAATGCCTTCACCGGACTGGCGGTGGCGGCGTCCGGCGTGGTCCTGGGCAACGTCCTGCTGCTGGTCGCCGGGACGCTGGTGGGCGCGAGCGGCACCATCCTGACCAAGGTCATGGCCTCGGCCATGGGGCGCGGCGTCGCCGGCATCATGTTCGGGGCGTTCAAGGGCGGCTCGACGGCGGGATCCACCGCTGTCAGCGACCGGCCGGTCCGCTCGGCGTCGCCCGAGGACGTGGCCGTCCAGCTCGGCTATGCCCAGCGCGTGGTGATCGTTCCCGGCTACGGGCTCGCCGTGGCGCAGGGCCAGCACACCGTGGCGGAGCTTGCCACGGCCCTGGGCGCCCGCGGCGTGGACGTCGTGTTCGCCATCCACCCGGTGGCCGGCCGCATGCCGGGCCACATGAACGTGCTGCTGGCCGAGGCTAACGTGCCGTACGAGTCGCTCCGGGAGCTGGCGGAAGTCAATCCCGAGTTCGCGACCACGGATATCGTGCTGGTGGTCGGCGCCAACGACGTCGTCAACCCGGCAGCCAAGTCTTCCCCGGGCTCGCCGATCTACGGAATGCCGATCCTGGAGGTGGTGCAGGCCCAGCAGGTGGTGTTCCTGAAGCGGTCGATGCGCCCCGGGTTCGCCGGCATCGAAAACGAGCTCCTGCACGACCCCAAGACAACGCTCCTGTTCGGCGATGCCAAGGATTCGCTGGCCAGGGTGCTCGGCGCGGTCAAGGCGCTCTAGGCTCGCGACACTGCAGGGTCTCGGCGATTCAGGGTCCCGGCGCTTCAGAACAGGGTGGGCTGCGCCGCTGCCGGATAGTTGGCGTTTGAATGGCTGCCGTTTGCGTGTTCGCGGCTTGGGCGGCCGGCATGCCGGAAGTTTGCGTGCCCTGCCGTGTCCGGGATGCTTCCGGCCGGGTACTGGGCCTCTTCCTCGCGGGCATCGTCGTTGTGGCTGGCGTTGTGGCCGGCGTTGTGGTCCCCACCTGGATCGGCACTGTGAGCTTTGTTGCCGTTCAGATCCTGGTGGCTGAAGCCCTGCGACCCGGAGAGCCCGTGCAGATCCTTGAAATACCGGACCCGCCCGGCCAGCCACGCCCGGTATTCCTTGGAAGCGTAGGACCCGCCGCCGTAGAGCCGCCGGTACTTCCCGGCCAGCTGCGGATGTTCGCGGGCGATCCACTGCATGAACCATTCGCGGGTTCCCGGCTTCAGGTACAGCGCGCCGGCCGTGACCCCCGTTGCACCGGCCGCCGCCAGGGCGCCGAATAGGGAGTCGAGGGCCTCGTCGCTGTCGGAGAGCCACGGGAGGATGGGCATGGCCATGACACCGCAGGGAAGACCAGCCTCCCGCAGACGGGAGATGAGCTTCAGCCGCGCCCGCGGCCCCGGAGTGCCCGGTTCCACCGCTTCGGAGAGCTGCTCGTTCGTCATGGCCAGCGAGATGCCCACTCCGACCGGCACCTGCGCCGCGGCGTGCTTGAGGAGCGGAATGTCCCGGGCCAGCAGTGTGCCCTTGGTGAGGATGGACAGGGGAGTGCCGGAATCCGCGAGGGCGCCGATGATGCCGGGCATGAGCTGATAGCGGCCCTCGGCACGCTGGTACGGGTCCGTGTTGGTGCCGAGGGCCACGTGCTCGTGCTGCCAGGAAGGCTTGGCCAGTTCCCTGCGCAGGACCTCGGCGGCGTTGATCTTAACCACCACCTGGCTGTCGAAGTCCAGACCGGCGTCGAAGTCCAGATAGGTGTGGCTCTTGCGCGCAAAGCAGTAAACGCAGGCATGGCTGCAGCCGCGATAGGGGTTGATGGTCCAGTCGAACGGCATCCGCGAACCGGCAACCACCTTGTTGAGCACCGATTTGGCGGTGACCTCATGGAAGGTGATCCCGGCGAACTCCGGGGTGGACACAGAGCGCACCAGCCCGGCCAGCGGCAGCAGGGCAGTGGCAGCGGGCGAATCGGCGGACGAGGCGTCAGGGGCGTCGCCGCGCTCAAGTGCTTGTGCGTCCCATCTCATGACTATATTCGAATATATGTTCGACTGAATGTCAAGGATTCCACCGTTCGCCACCCACTGCATCTGCTGGAGGACCGCTGTGCATAAGACCGCTCCAGCAGAAGTCTCGGCGTCGCCCTATCGGTATTTGTTCTATAACTTATAGAATTAAGGCCGGAGGTGGGAGTGATGATCCTCAACGTCGACCTGGCCAGCGAGGCGCCGATCTACCAGCAGCTTCGGGACCGGATCGTTGAGGCGATCGCCGAGGGCGTGCTGACCGAGGGCAGCTCGTTGCCGGCAACCAGGACGCTCGCTGCGGACTTCGGCATCAATTTCCACACCGTGAACAAAGCGTACGACCTCCTGCGCCAGCAGGGCCTGATCCGGCTCAACCGTAAGTCCGGCGCGGTGGTCACCGCGACGGTCGCGGACCCGGCGTTCCCCGCGGAGTGGACCGCGAGGGCACGGACCCTGTTGGCCGAGGCCGTGGCCCGAGGATTGCCTCCGGACGAGGTTCTCAAGACCTGTCGGTCCGTGCTCGACTCATTCGGCACCACACAGCCAGAGGACCTGCCATGACCCTAGCCATCGTCCTAAGCTCCGTGTTGTCAGCACTGGTGCTCACGATCGCCCTGGTACTTCCCTCGATCAACAGTCCGACCGTGCCCTTCGGGGTTCGGGTACCGGCGCAGCATGCCGGAGACCCGGAAGTGGTCCGGCAGACCCGCATCTACCGATGGCGGGTACTCGCCGGTGGGATCATCGCCGCCGGGCTCGGAACCGTCCTTTACGGCGTGACCGGTGCAACGTTGCTGCTGCCCCTGTCGGTGCTGGCGCTCGCCGGCGTCTTCTACGGCTGCTTCTTCCTGGCCAACCACGAAATCCGAGCCACCAAGGCAGCCGGGGGCTGGTATGAGGGCCTGCATCAAGGCATCGCGGTGGACACAGGACTGCGGACCGATCCACCGCGGTTTCCCTGGCTCTGGCTGGCCCCTGCAGTGATCGTCACCGTCACCACAGTGGTGATCGGCGTGATCAGCTACCCGTCAATGCCCGAGACGCTCGCGGTGCACTACGGCGCGAACGGCGCTCCCAATCGGGTGGCCGCCAAATCGGTCGGCACTGCCTTCTCGCTGGTGTTCGTGCAGATCGGCGTGACCGCGCTGCTGGCGGGTATTGCGGCGGCCATCTTCCACAGCCGGCCCGACCTCGACCCGGCACATCCGGTAGGCTCCGCGCGTTGGTACCGCCACTACATGTCCCTGGGCGCCAAGGCGCTGCTCGGGCTGGTCGCGATGATCGACGCGGGGATGCTGGGGTCATCCCTGCTGATGTGGACCGGCACCGTTACGCCGTGGGCGCCGCTGGTGGTCGTGCTCCCGATCCTGGCCGCCGTCGTGGTTGCCGTCGTGGTTCTGGCCGGGAGCAACCGCGAGCGGGACGTCGGGGAGAAGGACACCGGACTGACCCACCGGGACGACGACAAGTACTGGCGCGGCGGCCTGTTCTATTTCAATCGCGAGGACCACGCGCTGATGGTCCCGCGCCGGTTCGGTCTGGGATGGACGCTCAATTTCGGCAATCCCCTGTCTGCGATATTCCTGGCCGGCGTGGTCGCACTGATCGGCCTGCTGGTCACCCTCCGTCTTGGCGGCTGACCCCGACCAGCAGCGTCGCGAGGGCCACCGCAAACTACCTCCAGAGCAAGCCGGGTCAGGGCTGGGCCGTTACGGTGCCGGCTCTGTTCCTGTGCGGCCGTCCCGGATCTGATCATCTGATTCCAGCAGGGCGGCGAGGGCGGCCAGGGCGGGAACGGCTTGTTCGATGGCCTTCTGGGACGCCTTGGGTAGGCGGTGCAGCGCTTGTCCCAGGCGGCGGTCGTTCGCCGCCTGCCACGCGCTGAGCACCTCGGTTCCCTTGTCCGTCAGGCTGAGGCTTACGGACCGCCGGTCGCCGGGACGGGTCAGGCGTTCCACGAGTCCGGAGGTCACCATCTGCTGGATCAGGTTGCTCACTGTGTTGACGGCCAGGCGCTGACGCACAGCGAGTCCGCTGACGCCCAGGCCCGGCTCATCGGCAAGACGCTGCAGCACCTCAACCTGAGCCATGGGCAGTGATTCCCAAGGAAACTCCTGCCGCACGCTTGAGCGTAAAACCCGGCGCAGGCGTGTGATCGCCCCGGTCAAAGACCACGTGTCGGGGAGCGCCTGGGCGCTCGCGGTTTCCAGCACGGATTCGTCGGCCGAGTTCATGACCTCAGCCTATCCCGATACAACCACCTATAGAATAGTTCTGTGGCAGAACCAATTCTTTTGCATGTGCGGCCTATCGGGGCCGAGAAACGGCGGCTCCCGGGCCGGGTAGGGCAAGGTGGCCGGTCCGGCCCGCACCGGGGTCCGCAAGGGCACAGTCGCGCCACAACACTTTTCAGACAGGATCCCTCCCCGCTATGACTGCCAGTGATTCCTATATTCCGTCCCCGACGGTCAGCGCCTTCCATGTGGGGCCGCTGACGATCCATTTCTATGCCCTCTGCATCATGGCCGGCATTGCGGTTGCTGTCTGGCTGGGATCCCGGCGCTGGACGGCCCGCAGCGGCCACCCCGGACAAGTGCTGGACATCTGCCTGTGGGCGATCCCGGCCGGGATTATCGGCGGCCGGATCTATCACGTCATCACCGACCCGGAGCTGTACTTCGTGCCTGGCGCGAACCCCTGGAATGCGTTCGCCATCTGGGACGGCGGCCTGGGCATCTGGGGCGCCATCGCCTTGGGGTGTGTGGGGGCGTGGATCGGCTGCCGCCGGGCCGGCGTCTCACTCGTTGCCTTCCTTGACGTGGTGGCCCCCGGCGTCCTCTTTGCCCAGGCCCTGGGCAGGTGGGGGAACTGGTTCAACAACGAGCTCTACGGGGACTCGACCACGCTGCCGTGGAAACTTCAGATCCACCAGATGGACACCGCCACAGGATCTGCGCTCACCGACGCCTCCGGCGCCCCGGCGGTGCTCGGCTATTTCCAGCCCACCTTCCTCTACGAGTCTCTCTGGTGCGTGGCGCTCGGCTTCCTGATCCTCTTCCTGGATCGGAGATTCAGCCTCGGAGCCGGAAGCGTTTTCGCTCTCTACGTCGCGGGCTACACCGCCGGGCGGTTTGCCTTTGAATTGATGCGCTCGGACTACGCCAACCTGATCCTGGGTCTCAGGGTGAACACCTGGGTGGCGGCACTGATCTTCCTGGCAGGGGCCGCCGGATTTGTCCTGCTCTTCCGCCGCGGGCGCTCGGTCGCCATCCCGGCCGGCACCGGTTTCGACGTCGACGCCGGCACTGACGCCGCCGCCGGTTTCGACGTCGACGCCGGCACTGACGCCGCCGCCGGTTTCGACGTCGACGCCGCCCAGCAACCGCCGTCGTCGGGCCTGCGGCCGCAACTGGAGAGCGCACCGAGGGAACACACTGATGCTAAGTAAGGACTCGCGATGGGGGAAGATCCTGTCCTTCGTTGCTGCCGGCGCACTCTGCGGAGTGCTCGTGGCGGGACTGTTCCTGCCGGCAACCGCGGTGGCAGGAACGGCCGTCAGCTCTTCCATCGGCATGTTTAACCAGCTGCCCGATGACCTGGACATGAGTGCCCCTCCTGCCGCCTCGAGGGTGCTCGCCAGCGACGGGTCCGTGATTGCCACCTTCTACGCGGAGAACCGCAGACCCGTGCCCCTGGTCAAGATGTCCCCGTTCATCCGGGACGGGATCGTCTCGATCGAGGACGCGCGCTTCTACCAGCACGGGGGAATCGACACCACAGGGATCCTCCGGGCGCTGGTGGCGACCGCGCAGGGCGGACGCCAGGGCGCCTCCACCATCACGCAGCAGTACGTGAACAACATGATCATCGAATCCCTCGTCGCCCGGGGCAAGGGCGATGAGGTCAAGCTTGGCTACGCCAAGACGATCGGCGACAAGCTGCGGGAAATGAAGCTCGCCATTGCCCTGGAGACGAAATACTCCAAGGACCAGATCCTGCAGGGCTACCTGAACATCGTCTATTTCGGCAACGGCGCCTACGGCATCGACGCCGCCGCCCGGGAATACTTCAACGTGCCCGCCAGCGCCCTGGCTCTGCCCGAGGCCGCGGCCCTGGCCGGCGTCGTGAACAGCCCGGTCTACTACGACCCGCTCACCGAACCTGCCCACGTGGTGGCCCGCAGGAACGAAGTCCTGGACAAAATGCTCCAGCAAGGACATATCACCGCAGCGGAACACGACGCCGCCGTGAAAGCGCCTATCGGCCTGGCCGTCCACCCCAGTAGCCAGGGCTGCTTCGGCGCCACCACGGCCCCGTATTTCTGCGACTACGTCCAGCGACTGATCCTCAACGACCCCGCCTTCGGGGCCGATGAAGCGGCCCGCAAGAAGCTCCTGTATCTGGGCGGGCTCACCATCCACACGACATTGGACCCGAAACTCCAAAAAGTAGCCCAGGACGAAGTCAGCGCCTCCATGGCCGCAGCCGATCCCCTGCAGCGCGGGTCCGTGCTGGTCAGCATCCAACCCGGAACCGGCAAGGTTCTGACCATGGCGCAGAACACTGTCTACAACCCTGCCACGGCACCGGGGAACTACATGGGCAACTTCGCCCTGCCCGAGAAGGACGTCAACGGCCGGCCGCTCGACGGTGCCGGCGGGTTCCAGATCGGCTCCACGATGAAGCCGTTCATTTTCGCTGAATGGCTCAACTCCGGAAAATCGATGGCCACCCAGCTGGACGGATCGGTCCGCGTTTACAGGGCCGGATACCCCTGGAAGAACTCCTGCGGGGTCACCACTGGATCCTACGACCCGGCCCTGGGCCAGACCCCGCTGCCGAACGACGATCCCGACCATTACTTCCGGATGAGCGTCCTGCGGGGCCTGTACCAGTCGATCAACACCATCACCTTCCAGTCCGCCGCCCAGCTGGATTTCTGCAACATCCAGAAAATGGCGACGGCGGCAGGGGTCACGAACGGGCACACGAACCAGCCTTACGACCTGTCCAGCATCGCCAGCCTGATCGGGACCCAGGATGTCGCTCCGCTGTCCATGGCCAACGCCTATGCCACGTTCGCCGCCAGGGGAGTGCACTGCGACCCGATTGCCCTGGACGCGGTCACCGGCCCGCATGGACGGAACTACCCTGTGCCCGGAGCGGACTGCCGGCAAACCATCGACCCCGATGTCGCTGCGGGCGTCACCTACGCGCTCAAGAACGTGCTGACCCGGGGCTCCGGCTACAACATTCCGGTGAACAAGAGCCACGACATCTTCGCCAAAACCGGCACCACCGACGGAAACACCATGACCTGGACCGTCGGTGCGACCTCCGGTATCTCTACGGCTTCATGGTTCGGCAGCTACCAGGGCATCGGTCCGCGCTGGGTCAACCAGGACATCACGATCAACGGACGATACTATGCCGCCGTCGACGGCGCCGATATCGCCGGCGGCCAGTGGGGGCGCCTGATGGACGCAGCGGCGCAGCACTATCCTGCCGCGCCGTTTGCCCTGCCACCGCCCTCCATGCTGGGGTGATGAGGCTATCGGCCCGGACCTGTCCGTCTCTGGCATAGCAGTCGATGGGACAGCGACCGCAGATTTTTCCGTGGGCCCCATATTGGCCCGACCAATGTTGAAGGAGCCCTCATGCCGGACACCGAATCTCAGAACGTTAGCCCGGGAGAAGGTGCCTCGCCGGGGCTGGTTGTCCATGTCGCCGGACCGGCCGAGAGCGCCGGGCTCGCTGCAGCCCTGCGAAGTGCGGATAACGCTGTGGCAGCCCTTGCTGCGGGTGTCCCTGTCGAGGTCGTCGTCCAGGGGCCCGGGGTTGTTCTGTTGGCCACAGGTTCAACGCTGGGGGAGGCCATTGGCGAAGCTGTTGGCCGGGGCATCCGGATCCACGCATGCGGGAACAGCCTGCGTTCGGTGGAACTGATCCCGGGGCAGCTTCTTCCCGGGGTCGGATCCGTCCCGGCGGCCATATCCTATCTCGCGACGCGGCAGTGGGAAGGTTGGGCGTATATCCGCTTGTGAGACCGCTGCAGTCAGGCGGAGGGGCCGCCCGCTGATCCCGGCCGGCTGGGAAACAGCGGCCGGCAGGCAGTACACACATCGCCACTATCCCCGTCGGGGGAAGGCGAAACGGCCCTCCGCTCGAGTTCGAGGCGCTCCCGCAACGCCCAGCGCAACAGGGCAACGGAGAGGAGCGCGAAGGCAGGTTGGATCAGGCCGGCCAGCACTGCGGGGGCGGCGCCGACGAAGAGGTGGGCCGAGAGGCTGCCCTGGCCGGTGGACGTTGCGACCGCCAGTCCGGTGAGGCCAAGGACGGGCCATCGGAGGTCGCAGAGGGTGGTCTCGGCTCCGATGGGGGCCCCGATGTAACTGCCTGCCACCAGGCCGGTCAGGAGTGACCCCGCCGCGAGGACCACAAAAGACCACCAGGTGGCAGCCGTTTCTGTCATCATGCCGTTCGTGGCAACGACAACAGTCGCAGCGGCGGCAGCGGCGACGGCTGCCACCGCCACACGTGACGCCTGCCAGCGGCGAACCTGGCCCCAGTCACGGCTCATGGACCACGGTGTATGCACCCTTCCACGGTGATCGTCGCCCGGGATTTCTTGTTCGATCCGGCGGTCCGCATCCATGACTCTTCCTAACTGTGCTCTGGTTGTGGGTGCGCTATAGCGGCGCGGGAGTGCAGCCCAGTCCAGATGACCACAACACCCACGAGGTCATCGCGACAAAACTGAGGCCGGAGTAGCCCATCGAGGCCAAAACCGGCCCGGCCAGGGCCCCGCCGAGCGCGCCAGCGGCATTCATGCTCAGATCCGAGACGCCCTGGATGGCGGCCCGGTCTTGAATATGGACGGACTCGGCCACCATCGCCGAGCCGGCCACTACGGAGGCTGACCATCCGAGCCCAAGCAGATTGAGGCTGACCGTGACTCCGGTGCGGGAGTCGGCAGCCACGCCGGCGATCAGCAGCGACGCCAGCAGCATGGTCTGGCCCAGCAGCACGACGCGCAGCCTTCCTGCCTTGTCCGCCAGGCACCCGAACATGGGGAGAGGGCATACATCCCGGCGATGTGCAGACTAAAGGTGAAGCCCACGATTGTCAGGCTTGCGCCATGATCGCGCAGGTGAACCGGGGTCATGGACATAAGCCCCACCATCGTGGCGTGGCTGAGTGCGACGGCGGCGAGGGGGCAGTCAAAGGACAGGTGGCGATCCGCACGGTGCATTCCAAGCCGTGGCTTGCTGGAACCTAGGGGTTTGCGTTCAGCCGTCCGGGGTCGAGGGCGAAGTTCACCGAGATCTCAGGGACTGATGTCAGTGAGTTGTGCACGGTGCAGTGGGACGCGACGGCGAGCAGAGCCTCGCGGCGTTCGGCGGGCACGCCTGCGGGGATGGTGAGGCGCACCTCGATCCGGGCGACGCGTGCGGGGCGTGAGCCCATGCTGAAGTCCGCTTCCACGGCCAGGCCTTCGGTGGGCAGCTTGTGCCGGCTGAGGTAGCGGCGGGCGTAGAACGCGACGCAGCCTGCGAGGCTCGCAATGAACAGCTCGGTGGGGGTGGGGCCGGTGTCTTCCCCGCCGTCGCCGGCCGGCTGGTCGGTCCGGATGACGTGACCGCGGACGTTAATGTCGAAGCGGTCACCGCCCCGGTGTACGATGTGTACCGGCTGGCTGTCGCCGGACGCGGGGCCAGGGGCTGGCTTTGTGCTGCCGGGGGCTGTGATGACTGGTTCGCTGCTCATGCGCGCTTCTCGATCCGTAGGTGGGCGTGCCCCAGAGGCCCCCGGTCGGGGCCGTGGACCAGGTGGCTTCCTAGGATGCCGGGGCGGCTGCCACTTTCGCCCGGACCTCGTCCATGTCCAGCTCCTTGATGCCCTTGATGAGCTGTTCCAGTCCGGTTGCGTTCATCGCCCCCGGCTGGGAGAAGACGAGGATCCCGTCCCGGAAGGCCATCAGGGTGGGGATGGAGGTGATGCGGGCGGCGGCGGAGAGGCCGGGCTCGGCCTCCGTGTCCACCTTCGCGAAGACGACATCCGCGTGGTTCTCGGAGGCCTTACTGAAGGTGGGGGCGAACATCCGGCAGGGCCCGCACCAGGCTGCCCAGAAGTCCACAAGCACGATTCCGTTGCCGGTGACGGTGTCGTTGAAAGTCTTTTCGGAAATGTCGATGGTTGCCATGGGTCAATAATATACCCCCAGGGGTATTGCCGCAAGGGCGGCGTCGGTTTGCATTTATACCCCTGGGGGTATCATTATGGAAGAAGGGAGATGCCCGCCGGGAGCCGCCGGGGTCCTCAGTTTTCGCAGCAGCACAGTCCGCCCTATCGAAAGGTCCAGCACATGGAAATCACCCCCCAGCAGCTCGCTGAACAGCTCAAGAGCGGCAGCGATGCCCAGATCGTGGATGTCCGCGAATCAGTCGAAGTCGCCGAAGGCATGATCCCCGGCGCAAAGCATATAGCCCTGGGCGAACTGGCCGGGCGCCTCGGCGAGCTGGACAACGCCCGTCCGGTCATCGCCGTGTGCCGCAGCGGACGCCGGAGTGCGGCAGCCGCGGACCAGCTGGCGGCCGCAGGGTACACGGCCTACACCGTCCCCGGCGGAATGCTTGATTGGACGGCTGCGGGCCTCCCGACCGCCTGATCCCACCAGACCGCCCGGACGGCGCGCCCCCAAGCGCCGTCCGGGCTTCCACCTGTCCGGACCGTGTCCCTGACATGGCGGACCGGGCGGTGGACGGCGGCTACCCGCAAGCGCAGGGCCGCCATAAGAAATGCTCCAAGATATACCGAAAGAGATCATGACTTCCTTAAAGACCACCCCTGTCGAGTCCGCCCCCAAGTCCATCGATGCCTCGACCCTGAAGGCTTGGGAAGACAACCACGATGATCTGATGATCATCGACGTGCGCAGCGGCGCAGAGTTCGACGCCATGCACATTAACGGTTCGTACCATGTGCCGCTGGCCATGCTTAGTGAACACACGGAAGAGTTCGCGGCCAAAATGGGCACCCGCGTGGTCCTCGTCTGCCAGTCCGGCAACCGCGCCGAGCAGGCCCGCAAGCACCTGGACTCCGTCGGCCTGGCCAGTGCCAGTGTCCTGACCGGCGGGATCCCCGCCTACGCAGCGGCCGGCGGCAACGTTGTCCGCGGCCGGGGCCCCTGGGCCCTGGAACGCCAGGTCCGGATGACCGCCGGCTCCCTTGTCCTGGCCGGGATGCTCGGCAGCAAGTTCATCTCGCCCAAACTCGGCCTGATTGCCGCCGGCATCGGTGCCGGCCTGACGTTCTCCGCGGCCACCAACAGCTGTGCCATGGGTCAGATGCTCTCCAAGATGCCGTGGAACCGCTCCGCGAACGAGCCCACCGCGCACCAGGCCCTGAAGAACCTGGACGCCCGGGCATGATCATCTCCGCGGCGGCCTTCGGGCTGATCGTCGGCGGCCTGCTGGGCCTGGTCGGAGGCGGCGGATCCATCCTCGCCGTGCCCGCCCTGGTCTACGGGGTCGGTCTGCCGCTCGCCGCGGCGATCCCGACGTCGCTGGTCGTCGTCGGCGCTTCCTCCGCCGTCGCGGTGCTGCCCCGACTGCGGCACGGGGTGAACTGGAGGCTGGCGCTGATCATCGGGGCCGCAGGGACCGTGACCGCCTACCTCGGCGCGGCGGTAAACCGGCTCCTGGACCCGAAGATTCTGCTGCTGGCCTTTGCGGCGATCATGGTCTTCGCCGGCATCCGGATGCTGATGCCGTCCACCTCTGTCGGCGGTGCCTGCGCACTGCCCGGCGGCGGCGTCAACTGGCGCAGCTGCCTCCCCAAGGCAATTGCCACCGGCGCCGTCGTCGGGTTCCTGACCGGCCTGCTGGGCGTGGGCGGCGGCTTCCTGATCGTCCCGGCGCTCACCCTGATTCTCGGACTCCCGATGGCATTGACCGTCGGGACCTCACTGGTGATCATCGTGATCAACTCGGCCGCAGGCTTCGCCGCCCACCTGGGCGATCTGCAAATCAACTGGGCCGTCACGGCAGCCTTCGCGGCCACCGCGATGGCCGCGTCGCTCGCGGCCGGGCGGATCGGCACCGGCATCCCGGACAGGGTCCTTAAACGCGGCTTCGGAATCCTGGTCCTGATGGTCGCCGCCTACGTCGCCGCACAGGCACTCCTCTCCTGAGGACGCCGGAGCGGGCATAGGGAAGCGCCGGAGGACATATCCTCCGGCGCTTCCCTATGCCCCAACGCCTGTCCCGGGCGCGCCGGCCTATCGTCCGAGCAGCTTCGCGAAGAAGCCCTTGCCGGCCGACTTCTCCTGCTCGTGCCCGCGGCAACGCTGGGAGGCCGGGACCCCGCGCATGACCTGGTCAACGTGCTGGCCGCAGCCGGCCCACGTCGTCTTCTGGCATTTCTTGCATGTCACTGCACGGCACATCTGTTGCTCCCTTTACCTGGCTGGACCGTCCCATCGGTATACCCCGTGGGGTATTTTGATGAGGGAATACTTCGCCTTGAAGATGGAGCGGCAGTCCGGCGTGCCGGGGCGGCTGCAGCCTTCGAAAGAGTAGCGTGTCGTGCCTAGGGGGATGTCGTGGAAGAAATTCTGATTGCAGGCGGGAAAGGGCGGCTCGGTGTCAGCGGGGCAGGGTTTCTTCACCTGTTCTGGACGCCCGGTTCACAGGTCGACCTTGACGACGCCGTGATGTCCATCGAGACGATGCAGGGCCTGAGCGCCGGCCGGGCACTGCCCCTCGTCGTCGAAATCTCTGACGTGACCATAAATGCCGCGGCGAGAGGCGCCTATGAACGCGCCAGAGCCGTCTCCGCCGTGGCTATGGTCGGTTCCACCGTGGTCGACAAGGTTGTGGCGGCCGCCCTGGGACGGCACGGCTTCTGTCCGCACGCCTACTTCACCTCGCGCGCGGAGGCACTTGAATGGCTGGATGGTCTCGCCTCGTCACAGGGCCGCGGGTTGCGCCAGGGATAGCGTCTCCGCTCTCTGATGTGCCAGAGGGGTGCGAGGCGTCATCACTACGGCCGCTTCCGGCAGGAAAATCCTCTTGATTCGACTGCGGATCGGGAGGATTGTTGGCCCTGCGGGACGACGTAGTGCCGCGAAGACGCTGTTTCCGTAGCGGGAGGCACGATGGCGGCAGGCATGAGTTTCCGGATTGTGGTCGGGGTCGACGGGTCGGACTCTTCACTGGCAGCTCTTGAGTGGGCTCTTGAAGAGGCCCGGCTGCGGTCAGGGCAGGTTCACGTTGTCACAGCTTGGCACTACCCCGTCATTGGTGACGCGGCCGGCAAAGCTGAGGACCATGATTCATTCGGAGACAATGCCCGGCATGCACATGCTGATGCGGTGCGGCGCGCATCAGAAACAGGCCTCACGGTCACCGGTGAGGTGACGGAGGGGCACCCCGCCGACGTGCTCCTGAAGGCTGCGGCCGGGGCGGACCTGCTGGTGGTCGGATCGCGGGGTCATGGCGGCTTCGCCGGAATGCTTCTGGGCTCGGTATCGAGCCACGCGGTGCACCATGCCCAGTGCCCTGTGCTGGTCGTCCGTACCGGCGCCGAAACGGTTCAAGGCTGAGGGCAGGTGCCGGAGCCTCAAGGGCTTTCATCCGCGCACGCAACCCGGCCTCTGGAGAGCATCGGCCCCAACGCGGTCCCCCTGCAGCGGACCCGGCTCGCGGTCCGGCTCCCTGGGAAGCTCGGGGCGCCCATGCCCTGGATGCTAGAAGCAGCAACTGTCTTTGAATTCGCACTGGCAAAATGGCTGGACGCGCCCATCATCCTCCCGCGCGCGTCGTGCGTTTTCCCGCCTGGCTCCGAGGTCCTGCGGTGAAGGGGCAATACCGGGCGTCATCTGGTTACTTCACTTATCCGCGGCAGATGTTGGCGGCGGCCCGGTATTACCGGACCGCCGCCAACGCTGTCAATCAATTAGTTCAATTATTGCCAGGATCAGTTGCTGGAAACGGATTCCCGCGCCTGTTGCCAGGCGGCCCATCCGGCGTAGCTGCCATCGAGTTCGACGACGTCGTACCCGGCACGGCGCAGCGCGCTGGCCGCGACGGAGTTCCGGACCCCGCTCTGGCAGTAGGACACGATGGTGCCCTCTGCGGGGAGCTCGTCCAGGTGCCACATCACGCGGCCGCCGCTGAGCTGGTAGGAGCCGGGGATGTGTCCGGCCGCGTGCTCGGTCTTGTTGCGGACGTCAAGCACCATCGCGGCGTCGAAGCCCTCAAGCTCCTCAGGCTGGATCAGCTTCGGGACGGAGATCGGCAGACCGTCGAGGCTGGTGACGTAGCCGGCGACCTTGTCGATGCCGACGCGAACGAGGTGGTCCCACATTTCCTGCGCGTCAGCCTGGCTGGAAGCGAGGAGCACCAGCGGGGTCACGTCGGTTTCCGGGTTCACGACCCAGGCGCCGAAGCTGGCGGTGGACTTGCCGGCCGGGACGTTGACCGAGCCGGTGACAGTGCCTTCGTGGACCTGGCCGTTGGAGCGGGTATCCACGAAGATGACCTTGTCCGCGGCCAGGTCGGCGGCGACGTCGGCGGTGGCCAGCTCGGCCAGGGGTGCACGTTCGCCCATGACGGCGGGGCCTTCACGGTTTTCGCGCTTCATCCGGGCGAAGTAGGCGTGGGCGTCGGGCTGGCCGTCGAGCAGTTCGTTGATGAAGCCCTGCTCGTCGTTGGCGGCCAGGTAGGGGCCCCACCAGGCGTAGAGGCGTTCGTAACCGACGGTGGAGGACGGGATGGCGCCGAGGGCCTTGCCGCAGGCGCTGCCGGCGCCGTGGCCGGGGTGCACCTGGACGTGGTCCGGCAGGGTCAGGAACTTGTCCCGCAGGCTGGCGAAGAGCTGCTTGGCGCCGGCGAAGCGGGTGTCGATGCCGCCGGCGGCCTCGTCGAGCAGGTCCGGCCGGCCGAGGTCGCCGGAGAAGACGAAGTCACCGGAGAGCAGGTACCCGGGGGTGTCGGCGAACGCGCCGTCGGTGATCAGGAACGACAGGTGCTCCGGCGTGTGTCCCGGGGTGTGCAGGGCCTTGACGGTGATGTTGCCCAAGGTGACCGAGTCGCCGTCGTTCAGCCGTTCGGCGTCGAACCCGTATTGCCAGTCCGCGCCGCCCTCGCCGGAAACGTACGCGGTGGCGCCGGTCGCGGCAGCCAGTTCACGGGTGCCGGACAGGAAGTCCGCGTGGATGTGGGTCTCCGTGACGGCAACGATCTTCATCCCGTTGGCCGCCGCAAGATCCCGGTAGACCGTGATGTCACGGCGGGGATCAACGACCAGCGCTTCACCCTTGGCCTGGCAGCCAATGAAGTAGCTGGCCTGGGCGAGGTCTTCGTCGTAAATACGCTCGATAAGCATTGGGACTCTCTTTCGTTGGACGGTCGGGGAGTCTCCGTATGGGGATCCTCCGGTGGTCTACACACAACAATAATACCCCCCGGGGTATCTTGCAAGCGGCCTGCAGTGGAGTGAATTCCGGATTCCCGCCGCTAGCTGTTATACCCTCCGGGGTATAGAATTAGCAAAGCACCCACCCATCTTTGGAGCCCGCCATGGAACTTGATTCGACAGAACTCACCCCGATCATCAACCGGCTCAAGCGCGCCCAGGGCCAGCTCGCCGGCGTGACGCGCATGCTGGAGGAGGGGAAGGACTGCAAGGACGTCGTCACCCAGCTCGCCGCTGTCTCGAAGGCCCTGGACCGTGCCGGTTTCGCCATCATCGCGAGCGGCCTCGAACAGTGCCTTGTCCGCGGGGATGCGAGCATGGACACCAAGGACCTGGAAAAGCTATTCCTCTCTCTCGCCTGAGGCCCCGACTATCCCTGCAGGAGCAGCCATGAGCTATACGCATACCGTTACTGTGCCTCTGGGCTGGGAAGAGGCAGTGCAGTACACCCGCGATGCCCTCGCCGGGCAGGGATTCGGCATTCTGTCCGAGATCGATGTCCGAGCCACTTTTGAGGCCAAGCTCGGCACGGATGCCGCCGAGGAGCTCGGCGACTACGTGATCCTGGGCGCCTGCAACCCGGCCCTGGCCAGCCGGGCCCTCTCCGCAGAACCGGATATGGGCGCGTTGCTGCCCTGCAACGTCGTCGTCCGCCGGGGCAGGGGCGCCGCCGAGACGACCATCCAGGCCATCGACCCGCAGACCATGGTGAAGCAAAGCAGCAGCCCGGCCGTCCGCGACGTCGCCGACGACGCCGACACCCGGCTGCGCGCCGCCCTGGCTTCCCTCAGCGGTGCTGGATCTCCGGGGCGCTGAAGAACTTCACCCCCGGATTGATGATCCGTCCTAGCCTTTGCCCATCACGGACGTTGCCCATCACGGACGTCGCCCGGCCGCGGCAGTGTTCGCGGCGCATTGCTACGCTGGGGCGATGATTCTCCTCACCGGATTCGAGCCCTTCGGCGGCGAAACGGTCAACCCGTCCTGGACCGCGGCCCGTTCGGCGGCGCGGCTGCTCCAATCTGAAGGGCTGGATGTCCAGGCCCTCGAACTGCCATGCGTGTTCGGCGAGTCGGCCGCGCTGCTGCAGGAGGCCCTGGAACGATTCCGGCCGGAGCTTGTGGTGTGCGCCGGCCAGGCCGGCGGGAGGCCACGGATCTCCCTGGAGCGGGTGGCCATCAACTGTGATGACGCCCGGATTCCGGACAACGCCGGCAACCGGCCCGTGGACGAACCCGTGGTCCAGGGCGGCCCGGCAGCCTATTTCACGTCGCTGCCTGTCAAGGCGGCGCTCGCGGCGTTGACCGCCCAGAACATCCCGGCCGAGGTCTCCCAGACCGCCGGGACCTACGTCTGCAACCACGTCTTCTACGCGCTCATGCACGCCTTGCGGTTGCGTCCGGGCACGAGGGGAGGCTTCGTCCACGTCCCCTATGAGGACAGCCAGCTCCCGGCCGGGAGCGGCACGCCGTCGCTGCCGGCACAGCAGATGGCGGCGGCGCTCGCCGTCGTGGTCCGGACCGCGCTGGTGACGACGGCGGATCTCAAGCTCGCTGCCGGCGCAACGCACTAACCCACAACGGTCACCCGAGCAGTTCCCAGACGACGCCGACTGTTGCCGTGACGCTGGACTCGCCGGCTTCGACGCTGAGCGACTCCGCCGACGCCGCCCGCTGCAGCTTCGCGACCGGGACCGGTGCCTGGAAGCCGGTGTGTTGAGTCAGGGAAACAACCTGGCCCAAAGCCGCACCGGAGAGGGCCGCGTAGTGTTCGGCAGTGGTCCGGGCATCCGTCCAGGCGGCCTCCCGGGCCCGGGCCTCGACGGCGGAGGCATCCGCGAAGCCGAGCGTCAGCCCGTTCAGCCGGACATCGTCCCCGCCGGCCGCAACGGCCGCGGCGAGGATCTGCGAGGACGCGGACAGCTCCCGGATCCGGATCGTCAGCGTGCTCGATGCCAGGTAGCCGGTCACGGTCTGGCCGCGGCCCTCCTGCCAGTTCACCTCGGCCCGGACGTTCAGCCCGGAGGTGGCCATGTCGGCGTTGTCCACCCCGTGCTGCCGCAGGGCCGCGGTGACCGCGGCCGATCTGGCACCTGCATCGCTGTAAGCTTCGGCAACGGTTTCCCGGCGGCATTCGACGCCGACGGACAACGTGAGGAGGTCCGGCGCCGCCTCCGCACTGCCCGTTCCGGTCACCGCGATACTTCTGGGGGTCTCTGTCATGTCAGGCCTCATAACGGTTGGGGGCAGTCACGCCCGTGCTTCGGTGATTTCGCGGACGGGTCCCCGGGCGGCGGAGCAGGGGGTAGCCGCCCGCTGCCAACCCGGCGTGTTGCTCGAAGACGTTGCCGCTGCCCGGGTTGCCCGTCCGCCAGAGCGACCAGGCCGCGGCGATGAAATACAGCGGAAGGAACGGCAGCCCCAGGCACCAGGCGTACTGGGTGCTGTGGCGCTCCTCGTGCCCCAACAGGGCAGGATTAGCGCGGGCGGATTCGGGCCCGGCACGGAACAGGATCACGTTGCCCACGGTGAAGGCCGCGGCGGAGGGAAGCCGCCAGCGGTAGCGGCAAGCGATCAGCAGCCCGCGCGGACCGGGGCGGATGGTAGTCCGGGCGCAGGCTGCCAGCAGCAGGCCCAGGAGGGTGGACCCGTTGAGCATGTTGGCGATCTGCCGCAGCCGTTGTCCGGACGTCATGGGGCCATGCTAACCGGGGGCGTGCCCGGCGGTCAGGGGTCCGCGGTGTGTGTGGTCGGCCGTCAGCGGTCCGGCGGGACCGCGGCGTCACGAACGCCTGGCGTTTGACGGCGATTGACTGGCGGTAGACGGCCGTCTACTAGACTGGGGTCAGTGACCATAAGCCTTGCCGAGAACCCGCGCCGAGCCCTGTGCCCGGCCGCGTGCTCTCGGCATGATCCGACTCGTAGCTAAGAACAGTAGATGACTGAAACTTTGCCGGGCGCAGCCGTCCCGAATCCTCTGGATGAAGCTGCCATTACCGCTGCCGTAGACCAGGCCGTTGCCGCCATCGCCACCGCCGCCACCCTCGATGAACTCAAGGCCGTGCGCCTCGCGCACACCGGCGAGAAGTCCTCGCTAAGTCTCGCCAACCGCGAGATCGGCGCGCTGCCCAAGGACCAGAAGCCCGCCGCCGGCAAACTCATGGGAGCCTCCCGGGGGCGCGTCAACAAGGCGCTCGCGGACCGCACGGTGGAGCTCGAAGCCGAGAACGACGCGCGGATCCTCGTCGAAGAGACCGTGGACGTCACGGCGGCCCCCCGCCGGCGCCGGGCCGGTGCACGCCACCCGCTCTCTACGCTGCAGGACCGGGTCGCGGACATCTTCGTCGGCATGGGCTGGGAGATCGCCGAGGGCCCCGAGGTCGAGTCCGAATGGTTCAACTTCGATGCCCTGAACTTCAAGCCGGACCACCCGGCCCGCGAAATGCAGGACACGTTCTTCGTGGAGCCGCCGGAGGCCCACCTCGTGATGCGCACCCACACGTCGCCGGTTCAGGTCCGTTCCATGCTGGAACGCGACCTGCCCATCTACGTGCTGTGCCCGGGCAAGGTGTTCCGCACGGACGAGCTCGACGCCACGCACACCCCGGTCTTCCACCAGTTCGAGGGCCTGGCCATCGACAAGAATCTCAGCATGGCCGACCTCCTGGGTACCCTGGAGCACTTCACCCGGCAGATGTTCGGGGACGACGCCCAGATCCGGCTGCGACCCAACTACTTCCCGTTCACCGAGCCCTCCGCGGAGCTGGACATCTGGCACCCGGGCGCCAAGGGCGGCCCCCGCTGGATCGAATGGGGCGGCTGCGGCATGGTCAACCCCAACGTGCTCCGCGCCGCCGGCATCGATCCGGACATCTATTCAGGTTTTGCTTTCGGCATGGGCATTGAGCGTGCCCTCATGTTCCGCAACGAGGTCGGCGACATGCGCGACATGATCGAAGGCGACGTACGTTTCAGCGAGCACTTCGGGATGGAGATCTAACAGTGCGTATCCCACTTTCCTGGCTGCGTGAATTCGCGCAGGTACCGGCCGGAGCCACGGCCGAAGACGTTATGGCCGAGCTCGTCAAGGTCGGTTTTGAAGAAGAAGCAGTCCACAGGCCGACAGAGACCCTGCAGGGCCCCATCGTGGTGGGCCAGGTCCTGAGCATCGTCAAGGAACCGCAGACCAACGGCAAAACGATCAACTGGTGCCAGGTCCGCGTGGTCCCCGAGGGTCAGCAGCAGAGCCTCACCGGCGAGGGCATCGATCCCTCGGGCGTGCAGGGCATCATCTGCGGCGCCCACAACTTCGTGGAGGGCGACAAAGTGGTGGTCACGCTGCCCGGCGCCGTCCTCCCGGGCGACTTCAGGATCTCCGCGCGCAAGACGTACGGTCACCTCTCCGCGGGCATGATCGCCTCCGTGCGCGAGCTCGGCATCGGCGAGGACCACGACGGCATCCTGGTGCTGTCGAGGATTGGGCTGGACCCGGAAATCGGCGCCGACGCCATGGAACTGCTCGGGCTGTACGATGAGGCCGCCGAAATCAACGTCACCCCGGACCGCGGGTATGCATTCTCGATCCGCGGCGTGGCCCGGGAGTACGCCCACGCGACCGGCACCTCCTTCACCGACCCGGCGTCCAGGGTCCAGGCCCCCGCAGCACTGTCCGGCGGCTACGGCGTCAAGCTCAACGACGACGCCCCGGTCTACGGCAAGCCCGGCTGCGACCGCTTCGTGGCCCGCACCGTCCGCGGCGTCGACGCCACCAAGCCGACGCCGCCGTGGATGACTTCCCGGCTGCGCCTCGCCGGCATCCGGTCCATCTCCCTGCCGGTGGATATCTCCAACTACGTCATGCTGGAGCTCGGACAGCCCACGCACTGCTACGACCTGGACAAGCTGTCCGGCGACATCGTGGTCCGCCGTGCCGTGGCCGGGGAAAAGATCACCACCCTGGACGAGAAGGTCCGCGCGCTCGACGTCGAGGACCTGCTCATCACCGACGATTCCGGCGCGATCGGCATCGCCGGTGTCATGGGCGGCGCCGCCACCGAGGTCTCCGACTCCACCACGGGCATCCTCGTGGAGGCGGCGCACTTCGACGAGGTGTCCATCGGGCGCTCCCGCCGCCGCCACAAGCTGCCGTCCGAAGCCTCCAAACGCTTCGAACGCGGCGTGGACTGGCAGGTGGCCGGCATTGCCGCCCAGCGCGTCGTTGATCTCCTCGTCGAACTCGCCGGCGGCATCGCCGACGAAGCGGGGACCGACGTCGGAACCGCGCCGGATGCCGTCACGATCGAACTGCCGGCAGGGTACCCCTCAACCCGCATCGGGATCGACTTCACCGACGAACACATCGTGACCGCCCTCGAAGACCTGGGCGCCGTCGTGGTGAAGAACGGTGCCGGCTACACGGTGACCGCGCCAAGCTGGCGCAACGACCTCGAAACCAAGGACGACCTCACCGAGGAAATCGCGCGGCTGGTCGGCTACGACAAGATTCCGGCGACCCTGCCGGTGGCGCCCCCGGGCCGCGGCCTGACCCGCGTGCAGCAGCAGCGCCGCCGCCTGGTCCAGGCCCTGGCCGCCGCGGGCCTCACCGAGGTGATCGCCTACCCGTTCGTTTCCAAGGCCGCCAATGACACCTTCGGCGTGGCCACGGAGGGCACGCCGCACAAGTCGCTCAAGCTGGCCAACCCGATCAGCGAGGAGCACGGCTTCCTGCGGACCTCGATCCTGCCGGGCCTGATCGAGGTGGCCAAGCGCAACCATTCGCGCGGCTTCCGCGACCTCGCCCTCTTCGAGGCAGGGCTCGTGTTCCTGCCCGGCGAGCAGCTCGGCACCGCATCGATTCCGCCGCTCGGCGCCAAGCCCGGCGACGAGGTGCTCGACGCCCTGTACGACGGCGTCCCGGACCAGCCGCTGCATCTCGCGGCAGTGCTCACGGGGCACGATTCGCCCGCCGCACCGGCGCACACCCCCCGGGCGTGGGACTGGGCGGACGCGGTGGACATCGCCCGCACCGCCGGTGACGTGCTGGGCGTCGACCTCGTCGTCACGCAGGGCCGGCACCAGGCCTTCCACCCGGGCCGCGCGGCGCAAATTGCGCTGCGCACCGGCGACGTGGTGGGGTACGCGGGCGAACTGCACCCCAAGCTGCTGGCAGCCTATGACATGCCGGCCCGCTCCGTGGCGCTGGAACTGAACGCCGATGCCCTCTTCGAGGCTGCCGCCGACGTGATCGTGGCGCGGCACATTTCGACCTACCCGGTCGCTACCCAGGACGTGGCGCTCGTGGTGGCGCAGGACGTCCCCGCGGGAGACGTGCTGGCGGCCCTCCGCGAAGGCGCCGGCGAACTGCTTGAGGACGTCGCACTGTTCGACGTCTACGCGGGCAAGGGTATCGAGGACGGCAAGAAGTCGCTGGCGTTCAGCCTGCGCTTCCGCGCCGATGACCGCACCCTGACGGCCGACGAGGCCTCGGCGGCGCGTGAGGGTGCCGTCGCCGCAGCCCACGAGCGCTTCGGAGCGGTGCAGCGCTGAGAACTGCGCTGGTGACAGCGCTGACTTTTCTGGAAGGGGCGGGTCATGGCAGCACACCTGGTTGTGCGTGCCTGCCCGCCCTTTGGCGTTCCCGGAGTGTCCGGGGTCCATCGGGACCCTGGCCACTCCGCCGCAGCTGATGCAGCAGCGGCGGCAGAGCTGGAACGCGACACGCGTTCCCTGTTGGACGCCGCCGAGCTAGGCCGGGCTGGCGCAATGACCCCGCGGACCCGGGCAGACTTCCTCGCCGGGCGGGTCGCGCAGCGGCGGTTCGCCGCCGAGCTCCTCGGCGTGCCGGCGTCGGACCTCACCGCCTGGTACAGCTGTCCCCGGTGCGGCACCGGCGCGGACATCTCCCACGGCCGGCCGGGTTACCTGCTCCGCGGGGAAGCCGCGCCGCTGCTGCTGAGCTTGTCCCGCGCGGCGGGCTGGACACTGCTGGCCGGCGTGGCGCACCCGGATCCCGGACTGCGCCTGGGCATCGACGCCGAGGATCCGGCCCGGGCGGACTTCGACGGTTTCGACGACGTCGTGCTGACCCCCGCGGAACAGCGGCACCTCGCCGGGCTGCGCGGCATCGCCCTGCTGCGCGGCCGCGCGCGGCTGTGGGCGCGCAAGGAGGCGTGGCTCAAGATGCTGGGCACGGGCCTGCAGACGGCTCCGGACACTCTCGAGGTGCTGGATGACGCCCAGCAGACCGGCGTGAACGGCTGGGCCGGGCTCCGGGACCTGCCGGCGGCAGAGACGGGCCTGCCCGCGGAGCTCGTGGCCGCCGTCGCCCTCGCGGTCCTTCCTTAGAGAACTTCGGCGGCAGTCAGAACTTCGGCGGCGCCGGCTGCGGGAGCGGCGGAAGCGCGTCCTCGAACAGCCACGGGTGCAGCAGGGCCTCTGCGTCCAGGCCCGTCGTGTGGGCGGCCGCGAGGATGAAGTCGGCGGTGGTCACGGTGCCGTGGCGGAAACGCTCCGTCCAGTCGTGCAGCAGGGCAAAGAACGCCAGGTCCCCGCAGCGTACCCGTACCGCGTGCAGGGCCAGGGCTCCGCGCTTGTAGACCCGGTCATCGAACATCAACTCCGGGCCGGGATCGCCCACCATCAGGTCCTGCGGGGAGGCGGACAGCTTGCGCCAGGCGGCGCGGGCGCGGGCCGCCACCGACATGATGCCGGCCTCTTCGGACCAGATCCATTCCGCGTAGCAGGCAAAGCCCTCATGCAGCCAGATGTCTTTCCAGGTGGCCGTGGTGAGCGAGTTCCCGAACCACTGGTGGGCGAGTTCGTGGGCGATCATCCGCTGCGACTCCCAGTCCGGCCGCAAGTGGTTGGGCCCGAGAATGGACAGCGTTTGCGCTTCCAGCGGGATTTCCAGGACGTCCTCGGTGACTACCACGGTGTACTCCGGGAACGGATATGGCCCAAAGCAATTGGTGAAGGTCCGCATCATGTCGGGCTGGCGGGCCAGGGCGGCCCGGGCGTTGACAGCCAGCGACGCCGGTACGGCAGCATACTGCGGAACGTGCCCCGACGGCCGCTCGGCATTGAGCGTCAGGAGCTCGTAGCGACCGATCTGGACCGTCGCCAGGTAGGTGGACATGGGTTCGGCCTGTTCAAACACCCAGGTCTCGCGGCTGGCCCTGCTGGTGCGGGAGAGCAGCACGCCGTTGCACACGGCGCGGTAGTTCGCGTCGGTGGTCACCGTGATGAGGTAGCTCGCCTTGTCCCGCGGGTGGTCATTGCACGGGAACCAGGAGGCGGCGCCGTTGGGCTGGCCGGCGACCAGCACACCGTCGGAGAGCTCTTCCCAGCCCACTTCGCCCCACACGCCGCGGCGCGGCGCGGGGTAGCCCTCGTAGCGGACGTCCAGGATGAAGGCCTCATTGGCCAGCAGCGGGACCTCGGGGTAGACGACGAGCTGCTCGGCCCGCTGAGTGAACCGGCGCACCCTGCGGCCGTCGAGCTGGATCTTCGTGGCCCGCAAGCCGGTCAGGTCCAGGACGATTGCCGACGTCGGGAGCTGCGTGACGGCGTGCAGGACCGCGTGGCCGACGAGGCGGTTGCTGCTGACCCGGTAGTCGAGGTCGAGTTCGTACCGGGTGACACGGTAGGCGTTGGTCCCGTGGCCCGGCATGTAGGGGTCCGGTGCGCCGGCCTCCAGGCCGGCCCCGCGGGCAGCTCCCGGGCTGGTTTCGCTGCTGCTTGGTGCGCTGGTGCTCAATGGACGAACCTTCGGTTTGTGGTGCTGGTGGACGGGCGCGGGCCGGGCCTAGCGGGGCCTGGCGGGCGGCGTCGGCCCGCCCCACGGGCTGACCGGGTTGCCCATCCAGTACGTCCCGGCGGGGACGGTTTCGCCCCGCATGACGAGGGACGCCGGCCCCACCGTGGCGCCGCTGCCGATCCTGGCCTGCGGCAGGATAACGCCGTGCGGTCCCATGGTGGCTCCGTCATCGAGCGTAACAGTGTCAATGCTCATGACCCGGTCATGGAACAGATGGGTCTGCACCACGCATCCGCGGTTGACGGTCGAATTCCTGCCCAGAGTGACGAGGTCCGCCTCGGGCAGCCAGTAGCTTTCGCACCAGGTGCCGGTGCCGATTTTCGCGCCGAGTCCCCGCAACCACCAGACCATGGCCGGGGTCCCCGTGGCCGCACGCGCGAACCACGGGGCGCTGACCATCTCTATGAAGGTGTCCACCACTTCGTTCCGCCAGATGAAGGAGCTCCAGAGCGGGTGCTCGCCGGAACGGATCCGGCCCACCAGCAGCCACTTGGCTGCCACCGCACTGGCGGCGGCGGTGACGCCGGCCACCAGGACCACCAACCCGCCCAGGACCGCGGCGACCCCGTAATTGAGGGTGGCCGCCAACGCGTCAAACGCCACCATCACCCCGACGGCGATTGCCACCGTCAGCATGACCGGGACGAACCGGCACAGCTCCCACAGGGCGCGCGCCACCTTCAGCCTTCTGGGTGGCTGGTAGGTCCGGGTGTCATCGGAGGCAATGGCGGTGCGCCGCAGCCGCACGGGCGGGCTGCCGAGCCACGACGTCCCGGCCTTCGCCTTGGCCGGAGTCGCGGAAAGCACGGCCACGAGGGAGTTCTTGGGCACATTGCGCCCGGCTCCCGTCATGCCGGAATTGCCCAGGAAGGACCGTTTGCCGATCTTGGCCGGGGCAATGTGCATCCAGCCGCCGTCCAGTTCGTAGGACGCCACCATGGTGTCGTCGGCCAAAAATGCGCCTTCGCCCACGGTGGTCATCCGGGGGATCAGCAGCACTGTCGAGGCCTCCACGTTGCGGCCGACCTTCGCGCCGAGAAGCCGCAGCCAGACCGGGGTAAAGAGGCTTGCATAGATCGGGAACAGCAGGTCCCTGGCCAGATCCAGCACCCGCTCGGTCGCCCAGACCTGCCATCCGATCCGGCTCCGGACCCGGTAGTAGCCCTCTGCGAGGCCGATGCTGAGGAGCCGGGTGGTGGCCAGGACCAGGAGCAGGTTGGTCAGGAACCACACGAGCGCCGCCAGGGGAACGGACAGGGCCAGGCCGGGCAGGGCCGCGGTCAGGGACATGCTGCCCCGGATGAACGCGAAGATGACGGCGGCTGCCGCGGCAGCGGAGACGTAGGGGATGAGCGCCAGCCCGGCCGATGCCGCGGCGAACCCGGCGAACCACAGCCGGCCGGCCAGCCGGTGTTCGGTGGGGGAGTCCGGCCATGAGTGCCGGGCCTTCCCGCGGCGTTCCGCCGGTGACCCGGCCACCAATTGCCCGGCTTTGACCTTGCCGATGACCGCCGATCCCGGCTCCACCTGTGCACCGGCACCCACGATAGCTCCCGGCATGAGCGTGCTGCGGGCCCCGACGCTTGCGCCGGCGCCAATGCGGATGGCCCCGATGTGCACGCGGTCGCCGTCGATCCACCAGCCGGACAGGTCCACCTCGGGCTCGATGTTGGAGCCGGCGCCAAGTGAGAGCAGCCCGGTGACGGGCGGCAGCGAGTGCAGCTGGACGTCGTCGCCGATCTTGGCCCCCAGGGCTTTCGCGTAGTAGGGCACCCAGGGCGCACTGGCCAGGCTGACAGCGCTGGCGAGGTCCTGGATCTGTTCCGCGAGCCAGAGCCGGATGTGCACCCGCCCGGACCGCGGATATGTGCCGGGCACAACATTGCGCAGCAGAATTCGGGCGGCGGCAACGGAGAGCATCATCCGCCCGGCGGGGCTGACGAAGACGAGCCAGGAAGCGCCGACCCACCACCACGAGATGGTGGGTGCGGCGCTGAAGCCCGCGAAGGCCGCCAGAAGATTGTTGGCGGCCATCAGGTAGGTCAGCCAGCGCATGCCGACGAGGATGTGCAAGGGCACGCCCATGAGCATCTGGAAGGCCTGGGATTTCCGGGCGGTGGGACGCACGGTGCGCTCCTGCGCGGGGACTGCGCCGCCCTCGGGCAGCGACTGACGGGCCGTGTCCACCAGGGCGCCCACCCGGGGTGTCGCGTAAATGTCGGCCACGGTGATGGTGGGGTAGCGGACGCGCAGGGCGGACACGAGCTGCGCGGCGGCCAGCGAACCGCCACCGTAGGCGAAGAAATCCGCGTCGAGGCTCGTGACCGGGCTCCCCAGCACGGCGCTCCATTGCTCCACGATCCACTGCGCGTCCTCCGGCACGTTCAGCGGGGCGCCCTCGGCCTCGGCTGCACCGGTTCCGCTCAGCGGCCACGGCAGGGCGTGGCGGTCCACCTTGCCGCTGGTCTTGGTCGGCAGCGACTCAACGAGCGTCAGCAGCGGGATGAGGGGGGCTGGCAGGTTCTCGCCCAGCAGTTCGCGCGCGGCGGCAAGATCGATGTCGCGGCCGGACACGGCGGCCAGGTAGCCGACCAGGATTTGGTTGCCGGCAGCGGTGGTTTGCACGGCGGCGGCGGCGCCGGCGACGTCCGGCAGCGACTGCAGCGCGGCGTCGATTTCGCCCAGTTCGATCCGGCGGCCGCCGAGCTTGACCTGCTCATCGGCGCGGCCCTGGAAGATGAGGCCCTCGGGCTCGTATTTGACGAGATCGCCGGAGCGGTAGGCCCGCGCCCAGCCCAGGGACGGCATGGGGGCATATTTTTCGGCGTCCTTCACCGGGTCAAGGTACCGGGCCAGGCCCACGCCGCCAATGATTAGCTCGCCCACCGCGCCGTCGGCGACCGGCACCGAGTCGGCGTCCACGACGGCGAGATCCCAGCCGTCCAGCGGCAGGCCGATCCGAATGGGGCCGGGTGCACCCAGCCTGGCGGCGCACGCCACAACGGTGGCTTCGGTCGGACCGTAGGTGTTCCACACCTCCCGGCCTTCGACGGCAAGCCGTTCGGCAAGGTCCGGCGGGCAGGCCTCCCCGCCGAAGATGAGCAGCCGGACGCTTTCGAGCGACTCGACAGGCCAGAGCGCGGCGAGCGTGGGGACGGTGGAGACCACCGTGATGCCATGGCTGATGAGCCAGGGGCCCAGATCCATGCCGGTGCGGACCAGAGCCCGGGGCGCCGGGACGAGGCAGGCGCCGTGACGCCACGCCAGCCACATTTCCTCGCAGGAGGCGTCGAAGGCAACGGACAGGCCGGCCAGCACCCGGTCCTGCGGGCCCACCGGGTCATCCTGCAGGAACATGCGCGCTTCTGCGTCCACGAACGCGGCCGCAGAGCGGTGCTGGACGGCAACGCCCTTCGGCGTCCCGGTGGAGCCGGAAGTGAAGATCACCCACGCGTCGTCATCGGGGCCGGGCGGCCGGGGTGCGGGGAAGGGGCGCGGATGTTTGCTGTCCGTGACGATCTTCCCGCCGGCGCGCAGGATGCCGGCAACCCTGGCCTCGCCGAAAACCAGTTTGGCCCGCTCATCCGGATCGTCGGCGTCGACTGGGACATAGGCCGCACCGACCAGCAGCACCGCCAGGATCGAGACGTAGAGCTCGTTGGTGCCGGACGGGATCCTGACACCGATCTTGTCGCCGGCGCCGAGCCCGGCCACGTGCAGTTTCCGCGCCGTTGCCCGGACTTCGTGCATGAGCTGGGCGTAGCTGAGCGAGCGATGGCCGTCGTCGAGGGCGGAAGCATCCGGGAACCGGGCGGCGGTGTCACGGATGATGTCAATCAGCGTCCGTTCCGGCGGGGCCGAGAGCGCGCCCGGCAACTGCGGCGCGTGGACGCGGGCGCCGTTTACCTGAAGACTCTGCACCGTGCCGGTGCCGGGTGCTTCACTCTGGGTCAGTCGTTGCTCGGTCACTGGCGCATTGTCCCTGCAGGAGATGAACGGATGATGTTGCCGCGGCGTGGGGACCGCGGGCTTAGGGGATCAGGATGACCTTGCCGGTGGTGCGGCGCTGTTCGAGGTCATTGTGGGCCTGGGCTGCCTCGGCAAGGGAGTAGCGGGCGCCGATCCTGACCTTGAGGCTGCCCGCGGCAGCGGCGGCGAAGACGTCGTCGGAGCGCCAGCGGCGTTCCCGGGCATCGCGAAGGTAGTGGCCCATGGTCGGCCGGGTGAGGTACAGGGAGCCGCCGGCGTTGAGCCGCTGCGGGTCGAACGGCGGGACCGGGCCGGATGCTCCGCCGAAGAGCACCAGCATGCCGCGGACGCGCAGCGACGCCAGGGAAGAGTCGAAGGTGTCTTTCCCGACGCCGTCGTACACCACGTCCGCGCCGGTGCCGTTCGTCAGGTCCCGGACCCGCTCCGCGAAACCGTCGTAGCGCAGCACGTGGTCCGCTCCGGCCTCGCGGGCCAGCTGCTCCTTCTCATCCGTGGAAACGGTGGTGATGACATGGGCGCCCTTGGCCTTGAGCATCTGGATCATGAGCAGGCCCACGCCGCCGGCGCCGGCATGGAGCAGTACCGTGTGCCCTGGCTCCACCTTGAACGTCGAATTGATCAGGTAGTGGGCGGTCACGCCCTGAAGCGGCAGGGCCGCGGCGGTGAAATCGTCCAGGCCGTCGGGAACGGGCAGCGCCTTGTCCTCATCGATGAGGGCGTAGCCGGCGTAGCAGTTGATGCCTTCGGCGGTCGCCACCCGGTCGCCGGGAGTGAACCCCGTGACGCCCTCTCCGACTTCCTCAATGGTGCCGGAGGCCTCGGAGCCGGGCGTGAAGGGATAGCTGACCTTGTAGACGCCGCTGCGCTTGTAGGTGTCGATGAAGTTCACGCCCACCGCAGCGACCCTGATCAGCAACTGGCCCGGGCCGGGAACGGGCCGGGCAGTTTCGCCGAGCTCCAGGACCTCCGGGCCGCCGGCCCGGCGGGCGAGAATTGCGTGCATCATATGGCTCCTTCTCCGGGCGGGAAATTCTGTCCCGTTCCCTGGGACCATCCTAGGGACACCGGCGGCAACCATGAAGGGGCCGTCCGTAACCAGCCGTCACGTGATGGCCGCTACCCAGGGCCGGGGGAGTTTCGTCCGGCTAGTAGCGGCGGGTGACGGTCGCCATGGGGCATTCGAAGTGGCGGCCCGCGGCGAGCCCGACGTCGTTGAGGTAGCGGACAATAATGCCGTAGGACTGCATCAGCGTGGTTTCCGTGTACGGGACCTGGTGCTTGGCGCAGTATTCGCGAACAATCTTGGCGGCCTTGTCCAGCTGCGGGCGGGCCATGTCCGGGAAAAGGTGGTGCTCCGCCTGGCGGTTGAGGCCGCCGAGCAGGATGTCCATGAAGCGGCCGCCCGAGATATTCCGGGACGTCAGCACCTGGCGGCTGAAGAAGTCCACGCGGCTGTCCGCCGGCAGTACCGGCATGCCCTTGTGGTTCGGCGCGAACGAGGCACCCATGTAGAAGCCGAACACGGCCAGCTGGACGCCGATGAAGGCGAACGCCATGCCCAGCGGCAGGAAAGAGAACGCGAGGACCGGAAGCAGGCTGAGCCGGACCGCGAGAATCGGGATCTCGACCCAGCGGTGCGTGACCTTGGCCCGGCGGACGATGAATTTCACGGAATCGATCTGCAGTCCCAGGCCCACCAGGAAAAGGAGCGGGAAGAAGAACCAGCCCTGCTTGCGCGTCAGGAACGCGAGGCGTCCCTGGCGGTCGGCCACGGCTTCGGGGTAGAAGGCGACGGGGCCGGGCGCGATGTCCGGGTCCTTGGAAATGACGTTGGGGTGGTTGTGGTGCGCGCCGTGCTTCTGCTCCCACCACGAGTAGCTGATGCCGGCCACGGACGTGGCGAGCAGCCGTGCGGCCCAGTCGTTGGCGCGGCGGGACGCGAAGATCTGGCGGTGCCCGGCTTCATGGGCCAGAAAACTGAGTTGGGTGCACAGGATGCCCAGGGCGGCGGCGATCAGGAGCTGGAACCAGCTGTCACCAATCAGCGCGAAACCGAACCAGGTGGCGGCCATCAGCAGCACGAGGCTGGCGAAGACGGTGATGTAGAAACCCACACGCCGTTCCAAGAGGCCGGCCGTCTTGACGCTTTTCAGGAGTTCCGAATAGCTCAGGACCACGGCGTTGGGCTGGCGGACCCGGGAGGGCGGTCGCGCCGGCGTTTGGGCGGGAAGGGTTGAAGTGGCGGTCATAGAGCGCTGGCCTCGTCACTGTTACGGGCAACGCTGCAAACTGACATTCGCAGCTGCACGGTCTGGATCACCCTTTACCAAGCATACGCCCCGGGGTTTAGCCGAAGCTTCGATCCCCGGCGGATCCTCTGGCGGCGGAATTCCGGACGCGGCCGCAGGGATGCATAAATATCGGCATCTATGCATACTCTTGCTGTATAGTCGTGCTTATGACTATTTCTGTTGCCGTCTCCGGGGCGAGCGGTTATGCCGGTGGCGAGGTCCTGCGGCTCCTCGCCGGTCATCCCGACGTCACCATCGGTGCCATCACGGCCCACAGCAACGCCGGTTCCAGACTAGGGGAATTGCAGCCGCATCTCCATGGTTTGGCGGACCGGATCCTTGAAGACACCACGGTGGCCAACCTGGCCGGGCACGACGTCGTGTTCCTCGCGCTTCCGCACGGGGCGTCCGCGGAGATCGCGGCCCAGCTGCCCGCCGGGACGGTCGTGATCGACGCCGGGGCGGACCACCGCCTCGAGGACCCGGAAGCCTGGCAGAAGTTCTACGGTTCCGCGCACGCCGGGACCTGGCCCTACGGTCTCCCGGAACTTCCCGGCCAGCGCGACGCCCTCCGCGGCGCCACCCGGATCGCCGTCCCGGGCTGCTACCCGACGTCGGCCCTCCTGGCGCTCACCCCCGGCTTCAGCAATCACCTGCTCGAAGGCGACGACGTCGTGATCGTTTCCGCGTCCGGAACCTCGGGGGCCGGCAAGGCCGCCAAGGTGAACCTGATCGGCGCCGAGGTCATGGGGTCCATGAGCCCTTACGGGGTGGGCGGCGGGCACCGGCACACCCCGGAGATCGAACAGGGACTGTCCAAGGCCCTGAATGCCCCGGTCACCGTGTCCTTCACGCCCACGCTCGCCCCTATGAGCCGGGGCATCCTCACGACGGCGACCGCGAAGGTCCGGCGGGGTGTCACCGCCGAGGAGCTACGCCGCGCCTGGAGCGAGGCCTATGACGACGAACCGTTCGTCCACCTGCTCCCCGAGGGCCAGTGGCCCTCCACCAAGTCGGTCCAGGGCTCGAACCACACGGTCATGCAGCTCGCCTTCGATCAGCGCGCCGGCCGCGTGATCGTGTGCTGCGCCATCGACAACCTGACTAAGGGGACGGCCGGCGGGGCCGTGCAGTCCATGAATATTGCCCTCGGCCTGGCGGAAACCGCCGGCCTCAACCTCCAGGGAGTCGCACCGTGAGCATCACCGCACCGATTGGGTTCCGCGCCGCCGGCGTCACTGCCGGCCTCAAGGCCTCCGGCAAACCGGACCTGGCCCTGGTGGTCAACGACGGCCCGTCCAAGGCCGCCGCGGCCGTCTTCACGTCCAACCGGGTCGCGGCAGCTCCCGTGCACTGGTCCCGCGAGGTCCTCAAGGACGGCCGCGTGGACGCCGTCATCCTCAATTCCGGCGGAGCCAACGCGTGCACCGGGCCCCAGGGCTTCCAGAACACGCACACCACCGCGGAGAAGACCGCCGAAGCGCTGGGTGTCTCCGCCACCGACGTCGTCGTCTGTTCCACCGGACTGATCGGCGAGCAGCTGCCCATGGACAAGATCCTGGCCGGAATCGGATCAGCCACGGCCGCCCTGGCCGCCGACGGCGGCCCCGAGGCGGCCACCGCCATCATGACCACGGACTCCGTGCCCAAGCAGGCCGTCTTCACCGGCACGGACGCCGAAGGCACGCCGTTCACCATCGGCGGCATGGCCAAGGGCGCCGGCATGCTGGCCCCGGGCCTGGCCACCATGCTGGTGGTCCTCACGACGGACGCCGACGTCCAGCCGGAAATGCTCGACGTCGTCCTCCGCGACGCCACCCGGGTCACCTTCGACCGCGCGGACTCGGACGGCTGCATGTCCACCAACGACACCGTGGTCCTCCTGGCCTCGGCCGCCTCCGGCGCCGTGCCCTCCGCCGCCGCATTCGGCGCCGGACTGACCGACGTCTGCGCCGAACTGGCACGCAAGCTGATCGGCGACGCCGAGGGCGCCAGCCACGACATTGCAATCCGGACGTTCAACGCGGCGAACGAGAGGGACGCCGAAACCGTCAGCCGCGCTGTCGCCCGCTCCAACCTGTTCAAGACCGCGATCTTCGGCAAGGACCCCAACTGGGGCCGCGTGCTCTCTGCCGTCGGCACCACCGACGCGGCGTTCGAGCCGGACCAGCTGAATGTCTCCATGAACGGCGTGCAGATCTGCCGCAACGGCAGCATCGGCGACGACCGCGGCCTAGTGGACCTGGAGCCGCGCGAGGTCCTCGTCGAAATCGACCTGCAGGCCGGCGAGGCCGAGGCCACGATCCTGACGAACGACCTCACCCACGATTACGTCCACGAAAACAGCGCCTACTCCAGCTGACCTCCCCGGGGAACAGCTAAGGACGAACGGGCAGGACGAACAGGAAGGACGAACGCCCATGAACACCCAGACACGCGAGACCACCTCCCAGTCCGACGCCCGGGACAAGGCCGCCACGCTGATCGAGGCACTGCCCTGGATCCAGCGCTTTGCCGGCACCACCATGGTGATCAAGTACGGCGGCAACGCCATGGTCAACGACGGCCTGCGCCGCGCGTTCGCCGAGGACGTCGTGTTCCTGCACCACGTCGGCATCCACCCCGTGGTGGTCCACGGCGGGGGGCCGCAGATCAACGCCATGCTTGGCCGGCTCGGGATCGAATCCGAGTTCAAGGGCGGCCTGCGCGTGACCACGCCCGAGGCCATGGACGTGGTCCGGATGGTCCTCACCGGCCAGGTGGGCCGCGAACTCGTAGGCCTGATCAACTCCCACGGCCCGTACGCCGTCGGCATGTCCGGTGAAGACGGCGGCCTGCTCCGCGCCGTGCGCACCGGCACCGTGGTGGACGGCGAGGAAGTGGACCTGGGCCTTGTGGGCGAGGTTGTCGGGGTAAACCCGGAAGGGATCGTGGACATTCTCGCGGCCGGCAGGATCCCGGTGATCTCCACTGTTGCCCCGGAAATCCACGACGACGGGTCCACCACCGGGCAGGTGCTTAACGTCAACGCGGACACGGCGGCGGCGGCGGTCGCGTCAGCCCTGGGTGCATCCAAGCTGGTCATCCTGACCGATGTCGAAGGCCTCTACGCCAACTGGCCGGACAGGTCATCGCTCATCTCCTCGCTGACGGCTTCGGAGCTGCGCGAGATGCTGCCGCGCCTTGAGTCCGGCATGATCCCGAAGATGGCGGCCTGCCTGAAAGCGATTGACGACGGCGTCGAGCGCGCCCACATCGTGGACGGCCGGCTGCCGCACTCGATGCTTCTGGAAACCTTTACCACCGCCGGCATCGGCACCCAGGTGGTCCCGGACGAGGAAGTGAACGCATAGTGAGCAGCACTGAACTGAGCCATTCCGCTGAAGGCCGCAGCAGCGATGGGGGGCCGGGTGTGGTCGGGCACCGCGAAGCGGGCGGGGCCCCCATCGCTGCGGACGCCGCCGCAACCGCGCTCGTCGGTCAAACCAGTGGCGCGCAGTGGCTGTCCCGCTACTCCTCCTCCTTGCTGGGCGTCTTTGGCACCCCGCAGCGGGTCTTGGTCCGCGGCGCCGGCTGCCTCGTCTGGGACGCCGATGGCAAGGAGTACCTGGACCTGCTCGGCGGGATCGCGGTGAACGCCCTCGGCCACGCCCACCCCTTTGTCACCTCGGTAATCTCCAGCCAGCTCGCCACCCTGGGCCATGTCTCCAACTTCTTCACGAGCCCCACCCAGATCGCCCTGGCCGAGAAGCTGCTGGAACTGTCCAAGGCCCCGGCCGGCTCCAAGGTGTTCTTCGCGAACTCCGGCACCGAGGCCGTCGAGGCGGCCTTCAAGCTGGCGCGCCGCAACACCGGATCAGACTCCGCCCCGCGCACCAAAATCATCGCGCTCGAGGGCGCCTTCCACGGCCGCACCATGGGCGCCCTCGCGCTCACCGCGAAAGAGGCGTACCGGGCGCCGTTCGCTCCGCTGCCCGGCGGCGTCGTGCACGTTCCGTTCGGTGACATCGAGGCCCTCCGCGCCGCGGTGGACGACACCACGGCCGCCGTTTTCCTCGAACCGATCCAGGGCGAGGCCGGGGTCCGGCCGCTGCCCGCCGGCTACCTCAAGGCGGCCCGCGAGGCCACGAGCGCGGCCGGTGCCCTCCTGATCCTCGACGAGGTCCAGACCGGCATCGGCCGAACCGGCAAGTGGCTGGCCAGCGAGGACGCCGGGATTGTGCCCGACGCCGTCACGCTCGCCAAGGGCCTCGGCGGCGGCTTCCCGATCGGCGCCCTCGTGACGTACGGCCCGGAGACGTCCGCCCTGCTGACCGCCGGACAGCACGGCACCACGTTCGGCGGGAACCCGGTGGCCACGGCCGCCGCCCTCGCCACGTTGCACGTCCTGGAAAGCCAGGACGTCCTGGCCCACGTCCGCACGGTGGGGGAGCACCTGCGTGCCGGCCTGGCCGGCATTGACGGCGTGACCGAGGTCCGCGGCGAGGGGCTGCTGATCGGCTTCGACCTCGACGCCGACGTCGCCGCCGGAGTCGTTGCCGCCGGCCTTGACGCCGGGTTCATCGTCAACAGCCCGGGGCCGAAGACCATCCGGCTGGCGCCGCCGCTGATCCTGACCACTGACCAGGCCGACAGCTTTCTGGCCGCGCTGCCCGCACTCCTCATGACCGCAAAGGACGCCAAGTGACCGCCCCGATGACCGCATCTGGAATTTCGACAAGACCCGTCCGCCACTTCCTCAAGGACACGGACCTGAGCCCGGCCGAACAGGCCGAGGTCCTCGAACTCGCCGTCCGGATGAAGGCCGCGCCCTACAGCGTGCAGCCCTTCGCCGCAGCGGGCAGCGGCCGCCAGACGGTGGCTGTCATCTTCGACAAGACCTCCACCCGGACCCGCGTGTCCTTCGCCACCGGGATCGCGGACATGGGCGGCAACGCGCTCATCATCAACCCGGGCGAGGCGCAGATCGGCCACAAGGAGTCGGTCGAGGACACCGCCAAGGTGCTCGAGCGCATGGTGTCCACCATTGTGTGGCGCACCGGCGCGCACGCCGGGCTGGTCGCGATGGCCGCGAACTCACGCGTGCCGGTCATCAACGCCCTGTGCGATGACTACCACCCGTGCCAGCTCCTGGCCGACCTGCTGACCATCAAGGAGCACAAGGGCGCCCTCAACGGCCTGACCATGGCCTATCTGGGGGATTCCGCCAACAACATGGCCAACTCCTACCTGCTGGCCGGCGTCACCGCGGGCATGAACGTCCGCATCGCCGGCCCGGAGGGGTACCTGCCGTCACCCGAGATCATCGCGGCCGCCGAGGACCGCGCCGCGGAGACCGGCGGCTCGGTACTGGTCACGATCGACGCCGCCGAGGCCCTGCTGGGCGCCGATGTCGTCGCGACGGACACCTGGGTGTCCATGGGCCAGGAAGCGGAAAAGGAAGCGCGGATGGAACTGTTCCGCAACTATTCCGTGGACTCCGCAGCGATGAAGCTCGCGGCGCCTGACGCCGTCGTGCTCCACTGCCTTCCTGCCTACCGGGGCTACGAAATCGCCGCGGACGTCATTGACGGCCCGCAGTCGGTGGTCTGGGACGAGGCCGAAAACCGGCTTCACGCCCAGAAGGCGCTCATGGCCTGGCTCATGCACCGCTCCGGCCTGGCAGTGGTTGATGGGCTCGCGCCGGTCGATGGGCTCGCGCCGGTCGATGGCCTCGCGCCGGTGGACGGCTTGGCCTGATGTCCGTCCAGCCAGCCTCGCCGGGGGCCAGCCCGGCCACCAAGACAGCCCGGCAGGCAAGGATCACGGCCATCCTGACGGGCGAATCGGTCCGTTCGCAGGCCGAACTCGCGGCCCTGCTCGCGGACGACGGTGTGCAGGTCACCCAGGCCACGCTGTCCCGGGACCTCGTGGAACTCGGCGCGGTCCGGGTCCGGGGCAAGGACGGGGTCCTCGTCTACGCCGTCCCGGGCGAGGGCGGCGAACGGGCAGCCAAGAGCGGCGTCACGCAGGAAATCCTGGACGCCCGGCTGACCCGGCTGTGCGGGGAACTGCTCGTCACCGCCGAAGCCTCGGCCAACCTCGTGGTGCTCAGGACCCCGCCGGGTGCCGCGAACTTCCTGGCCCTCGCGATCGACCACTCCGTGATGCCCTCGATCCTGGGCACCATCGCGGGGGACGACACCGTCCTCCTCGTCACCCGGGACCCGCTGGGCGGCGCGGACGTCGCCGCACGGTTCCTGCAGTTCGCCGAGGAAGCCGGCCAATAAGCCGCGCAACACCCCGGGCGCCCCGGGCTTGTGACAGGCTTGCAACAGAGATTTTCCACGACTGACAGCATCACCAAACAACTAAGGAGCATTTGACGTGACTGAGCGTATTGTTCTGGCCTACTCCGGTGGCCTGGATACTTCCGTAGCCATCGGCTGGATCGGGGAAGCCACCGGCGCCGAGGTCATCGCCGTGGCGGTCGACGTCGGACAGGGCGGCGAATCGCTGGAGACCATCCGCCAGCGCGCGCTGGGCTGCGGCGCCGTCGAAGCCTATGTGGCCGACGCGTCCGATGAGTTCGCCAACGAGTACTGCGTGCCCACGCTGAAGGCCAACGCCCTCTACCAGGGCCACTACCCGCTGGTCTCGGCCATCTCCCGCCCGGTGATCGTCAAGCACCTGGTCAAGGCCGCCCGCGAATTCGGCGCCACCACCGTCGCCCACGGCTGCACCGGCAAGGGCAACGACCAGGTCCGCTTCGAGGTCGGCATCCAGACCCTCGGCCCGGACCTGAAGTGCATCGCCCCGGTCCGCGACCTCGCCCTGACCCGCGACAAGGCCATCGCCTTCGCCGAGGACAAGGGACTGCCGATCGAGACCACCAAGAAGAACCCGTACTCGATTGACCAGAACGTCTGGGGCCGCGCCGTCGAGACGGGCTACCTCGAGGACATCTGGAACGCCCCCACCAAGGACATCTACGACTACACCGCCACCCCGGAATTCCCGCCGGCGCCGGATGAAGTCACCATCTCCTTCGAGGCCGGCGTGCCGGTTGCCATCGACGGCGTGAAGGTCACCCCGCTGCAGGCCATCAAGGAACTCAACCGCCGAGCCGGTGCCCAGGGCGTCGGCCGGATCGACGTCGTCGAGGACCGCCTCGTCGGCATCAAGTCCCGCGAAATCTACGAGGCCCCCGGCGCCATGGCGCTCATCACGGCGCACAAACACCTCGAGGACATCACGATCGAGCGCGAGCAGGCCCGCTTCAAGGCCACCGTCGGCCAGCGCTGGGCCGAGCTGGTCTACGACGGCCAGTGGTTCTCCCCGCTCAAGCGCTCCCTCGACGCGTTCATCGAGGACACCCAGAAGTACGTCTCCGGCGACATCCGCATGGTGCTGCACGGCGGCCAGGCGGTCGTCAACGGACGCCGCTCCGAGACCTCGCTCTACGACTTCGACCTCGCCACGTACGACACCGGCGACACCTTCGACCAGTCGATGGCGCGCGGCTTCATCGAGCTGTGGGGCATGTCCGCCAAGGTTGCCTCCGGCCGCGACATCCGCGTCGCCGGAAAGTGAGTCAGCAGCAGGGCCCACGGGCGCAGGGGTCCCCGGCCGAGCGAAGCGAGGCTGGGGTGCGCCCGGGGACGAAGTCCGAAGCTACCAACACCGGTGCGCTGTGGGGCGGCCGGTTCGCCGGCGGCCCCGCCGACGCCCTCGCGGCGCTGAGCAAGTCCACGCACTTTGACTGGCGGCTGGCCCGCTACGACATCGCCGGGTCCAAGGCGCACGCCCGCGTGCTGCACAAGGCCGGGCTGCTGGACGACGTCGAGCTGGAGGGCATGCTTGCCGCCCTGACGCAGCTGGACGAGGATGTCGCCTCCGGCGCCTACCTTCCGGCGGAGTCCGATGAGGACGTGCACGGTTCTCTGGAGCGCGGACTGATCGAGCGTGCCGGCACCCAGCTCGGCGGCAAGCTCCGGGCCGGCCGGTCCCGCAACGACCAGGTGGCCACGCTGGGCCGGATGTTCCTGCGCGACCACGCCCGGATCATCGCCCGCGGCGTGCTCGCCACGATCGACGCGCTGGTGGACCAGGCCAAGGCCCACCAGGGCGTGGCCATGCCGGGCCGCACCCACCTCCAGCACGCCCAGCCGGTGCTGCTCAGCCACCACCTTCTGGCCCACGCCTGGGCGCTGCTGCGCGATGTGCAGCGGCTGGCCGACTGGGACAAGCGTGCCGGGGTTTCGCCCTACGGCTCGGGCGCACTGGCGGGCTCCTCGCTCGGGCTGGACCCGGAGGCCGTGGCCGCAGAACTGGGCTTCTTCTCGGCCACGCACAACTCGATCGACGGCACCGCCTCGCGCGATGTCTTCGCCGAGTTCGCCTGGATCACGGCCATGATCGGCGTGGACCTGTCCCGGGTCTCGGAGGAAGTGATCCTGTGGGCCACGAAGGAGTTCTCCTTCGTCACCCTGCACGATTCCTATTCCACCGGGTCCTCGATCATGCCGCAGAAGAAAAACCCCGACGTTGCCGAGCTCGCGCGCGGCAAAGCGGGCCGGCTGATCGGCAACCTGACCGGGCTCCTGGCCACGCTGAAGGGCCTGCCGCTCGCGTACAA
Organism: Arthrobacter sp. YAF34; assembly: GCF_052113245.1. Classification (NCBI taxonomy): domain Bacteria; kingdom Bacillati; phylum Actinomycetota; class Actinomycetes; order Micrococcales; family Micrococcaceae; genus Arthrobacter; species Arthrobacter sp. YAF34. Next base: position 432,829 of record NZ_JBFRCV010000002.1, read on the forward strand.
CCGCGACCTGCAGGAGGACAAGGAACCGGTCTTCGACGCCGCCGACACCCTGGAAGTGCTGCTTCCGGCCGTCTCCGGCATGATCGCGACCCTGACGTTCAACACCGAACGGATGGAATCCTTGGCACCCCAGGGCTTCGCGCTGGCCACGGACATTGCCGAATGGCTGGTCCGGCAGGGTGTTCCGTTCCGCGAGGCGCACGAGCTCTCCGGGGCCGCGGTCAAGCAGGCCGAAAGCCGCGGCGTCGAGCTCTGGGACCTGACGGACCAGGAATACGCCGCCATCTCGGCGCACCTGACACCGGAGGTCCGCACCGTCCTGTCCACCGAGGGTTCGCTCAACAGCCGCAACTCCCAGGGCGGCACTGCACCGGCCGCCGTCGAACGCCAGCTGCTGGCGCTCGAAGGCGAGCTCGCCGCCGTCCGCGGGTACGCAGGCTAGTCAGCCGACGCTCCCTCACTTCCGGCAGCGTTTCCGCCGACGCTCCTGCACTGCCTGCAGGAGCGTCGGCGGATTTCCTGCCAAAAGTGAGGGAGCGTTGTGCGTTTGCCGCCGGAAACTCCCCGCTAGCATTGCCGCATGAGCGAATCGTTCCGCCAGATGCTGCGTGCCCTGCCCGATTTCCCCGAGCGGCTCCCGGACTTTGACCCGGCTGCCGCCCCCGCGGACCCTGCCGAACTCTTCCGGCTTTGGCTTGCCGAAGCCCTCACCGCGGGGGTGCCGCAGCCGAACGCCTGCAGCCTGGCCACAGCCGACGAGCGCGGCAGGCCGTCGTCGCGGATGCTGATCCTCAAGGACATCGACGCCGACGGCTGGCACTTCGCCACCTTCCGGGAATCCCGCAAGGGGCGAGAACTCAGCGCCAACCCGCACGCGGCGCTGAACTTCTTCTGGCAGCTGCAGGGCCGCCAGGTGCGGGTGGCCGGGGACGTGGTCGAACTGTCCGCCGAGGCCTCAGCCGCGGACTGGCACGCCCGGCCCGGCGCGGACGGCACTGAGAACCCCAACTGGCAGCTCTACGCGGTGCGGCCCCGCGAGGTTGAATTCTGGCAGGCACGGCACGACCGGCGGCACATTCGGCACCGTTACCCGATCCGCTGAGCGGCCTGCGCCCAGTTAGTCCGCCCAGTTAACCGGCGTTAATCCGGTGGCTCCGTTAGGATGGGCGCCATGACCTCAATCACCCCACAAAACCTGCTGGAGGAACTCCGCCGCGCCGCCGACGTCGTGACCGGAATCGCCGCGAAACTGGGCGACCACGACGTCCAGGCCCCCTCGGAACTCCCGGGCTGGACCCGCGGGCACGTCCTGGCGCACATCTGCGGGATCGCCAACGCAATGGCCCGCCAGCTCGACTACGCCGCCCGCGGCGAGAGCATCGAACTCTACGACGGCGGCTTCGAAGGGCGCACCCGCGCCATCGAGATGGCGGCGGGCCACAGCCTCGCGGAACACCGGGCAGACCTCGAAGCTGCCCTGGACCGGGCCCTGCGCGCCTTCGGCGCCCTCGACGAGCCCGGCTGGCGCGCGCCCATCACCTACCGCGGTGGAGTCGTGTTCGACGGCGGCCTGGCCCTGTGGCGCGAACTCGTCATCCATGCCGCCGACCTGGGGACCGGCCGCGGACCGGAAACCTGGAGCCGGCCCTTCTGCGAGCACCTTTTCGATTTCCTCTCCGCCCGCGTGCCCGACGGCCAGCGCTTCGTACTGCAGCCCCTCGGCCTGCCAGACCGGGCCATTGGCAGCGGGGGGAAAACCACCGTCATCAGCGGCATGCTCACCGATATCGCCGCCTGGCTCGCCGGCCGCACGCCCACCCTCGGGAGCCTGCGCGCCACGGCCGCGGCCGACGGCGTCGACCTCCCGGAGCTGCTGCCCTGGCCCGCCGGGGTGCCCGTAACGAACTAGGCCTGCACCGCCAGGGCCAGTTGCCGCTCGCGGTCCAGCAGGCGGCCCTTGACGGCCAGCCCCCAGCGGAAGCCCCCCAGCGTGCCGTCGGTGCGGATTACCCGGTGGCAGGGAACGAACAGGGCCGCCGCGTTGAACGCGCAGGCACTGGCCGCTGCGCGGACGGCCTTGGCATTGCCGGAGAGTTCCGCATACTCGGTGTAGGTCACGGGGCGCCCCGGCGCGACCGTGCGGAGCACCTCCCACGCGTGGCTGCGGAAGGGGGCGGACTTCTGCAGCACGGGCACTTCCATGGCCAGGTCCGGGTCACCGGAGTAGAACGCCTCCACGGCGTCGGAGATGGAACCGAGCCCGGTGACGGTCTCGAACTCGGCCGGCAGCAGGTCTGCGTGGATTTGCCCCGTCAGTTCGCCGGGCTCGGCGGTCCAGCCGGCGGACAGGACGGCGCCGTCGCGGGCAATGATGGTGAAGGGACCGTCCGGGGTGGACATGGTCAACAACTGGGCTTTCATGGTTTCGCTTTCTTCGGAGCCTGCGCAGGAGTCTGTGGTGGTGTTGGCGTCTGCTTGGGAGTCTGTGTTGGAGTCTTTGACCCTGTCCGCGCCGCCTGGGCGACCGCCGCCGCGCGCCAGAGATGCATCGTGGCGTACGAGCGCCAGGGACTGACTTCACGGAAATCGGCGGCCGGGGCGGCGCCGGAGGCTCCGTCGGCGCTGGCCGGATCGAGCGAGCGGATGCCGTTGCGGACCGCGGCGTCGTTGGCCAGGAACACGTCCGGGGCCCCGATAACCCGCATCGCGGCGTAGCCCACGGTCCAGGGCCCGACGCCGGCCAGCGGCAGGAGCTTGGCCTCCAGGCCACGCAGGTCGTCGCCATAGCCGAAGTCCAGGTCCCCTGAAGCCATCGCCGCCGCCGCGCCGCGCACGGCATCAATTCGCCGCTGCGGGCCGCGGATCAGTTCGAAGCCGTTCTCCGCGATCTGGGCGGCGGTCGGGAACAGCCGGTGGAGGCCGTCGGCTGGGACCAAGCTTTCGCTGCCGGCGGCGGACAGCAGAACCAGGGCGGTCCGCGCCGCAGCCACCGTGATCTGCTGGCCGATCATGGCCCGGATCAGCAGCTCCTGGGGGTCAACGGCGCCGGGCATCCGCATGCCCGGCGTGCGTGCCACCGCGGCGGCCAGCCGGGGGTCAGCCGCGAGGGCGGCATCGATGGCGACGGGGTCGGCGTCGAGGTCCAGCAGGCGCCGGACCCTGCTCAGCAGGGAGGCCAGATCCCTCAAGTCCACGGCGCCGATGGTCAGCACCAGCGGACGCCCGGCCGCGCCGGCGTCGTAATCCACGCGAAACCGGGCATCGCCGTGGGCCAGCCGCAGGGTCCGGGCATATGAATGGGAGGTGCCTTCCTCGATCCCGGGGATGGCGCGGACGGCCAGGAAGTCGAACACGCCGGGATCGAACGGTTCCCGGTACGGAAGGTTGAGCGTGAGCGCCGTGCTGGCCGCGGGGGCGCGGTGGTGGCGGGCCGTGGCCCGGAGCGCGGAGGGCGTCATGGCAAAGACTTCGCCGATTGTCTCGTTGAACTGGCGCACGCTGCTGAATCCGGCCGCGAACGCAATGTCGGAGACCTTCATTGCGGTGGAGACCAGCAGGGTGCGTGCGGTCTGCGCGCGGCTCGCCCGCGCCAGGGACAGCGGTCCCGCACCGAGTTCGTGGCTGAGGATCCGGTTGAGCTGGCGCGAGGAGTAGCCCAGCCGGGCGGCCAGCCCCTCGACCCCGTCGCGGTTCATCACGCCGTCGTTGATGAGCCGCATGGCGCGGCCGGCGATGTCCGAGCGGACGTTCCAGGCCGGCGTGCCGGGCACGGCCTCCGGCAGGCAGCGCTTGCAGGCCCGGTAGCCGGCGTCATGCGCAGCGGCGGAGGTTTCATAGAAGGTGACGTTGGCCGCCTTGGGCGTCCGGGCGGGGCATGAGGGCCGGCAGTAAATGCCGGTGGTCCGAACAGCGGTGTAGAACTGCCCGTCGAAACGTGTGTCCCTGGCATCGATTGCCCGGTAGCGCTGCCAGAAGTCCATGACCCCATCCTGCCAGCTTCGCCGACCACCTGCTAGCGGGATTCGGACACGGCCACAGGCCACCCTGCGGCAATTTGTTAAAGTCTGAACATGACCTCCAGCCCGCTCCCCGCACCTCCAAGCACCCGGCCCGGCACAGGGGGAGACGCAGCGCCTGCCCCGGAATCCGGCGCTGAAACGGGCGCAGGGCCGGCCGCTGCCATGCCGCTCCGGGAGCTGCTCTCGGCAGATGCCCGGCACGTGGCGCCGCTGCTGCTCGGCGCCGTCCTGACGCACGACGGCGGCAACGGCCTTGTTTCAGTGCGGATCACCGAAGTGGAGGCATACCTGGGCCCGCACGATTCGCTGCATCCTGATCCCGGCTCCCACACCTTCCGCGGCCAGACCGCCCGCAACGCGCCGATGTTCGGTCCGGCCGGCCACCTGTACGTATATTTCACCTACGGGATGCACCACTGCGCCAACATTGTCTGCGGACCCGAGGGCGTGGCGTCGGCGGTGCTGCTGCGGGCCGGCGAAGTGGTCGCGGGACAGGATCTGGCCAGGTCCAGGCGTCCTGCCTCGAAATCGGACAACGACCTGGCCAGCGGTCCGGCCCGGCTCGCCACCGCGCTGGGGCTGACGACGGCGGACAGCGGACGGGATGCCCTCGTGGCGCCGTTCCGGCTGGAACTGCCCGCGAACCCGCTGGGCGCATCCGCGGACATCAGCTCGGGTCCGCGCGTCGGCGTTTCCGGCGCCGGCGGCAGCCACGACTACCCCTGGCGGTTCTGGCTCAGCGGCGACCCCAGCGTCTCCCGCTACAAGGCGGCCAAAGCCGGCAAAGCGCCAGGCACCCGGGGCGTGTCCTAGGGGCATGCCCGTGATGACCGGCGCCGGCGGCGGAGGGAACTGAAGCATTATGGGTGAGGGGAAACGCGGGAAACCAGGCACGGAGCTGGAAAGGCTCCGGATCTTTGCGGAGCTGGCCACGGAGTACTTCCGCATGGTTGATCTGTTCGCCCCTGGCGGCGAGCCGGTCCCGGGGAATTCCGTCGAGGGGGAGCGCAGGCGCTGGGTCGGGCTTTTCCGGGCGGTCCTGTTGCGCAAGTTCATCGTTCCGGATGAACATGTTTCGCTCAAACTCGTGGTGCGGGCCCTGCGCCTGTGCAACTACTCCGCGGATCCGCGGTTGACCGAGGGGACGGAAGAAGCGGCCGCGCTATTCACCAACGACATGATCCGGGGCCGCCCGGCGCTGCTGGCAGGTCTCGCCGACAACCTCGCTGACAGTCTCGCTGGAGATGATGATCATGACCTGTTCGAGGACGTCCTCTACGGGCGGCTCCTGCACGGCGACGCGGACAGGTTTCGCCGGTCCGGGTGGGCGGAGGATCATGCCCGGCTGGGTGCCGTGGCGGCCGGCCGGTTCGAGGCGGAGCACGCGCTCAGCAGGGCGCTCGAGGTTGTCTCCTACGGGTTTGCGCATGACCTCCTGCGGTCGCCGGAACCGGGCGGCGAAGTTTGACGGCCCCCGGATATGTCGGCCCCCGGATTTCCCTTGCCCGCAGATATCGCGGCCGCAGGGCGTCCGGGGCGGCTGCCGGCACATCGGCCCACAAGACGAAGGGCTACCAGCCAGTAAGGTGGATGGGTGAATCAAAGCGAGCAGAAGCAGCCCAAGACAGCCCAACCGGTGGATGAACTGATCAGCAGCCTGTGCGCCACCATCCCGGACTACCCCAAACCCGGAATCAGCTTCAAGGATCTGACCCCGGTATTCGCCGACGGATCGGCGCTAACGGCCGTGGTCAACGCCCTCATTGAACCGTTCGAGGGCCAGTTCGACGCCATCGCCGGGGTGGAAGCCCGCGGCTTCCTTCTCGCGGCCGCTGCCGCCTACGCCTCCGGCACCGGCGTCATTACCGTCCGGAAGGCCGGCAAGCTGCCACGCGCCGTCGTCTCCGAGGACTATGCCCTGGAGTACGGCACCGCCACCCTTGAACTGCACACCACCGACCTTGCGCCGGGGAGCCGCGTGCTGATCCTCGACGACGTACTGGCCACCGGCGGCACGCTCGGCGCCGCGGCACGCCTGTTCGAGCGGTGCGGCATTCACGTGGCCGGCGTCGGGGTGGTCATGGAACTGGACGATCTGGGCGGCCGTGCGGCACTGGCCAGCCATAACGTCCGCTCCCTCCTGCGGCTGTAATTGCGTCGCTGACGGGCGCCGCGGGCTGGACCATGAGGACCTTGTCGGTAGAATTCCCTGACGAAGACTGCCTTGGCATTGTTCCGGAGACACATAACAGCTGCGTCCGCGGAATGGCTGTAGAATGGTGGGTCTGTCTTTTTCGATAGGGGAACGTTCGATGCACGACGCTGATTTGGCCCATGAACGCGACTATGTGGCCGGACTTTACGCCCGGCTAGATGAGCTGCGGGCAGAGAAGCGCGCCCAACTGGCCCAGGTGCGCCGTGCCGGCGCGGTGGGCACCATGCAGAACGTCTCTGAACGCGATGCCTTCGCGGCCCTGTACGAGGACCGCCTCGCCCAGCTCGACGCCGTCGATGACCGCCTCGTGTTTGGCCGCCTGGACCTGGACTCGGGCGAAGCCCAGTACATCGGCCGCATCGGCCTCACCACCGAGGACCTGCAGCGGCTCATGGTGGACTGGCGGGCGCCCGAAGCCGGCCACTTCTACCAGGCCACGGCGTTTGACCGGCAGGGCGTCCGCCGCCGCCGTCACCTGATCCTGCAGGGCCGCGAGGTCAAGGCGATCGAGGACGACGTGCTCGACGCCGACCTGCTCGCCGACAACGATTCGCTCCAGGGCGAAGGTGCGCTGCTCGCTGCCCTGAACTCCAAGCGGACGGGCCGGATGTCCGACATCGTCGGAACCATCCAGTCGGAGCAGGACCGGATCATCCGCTCCTCCATCTCGGGCGCTCTCGTCGTTCAGGGCGGACCGGGCACCGGCAAGACCGCCGTCGCACTGCACCGCGCGGCGTATTTGCTGTACACCCACCGGGACCGGCTCAAGAGCGCCGGCGTCCTGCTGGTAGGACCGACGTCGTCCTTCATGAAATACATCGAACGCGTGCTGCCCTCCCTCGGCGAGACCGGCGTCGTGATGGCGAGCCTGGGCCGGCTCATGCCCGGCATCACCGCCGTCGCCGAGCCGGACTCCGCCGTCGCCGCCATCAAGGGCCGGCTGGACATGGCCGGGGTGGTGGCCAACGCCGTGGCCAACCGGCAGCGCATCCCGCCCGCGAACCGGATCCTGGAAGTTGACGGCCGCAAGCTGGTCCTCACGCCGCGCCAGGTCCGCCGCGCCAAGGAGCGGGCGCGCGCCACGGGCAAGCCGCACAACGAGGCCCGCGTGTCCTTCGTCAAGATCCTGCTCCGCGAACTGACTGAGCAGATGACGGAGCTTGTGGAAGCCGGGAACATCGGTAACAACGCCGACCGGTCCTACCTGGCGGAGGACGTCCGTTCGGCCCGCGATGTCCGGATCGCCCTGAACCTGTGCTGGATGCCGATGACCCCGGAGAAGCTCGTGGGGGAGCTGCTGAGCAAACCCGCCATCCTCGAGGCGTGCACTCCGAACCTCAGCCCGGAGGAACGCGCCTTGCTGCTCCGTCCCGCTGGCTCGCCGTGGACCGAGTCTGACGTTCCGCTGCTCGATGAAGCCGCCGAGTTGCTCGGCGAGCTCGATGCCGCCGCGGGCCGGGGACTGGCGCAGCAGGAGCAGGACCGGGCCCGCGACCTGGCCAACGCCAAGCAGACCCTGGTCAACATGGAAACCGCCGGCGTGGACGTCCTCGTCTCGGCCGAAGACCTGGTGGACCAGAACCAGGAGCGGGAGACGCGGCTGACCGCCGCGGAGCGCGCCACCACGGACCGCACCTGGGCGTTCGGGCACATCGTGGTGGATGAAGCGCAGGAGCTCTCACCCATGCAGTGGCGGCTGCTGGTCCGGCGCTGCCCGCTGAAGTCGTTTACGATAGTCGGCGACATCGCCCAGACGAGTTCTGTCGCCGGGGCCAACTCCTGGCACGGCGCGCTCGGCCCCATGTTCGGCGACCGCTGGCAGCTCGAGGAACTGACCGTCAACTACCGCACGCCGTCCCAGATCGCCGAGGCCGCCGCGCGGATGGCCAACGCGGCCGGGCTGGTGGTGTCGGCACCCAAGGCGGTCAGGGAAGGCCGCTGGTCGCCCGTCATCGACCGCGTCGCAAACGGAAAGATCGTCAGCAAGCTCGTCGAGGTGCTCCCGGAGGAGCTGGACGCCATTGAGGGCGGCCTCCTGGCGGTCATCGCCGACGGCGATCTTCTCCCCGAGGCCAACGCGGCGCTGCGGGCGGTCTACGGCCACCGGGTCGGGACCGGCGCGGGCAGCTACGCGCAGGACATTGTGGTGATCAGCCCCCGCGAGGCAAAGGGACTGGAGTTCGACGGCGTCGTGGTCCTGGAACCGACGGCCATGCTCAACCACGAGCACGGCCGGGTGGGGGACTTGTACGTTGCCATGACCAGGCCCACGCAGCGCCTGCGGCTCATCGCCGCCGCCGGGGTCCCGGCCGGCATCGAGGAATAGGCCCGGTCCTGCTACAGCCCGGTCGTCGCTGTGCGGCTACGGGCTCTCGCGGCTGTGCGGCCGCCTGCTGCGCAGGTCACCTGCGATGCGGGTGACGTTGATCCTGCTAACTTAGATTCCGTGTCCCAGCTAAATATTCTCGATGCCCAGCAGAACGATCCCAGCTTTGCCAATATCTGGCAGGAGCTGAAATGGCGCGGCCTTGTCCACGTCTCCACGGATGAGGCGGAGCTCGAAAAGCTCCTCGCCGGCGACCCCGTGACGTACTACTGCGGCTTCGATCCGACCGCGCCGAGCCTGCACCTGGGCAACCTGGTGCAGCTGCTCCTGATGCGGCGGCTCCAGCTGGCCGGCCACAAGCCGCTCGGACTGGTGGGCGGCTCGACGGGCCTGATCGGCGATCCGCGTCCGACGGCGGAACGCACCCTCAACACCAAGGACACCGTCTCCGAGTGGGTGGGCTACCTGCAGGCACAGGTCCGGCGTTTCCTGAGCTTCGAAGGCGACAACGCCGCCCGGATGGTCAACAACCTGGATTGGACGGCGCCGCTCAGCGCCATCGACTTCCTGCGCGAGATCGGCAAGCACTACCGTGTCGGCACCATGCTCCGCAAGGACGCCGTTGCGTCCCGCCTCAGTTCCGACGAAGGCATCAGCTACACGGAGTTCAGCTACCAGATCCTGCAGGGCATGGACTACCTGCAGTTGTTCCGCGACCACGGCTGCATGCTGCAGACCGGCGGCTCGGATCAGTGGGGCAACCTCACCAGCGGCACCGAGCTCATCCGCAAAGTGGAGGGCAAGCACGTCCATGCCCTGGGGACGCCGCTCATCACCAACTCCGACGGCACCAAGTTCGGCAAGAGCGAGGGCAACGCGGTCTGGCTGGATCCGGCCATGTGCAGCCCGTACGCCTTCTACCAGTTCTGGCTCAATACGGCCGACGCCGATGTCGCGGACCGCCTCAAAGTTTTCACATTCCTGAGCCGGGCCGAGATTGAGGCACTGGAACTCTCCATCGCCGAACGGCCCTTCGCCCGCGAAGGGCAGCGGAAACTGGCCTACGAGGTGACCTCGCTGGTCCACGGCGTGGACGCCACGGACAAGGTCATTGCTGCATCCGCCGCGGTGTTCGGCAATGGCGATCTCTCCGTCCTGGACGAAGCGACCTTGAAGGCGGCGACCTCCGAGCTGCCGTCTGCCACCGTTGACGCCGGCGCCCTGGGCATCATCGAACTGCTGGTCGCCTCCGGTCTGTCCGAAAGCAAGTCCGCCGCACGGCGTACTGTCGGGGAAGGCGGGGCCTACGTCAACAATGCGAAGGTGTCCGACCCCGACGCCGTCATTGCGGCCACCGAGTTGCTGCACGGGCGCTACCTGCTCCTGCGCCGGGGCAAGAAGAACCTGGCAACTGTGGAAGTCGCCGCTTCCTGACGCGTTCCCAAAACGTCGTGTGCACGCTCCTTCCCGGCCGATTTGCGCGGCCGGGGAGGGGCGTGTATTGTTTTCTGAGTCGCCGCCGGTGAGTGGTGACAACCCCCAACAAATGAGAAGCAATTCTTCATGCGCTCGGCGCAGATAATGAAAATTGCTTCGATTATGCTGGGCGGATTCGCTCCACAAGGTGAAATTCGGATGAAAATCGCGAATTTGCAAAGTGGAAATGAATGAAATAAGCTGTAAACATCGCAGCGAAGAAAAGCGAAATAAAAAATTCAGTGAAATGAATTGTTTCGAAAAGTATTCGAATGTGTCTGTTGTTTGAGAACTCAATAGTGTGCCAAGTTTGTTGATACCAATTTATTGTATTGAATTGGTTGATTGTGCCGGGCCCGCCACCCCGTGGTGTGGTCTGGTGTTTTTAGCTGGTTTCAAATTTTGTGCATTGTGTGCATCCC